>NZ_JBHYVC010000025.1:0-103319 GCF_042749965.1 Streptomyces sp. NPDC059454 | reverse complement strand
GGGGGGGCGCCCCCGGCCCCGCCCCGCCCCCACCCCGCGTCAGTAACTCCTGCAGAATGGAACGCACGTGATAGCTGAGAACCAGAAGCCGGGCCTGTGGCTGCGAGGTCTGCTGACCGCCGGACTGTACGCCGTCGCGGTCGGCATGCTGGCCCTGAGCCTGCCCGCCGTGGGCGTCGAGAACACGCCGACGTCGGACCCCGACACAGCGGCCGGCGCCTTCTTCTGCCTCGTCCTGTCCACACTGTTCCTCGCCGCCACGGCCGGGGTGTCGTTCAGATGGAAGTCCGCGCGACTGCTGTGCCTCGTCCACCTGGCCCTCGTCGTGATCGTCTGGACTCAGGTCCCGAGCCCGTTCTGAGATCAGGAGGAGCACAGATGTGGCAACGCTCCCGGAGATACGAGGCCTCCTGGGAGAGCCCCGGTTCAACTGCTCGGATCCTGCACCATGGATCGCACTGGAGCAGGAACCCGGCGTCGCACTCCCATCGGACTTCCGCGAGGTCGTGGACGCCTGCGGTTCGGTATTCCTGTCGAGTCCGGTAGGGGCGGACTGGTGCCGGTGGCGACGGCCACGACGGGCGAGGCGGTCTTCCTCCGCGTCCCCGACGCTCCCTCGTCACCCTGGCGCGTCGTGGTCCAGGAGTTCGACAGTCCGGCCTGGACCCTCTACGGGATGACGTTCAGCGAGTGGTTGCCGGCTTATCCGGAAGGGCAGGACGTGACGGTGTGTTCTCACGACTTCGCGCCTGACGGCCCGTTCCACGAGCCGCTGACCTGAGAGGGACCGTTCTCGTTCCCGACCGAGCCGGCCACCGAACAAAGGGAACTCTGTGGTACAGAGCACGAACCCTCCCTACAGTGCGGCAAGTTGGCTGATCGGCTGGGTGGTGTTCCTGGCCTCCGGTTTCATGGCGTCCGTCCTGCTCGGCAACGCGTGGGCCGACTGCGACATCGGCGTCAACGCGTCGGCCGACCTCGGGGACCTGGTGATCGCGTCGACGATCATGGCGGCCGTGTCGACGTCCGTGTGGGCCCTGATGCGCCGGGTCACCGGCCGACGCCGGCTGCTGCCGTTCCTCCTGACCGTCGCCACGGGAATCGTCCTGCTCCGGCCGTTGATGGCGATATGGCACGCGCCCGACGGCTACCCCGTCAGTCACTGCCCACCGGACAAGGTGCCGCCGTGGTGGCCCGCGTGGCTTCCGGTGTGAGTCCGGCGCCGGGACGACGCAGGCAGCGGGGCGCCCGTGTCGGACGTCCGAGGGGGGACGGCGTTCACCCGCCGCGGCGCGCGTACCGGTCCGTCGCCGCCACCAGTGCGTCGTCACCGACGTCGCCCGTGTCGTGCCCGCCCTCGTCCACGATCGTCAACTCGCTGTCCGGCCAGGCGTGGTGGAGGCGCCAGACGATGCCGAGGAGGTTGCCGAAGTCGAGGCTGCCCTGGACGAGGGTGCCGGGGATGCCCTTGAGGAGGTGGGCGTCGCGCAGGACGATCCCCTCGTCGTCGTCCTCGCCGCCACCGAGGAAGTGGTCGTTGCCCCAGTAGTGGGTGACGGTACGGGCGAAGCCCATGCGGAACACCGGGTCCCGGAAGCGCGCGACCGAGCCCGGGGGCGCCGGGATCATCGCCGTCTCCCAGTCGGTCCAGGCCTTCGCGGCCCGTTCCCGGACCTGCGGGTCGGGTGACTCCAGCAGCCTGTTGTAGGCGGCGGCCAGGTTGCCGTCGCGCTCGTCGGCGGGCAGTGCGGCGAGGAAGCGTTCGTGGGCGTCGGGGAAGACGGTGCCCAGCCCTCGGGTGAAGAGGTCGACTTCCGCGTTGGAGCCGGTCGCCACGCCGGTCAGCACCAGTTCGGAGACCACACCGGGGTGCGTCTGCGCGTACCGCAGTCCGAGCACCGATCCCCACGACACGCCCCACACCAGCCACCGCTCGATGCCGAGGTGGGTGCGCAGCCGCTCCAGGTCCGCCATGAGGTGGGCGGTCGTGTTGACGCCCATGTCGGTGGCGTGGTCGCTCGCGGGCGGTGTCGAACGGCCGGCGCCGCGCTGGTCGAGCAGCACGATGCGGTAGGCGGCGGGGTCGAAGTAGCGCCGGAGGTTCGGGCCGGCGCTGGAACCCGGCCCGCCGTGCAGCACCACCGCGGGTTTGCCGCGCGGGTTGCCGCTGGTCTCCCAGTGGAGGCGGTTGCCGTCACCGACGTCGAGCATGCCGTGGTCGTACGGTTCGATCTCCGGATACCTGGCCATCGGGACACCGTAGTGCCGTCGGCGGGACGGTTCATCTCATTTTCGCGCGGGCAGTCCCGCCGCCCCGGCCGCCGTGCGCAGCACGTCCCGGAGCATCTCGGGGGTGAGCCGGCCGGTGAAGGTGTTGCGCTGGCTGACGTGGAAGCAGCCGAAGAGGTTCAGGCCGGACCCGTCGGGAGCGTCCAGGGTGACGTGGGCGCCGTGGGCGAAGGCGGGGCGGGGCCGGGGCACGGTCCAGCCGGCCTCGGCGAACGCGGGCAGCGCGGCCTGCCAGCCGAAGGCCCCCAGCACGAGCGCGGCCCGTACCGTCGGCCGCAGCAGGTGCAGCTCCCGCACCAGCCAGGGCCGGCAGGTGTCCCGCTCTTCGGGGGTGGGCTTGTTGGCGGGCGGGGCGCAGTGCACGGGCGCGGTGACGCGCACTCCGTACAGCTCCAGGCCGTCCCCGGCGTGGGTGGAGCCCGGCTGCGAGGCGAGCCCCACGTCGTACAGCGCCTGGTACAGCACGTCCCCGGAACGGTCCCCGGTGAACATCCGCCCCGTGCGGTTGCCGCCGTGGGCGGCGGGTGCCAGGCCGACGATCAGCAGCTGGGCGTCCGCCGGCCCGAATCCGGGCACCGGCCTCCCCCAGTACGTCCAGTCCGCGAACGCGGCCCGCTTGGTACGGGCGACCTCCTCACGCCAGTCGACCAGCCGGGGGCAGGCACGGCAGCCGGCGATGCGCTGGTCTAGCCGGTCGAGGCCGCTGGGGTCCATGGCTCCACGGTAGGTGCCCGGAGCGGGCGAAAACCCCGCACCGCCGGCCGGGTCCGGGAGTTAAGGTCGGGACCATGGCTTCTGAGAGTGCCGAGGACCCCAAGGTCGCCGCTGCCATGGCCGCCGCCGAGGCGGCCGGTCCGGGCAGTGGCGAGTCCGTGCGGATCGACAGCTGGATCTGGTCGGTGCGGCTGGTCAAGACGCGGTCGCTCGGCGCCGCCGCCTGCAAGGGCGGGCACGTCCGGGTCAACGGCGAGCGCGTGAAGCCCTCACACTCCCTCCGCGTCGGTGACGAGGTACGGCTGCGGGCCGAGACCCGGGAGCGGATCGTCGTCGTCAAGCGGCTGATCCGCAAGCGGGTCGGCGCCCCCGTGGCCGTCCAGTGCTACCTCGACAACTCCCCGCCGCCCCCGCCCCGCGAGGCCGTCGCCCCGGCCGGCATCCGCGACCGCGGCACGGGCCGCCCGACCAAGCGCGACCGCCGGGAGATGGAACGGCTGCGCGGGCTGGGCGGACCCGGCCCGTTCGGTGGGCACGCGGGACCGGGCGGACCGGGCAGCAGCGGTGACCCTGGCGCCGCGTCCGGCGGAACCGGCAGCCGTGGTGGGTCCGCCGGACGCGGGGCGGCCGGACATGGGACCACCGGACGTGGGACGGCCGGTGGTGGGCACAAGACCCGTGGCAGAGGGACCGGTGGTGCGGCCCGGCCGTGAAGGCGGTCCGCGCGCTCAGGTGCCGGACATCGGCACCGCCCTCACCCACACCCTGTCCTCCGTCAGGTACCGGTCCACCTTCAGGCCCGCCTCCGCCAGTGCCTCCTCGAACTGCTCCCTCGTCAGAGGGCGGGAGCGGAACGTCTGGGTCCAGGTCGCGTCCGGGAACACGTACTCCGCGTGCACCGAGTCGACGCCGTCGCCGACCGGCTCCGTCGACACGATCCGTATGGTGAAGCCGGCCGGGTCCACCCGCTCGCGCGGCACATCGGTGTGGTAGTCCTCGCCCTCCCGCTGGATCAGCACGCATCCGCCCTTCGCCAGATGCCGCACGCAGGTGCGCAGCATCCCCCGCCGCACCTCGACGTCCCCCGCGTGCACCAGGAACGACGCGAGCAGCACCACGTCGAACGTCTCGCCGAGGTCGAGCTGCTCCACGGGGCCGCATATCGTCCGTGCCCCGCGCACCCGCTCCAGCATCTCGGCGGACTCGTCCACCGCCGTGACCTCGAAGCCCCGCTCCAGCAGCGCGTGGGTCATCCGCCCGACGCCGCTGCCCAGCTCCAGGATCCGCGCCCGCGCCGGCACCGCGGCGGCGATGATGTCCGGCTCGTCCCCGACGGGCAGCCGCGCGTACAGCTCCACCGCGCAGCCGTCCGGGGTGATCGCCCCGGGACCCGTCCCCTCATAGCCCTCACGCATTTTCGGTTCCATGCCCGCCAAACGGCTCGCGTCCGCACGTTCGTTCCCCCTCCTCGCCGGTTCACCCGACCGAGTGACACGTGGTCCTGGAGGCGATCCAGGGAACCCGGAAACGGGAGGCCGGGACGGACGGGGCGGTGATCGCGATGCGTACGGGCAGTGAGCCGGCGACCGCGCGCAGTGCTCTGCGGATGCGGTTCTGGTTGAGCGTGTGGGGCGTGGTCTGGACGGTGTCCGGGACGGTGGCGTTCGCGCTCGCGGGGCACCCGGGCTGGGCCCTCGTCTGCGGGCTGCTGTGGCTGGTCGTCACGGTCGACCTGGCCGTCGTCCTGCGGCACATCCGCCAGGGCCCGCACTACCAGCCGGGGCGCGATGTGCCCCCGTACCAGCCGCCGAGGAGCCACCCGTAGCGCGGGCCGTCACGCGTCGAAGCGGGCCGCCTCCAGGTACTCCGGGTTCGGGTCCAGCGCGGCCGCCAGCCGGAAGTGGCGCTTGGCCGGGTGCGGGCGGCCCTGCCGCTGGTAGGTGCGGGCGAGCGCGAAGTGGGCGAAGGCGTTGTCCGGCTCGCGCTCCAGGACGAGGGAGAACTCCAGCTCGGCGGGGCGCAGCTGGGCCGCCGCGAAGAAGGCACGGGCGCGCAGCAGGCGCGCGGCGGTGTTCTCCGGATGGACGTCTATGACACCGTCGAGCAGCTTCACCGCGCCCCTCGGGTCGCGGGAGGCGAGCAGGTGCTCGGCGGCACGGAAGTCGATGACATGCGTTTCCGGCGTACGTCCGGTCGAACCGCTGGTCTCGGGCACGGCGGAATCCTTCCCTCACTGAACGGGTTCAACGCCCCGTCCGGCACCCGCTATTCCGGGTGGGAGGTCCGCGCCCGGTGGACGAGCCCGGACCACACGTCCTCGACGCGCTGTTCCAGCTCGTCGAGGGGGACGTCGTTGTCGATGACGATGTCGGCGATCTCCCGGCGCTGCTCGCGGGTCGCCTGGGCGGCCATCCGCGCGCGGGCGTCCTCCGCCGTCATGCCGCGCCGGCCCACGAGCCGGTCGAGCTGGGTCTCGGGGCTGGCGTCGACGACGATCACGAGGTCGTAGAGGGGGGCCAGGCCGTTCTCCGTGAGGAGGGGGACATCGTGGATCACGACGGCGTCCTCGGCGGCCTCCTCCTCCAGTTCGCGGGAGCGGGCGCCCACCAGGGGGTGGACGATCGAGTTGAGGACGGCCAGTCTCTCCGGGTCGGCGAAGACGATGGAGCCCAGCTTGGGCCGGTCGAGCCTGCCGTCCGCGGTGAGGACCTCGGTACCGAAGACGTCCACGACCGCCGCCAGACCGGGCGTCCCCGGTTCGACGACCTCGCGCGCGATCCGGTCCGCGTCGATCAGCACGGCCCCGCACTCGACGAGCAGCCGCGACACCTCGCTCTTGCCGGCTCCGATACCGCCGGTCAGGCCCACTTTCAGCATGGGAAGAAGCCTAGGGCGTCAGCTGTCGCCCTCGCGCTCCGCCAGGAAGCGTTCGAACTCGCGGCCGATCTCGTCCGCCGACGGGATCTCCACCGGCTCGGCGAGCATGTTGCCCCGGGTCTCCGCGCCCGCCACCGCGTCGTACTGGTGCTCGAGGCCCTGGATGAGGGCGGTGAGTTCGTCGTCGCCCTCCTGGATCTGGCGGTCGATCTCGGTCTGGGTGCGGTGGGCGTCGGTGCGCAGCGCGTGCGCGACGCCGGGCAGGACCAGTCCCGTCGCGGCCGTGATGGCCTCCAGGGCGGTCAGTGCCGCGTCCGGGTACGGGGAACGGGCGATGTAGTGCGGCACGTGCGCGGCGACGCCCAGGACGTCGTGCCCGGCCTGCATGAGCCGGTACTCGACGAGCGCCTCGGCGCTGCCGGGCACCTGCGCCTCGTCGAAGACGCTGCCGCCCGTCGGGACGAGGTCGGCGCGGTTGCCGTGCGGGGTGAGGCCGACGGGCCGGGTGTGCGGGACGCCCATGGGGATGCCGTGGAAGTTCACCGACAGGCGTACGCCGAGCCGCTCCACGATCTGCTGGACGGCGGCGGCGAAGCGCTCCCACTCCACGTCCGGTTCGGGGCCGGAGAGCAGCAGGAAGGGCGCTCCCGTGGCGTCCTGGACGAGGCGCACCTCGATGGCGGGCACCTCGTAGTCGCTCCACCGGTCGCGGGTGAAGGTCAGCAGCGGGCGCCGGGCGCGGTAGTCGACGAGCCGGTCGTGGTCGAACCGGGCGACGACCTGGTGGGGCAGTGAGTCGAGCAGCCGGTCGACGATCTGGTCCCCGGTCTCCCCCGCGTCGATGTATCCGTCGAAGTGGTAGAGCATGACAAGTCCGGCCGATTCCTGGGCCAGCGCCATGTCGACGACGCCGAGCCCCTTCGGCTCCCATGCGTACAAACCCTGCGGATCAAGCACAGTGACCGCTCCTCCTCATGTCCGTACTGCACAACGTGACACACGGCACCGACATTCCCGGGCGGGCGACTCCCTCAGGGGCGCGGGGCCGTATCGATGCGCGGCCCCGCCGCGCGGGCGCGTCGGCTCCCACCGGCCCGCAGCGGAACCGCGACCCCGAGGGGGGCAGCACTGAGGGGCCGTACCTCGAAAGGTACGACCCCTCGGTCAACCGCTGGGGATCAGCGGAGAGCGATCAGCTCTGGCCGCCGGCCAGCTTCTCGCGCAGCGCGGCCAGCGCCTCGTCCGAAGCCAGCGCACCGGACTGGTCGCCACCCTCGGAGGAGTACGAACCGCCGCCACCGGACGCGGCCGGAGCGACGTCCTCGCCACCCTCGGCAGCGGCCTTCTCGTCCGCCTCGCGGGACTTGATGACCTGCGCCTGGTGCTGCTCGAAGCGCTGCTGCGCCTCGGCGTACTGGGTCTCCCACGCCTCGCGCTGGGTCTCGTAGCCCTCGAGCCAGTCGTTGGTCTCGGGGTCGAAGCCCTCGGGGTAGATGTAGTTGCCCTGGTCGTCGTAGGACGCGGCCATGCCGTACAGGGTCGGGTCGAACTCGACCGCCGACGGGTCGGCGCCGAAGGCCTCGTTGGCCTGCTTCAGCGAGAGGCTGATGCGACGGCGCTCGAGGTCGATGTCGATGACCTTGACGAAGATCTCGTCGTTGACCTGGACGACCTGCTCCGGGATCTCCACGTGGCGCTCGGCCAGCTCGGAGATGTGGACCAGACCCTCGATGCCCTCGTCCACGCGGACGAACGCGCCGAACGGAACCAGCTTCGTGACCTTGCCGGGCACGACCTGGCCGATCTGGTGGGTGCGGGCGAACTGCTGCCACGGGTCTTCCTGGGTCGCCTTCAGCGACAGGGAGACACGCTCGCGGTCCATGTCGACGTCGAGGACCTCGACCGTGACCTCCTGGCCGACCTCGACGACCTCGGAGGGGTGGTCGATGTGCTTCCAGGAGAGCTCGGAGACGTGCACCAGACCGTCGACGCCACCCAGGTCCACGAAGGCACCGAAGTTGACGATCGAGGAGACGACGCCGGAACGGACCTGACCCTTCTGGAGGGTCGTGAGGAACGTCTGGCGGACCTCGGACTGGGTCTGCTCCAGCCAGGCACGGCGGGACAGGACCACGTTGTTGCGGTTCTTGTCCAGCTCGATGATCTTGGCCTCGAGCTCCTTGCCCACGTAGGGCTGGAGGTCGCGGACACGACGCATCTCGACGAGAGAAGCCGGCAGGAAGCCACGGAGGCCGATGTCGAGGATGAGACCACCCTTGACGACCTCGATGACGGTACCGGTGACGATGCCGTCCTCTTCCTTGATCTTCTCGATGGTGCCCCAGGCCCGCTCGTACTGGGCACGCTTCTTCGAGAGGATCAGGCGGCCTTCCTTGTCCTCCTTCTGGAGAACAAGGGCCTCGATCTCGTCGCCGACCTTGACGACCTCGTTCGGGTCGACGTCGTGCTTGATCGAGAGCTCGCGGCTCGGGATGACACCTTCGGTCTTGTAACCGATGTCGAGCAGGACCTCGTCCCGGTCGACCTTCACGATGACGCCGTCGACGATGTCGCCGTCGTTGAAGTACTTGATCGTCTCGTCGATCGCGGCGAGGAAGGCTTCCTCGTTACCGATGTCGTTGACCGCAACCTGCGGGGTGGTGGCGGTGGTCTCGGTGCTGCTCGTCATGTGGGAAAGGGCTCCGGTACGGACATTGAGTCGTAGGTACTGCTTACGCCGGGAGCCCGTTTCGCTCTGCAGAAGCCGGACAGCCAAGGAAGCGCATCACCGTTCGCCGGTGACGACGCCTCGAGAACCGAGGGGACATACAACAGATGCGAGCGCAGCCTGCTACGTCTGAGGTGCGCAGGCTCGCAGCGCAACTTGTAGCATACGGGGGCTGCCGGACATGGTCAATGCGCGAAGCCGCCCACCCGGGGCGGATCGCCGCATAACCGGCACAACTGCGGTCTCCCGAGGCCACGCAGGGGCGGTGAGGACCCCTTCTGCGACACGCCGGGGACCGGCTGGACGGAAGAGTACGACGAGGGAGCCCATCATCCAAGAGCCCGAAGCGCCCGACCCGGAGGCGACCCGGCGGCAGGCCGGTGTCACGGAGAGCTCCCGCGCCAACCGGGGCTGGTGGGACCGCAACGCGGACGAGTACCAGATCGAGCACGGCACGTTCCTCGGCGACGACCGCTTCGTGTGGGGCCCCGAGGGGCTGGACGAGGTGGAGGCGGAGCTGCTCGGTCCGCCGGAGGAGCTGAAGGGCCGGGACGTCCTGGAACTGGGGGCCGGCGCGGCGCAGTGCTCGCGCTGGCTGGCCGCCCAGGGGGCGCGTCCGGTGGCGCTGGACATCTCGCACCGGCAGTTGCAGCACGCGCTGCGGATCGGCGGGCCGGTCCCGCTGGTGTGCGCCGACGCGGGCGCGCTGCCGTTCGCGGACGGCTCCTTCGACCTGGCCTGCTCGGCGTACGGGGCGCTGCCCTTCGTCGCCGATCCGCGGCTGGTGCTGCGCGAGGTGCGGCGGGTGCTGCGGCCCGGCGGCCGGCTGGTCTTCTCGGTCACGCATCCGATCCGCTGGGCGTTCCCCGACGAGCCCGGTCCGGAAGGACTGAGCGTGTCCGCGTCGTACTTCGACCGCACTCCCTATGTCGAGCAGGACGAGGGGGGCCGCGCGGTGTACGTGGAGCACCACAGGACGCTCGGGGACCGCGTCCGTGACGTCGTCGCCTCGGGGTTCCGGCTGGTGGATCTGGTGGAGCCGGAGTGGCCGGCCTGGAACACCGCCGAGTGGGGCGGCTGGTCGCCACTGCGCGGGAACCTGATCCCGGGGACGGCGATCTTCGTGTGCGTACGGGACTGAGTACGTGATCCGTCATGACGCCCTGGACTCCCTTCCCGTACGCGAGGCCCTGCCGGGGCTGACCGACGCGCTCGACGCGCACGGCACGGCCGTACTGGTGGCGCCGCCCGGTACCGGCAAGACGACGCTGGTGCCCCTGGCGCTGGCGGGGCTGCTCGGGGACGGGCCGGCGCGGCGGGTGGTGGTCGCCGAGCCGCGGCGGATCGCGGCCCGCGCGGCGGCACGGCGGATGGCGTGGCTGCTGGGCGAGCGGGTCGGCGAGTCGGTCGGTTTCACCGTGCGCGGGGAGCGGGCGGTGGGGCGGCACACGCGCGTGGAGGTCGTCACCACCGGTGTGCTCCTTCAGCGCCTCCAGCGCGACCAGGAGCTTTCCGGTGTGGACGCGGTGGTGCTCGACGAGTGCCACGAGCGGCATCTGGACGCGGACACGGCGGCGGCGTTCCTGTGGGACGTGCGCCAGGCGCTGCGCCCGGAACTGCGACTGGTGGCCGCGTCGGCGACGACGGACGCGGAGGGCTGGGCCCGGCTGCTGGGGGACGCGCCGGTGGTCGAGGCGCGCGGTGCCGCGTACCCGGTGGACGTGGTGTGGGCGCCGCCCGCGCGTGCGGTACGGCCGCCGCACGGGACGCGGGTCGATCCGGCGCTGCTGACGCATGTGGCGTCGGTGGTGCGGCGGGCGCTGGCGGAGCGGGAGGGGGACGTGCTGGCGTTCCTGCCGGGGGTCGGCGAGATCGCCCGGGTGGCCGGGCGGCTCGGGGACCTCGCCGGTGTCGACGTGCTCCAGGTGCACGGGCGGGCGCCGGCCGCCGTGCAGGACGCGGTGCTGTCCGCCGGGGAGCGGCGCCGGGTGGTGCTGGCGACCTCGGTCGCGGAGTCGTCGCTGACGGTTCCGGGCGTGCGGGTGGTCGTGGACTCGGGGCTGGCGCGGGAGCCGCGCGTGGACCACGCGCGGGGGCTGAGCGCGCTGACGACGGTACGGGCCTCCCGCGCGGCGGGGCGGCAGCGGGCGGGGCGGGCCGGGCGTGAGGCACCGGGGGCGGTGTACCGCTGCTGGGCGGAGGCGGAGGACGCGCGGCTGCCGCGGTTCCCCTCCCCCGAGATCAAGGTGGCCGACCTGACGGCGTTCGCGCTCCAGGCGGCCTGCTGGGGCGATCCCGACGCCTCGGGGCTGGCGTTGCTCGATCCTCCGCCGGCCGGGGCGATGGCGGCGGCCCGCTCCGTCCTGACGGCGATCGGGGCGGTGGGCCCCGACGGGCGGGCCGGCGAGCGCGGGGCGCGGCTGGCCGGCCTGGGCCTGCACCCGCGTCTGGGCCGCGCCCTGCTGGACGCGGCACCGGTGGTGGGTCCGGACCTCGCGGCCGAGGTGATCGCCCTCATCGGCGAGGAACCGCCGCGCGAGTACGGCGACGACCTCGCCGCCGCGCTGCGGGCCGCCCGGCGCGGCGGCGACGCGTACGCCGCCCGCTGGCGCAGGGAGACCGGCCGTCTGCGCCGTCTGACCTCCGACACCGCCGGCGGGACGACACGGGGCTTCCTGCCGACGCCGGAGGCCGGGTCCGAGGCCGCGCCCGTCCCGGGAGTGTTCGCACCGGGCTCCGGGCGGATGCCGGGCGGTGGGGACAGCGCTTCGGAGGGCTTGACGCCCCGCGCCCGCGCGGGGGCGGGGAGGGGACTCGCCGGTGGGGAGGACGGGCGGGTCGGGCTGGTGGCGGCGCTGGCGTTTCCGGAGCGGGTGGCCCGCGCGGAGGGCGGTTCGTATCTGATGGTGGGCGGGACACGGGCCGAGGTGGGGGCGGGGTCCCCGTTGCGGGGGGCCGGGTGGATCGCCGTTGCCGTGGCCGATCGGCCTGTGGGGCGGGGGCACGCGCGCGTGCAGCTCGGGGGCGTTGTCGACGAGGGGGTCGCGCGGGTCGCGGCGGGGGCGTTGCTGGAGCGCCGGGAGGAAGTGGGCTGGGTCGACGGGGACGTCGTCGCACGGCGGGTCGAGCGGCTCGGGGCGGTGGAGGTGGCCGTACGGCCGTACACCGGCGCCGCCCCCTCGCTCGTACGGTCCGCGCTGCTGGACGGGCTGCGGCGGGAGGGGTTCGGGCTGCTGCGGTGGCCGTCCGGGGCGGCCGTACTGCGGCAGCGGCTGGCCTTTCTGCACGGCCGGCTCGGTGAGCCGTGGCCCGATGTCTCCGACGAGGCGCTGCACACGCGCGTGGAGGAGTGGCTGGAGCCGGAGCTGAGCCGTGCCCGGCGGCGGGCCGATCTCGCGCGGATCGACGCCGGGCAGGCGCTCGCGCGGCTGCTGCCCTGGGCCTCCGGTGAGGCCGTACGGCTCGACGAGCTCGCCCCCGAGCGGATCACCGTGCCCAGTGGGTCCGGAATCCGGATCGACTACTCCGACCCGGAGCAGCCGGTGCTCGCCGTGAAGCTGCAGGAGATGTTCGGGCTCCAGGAGTCGCCGCAGGTGGCCGGGGTGCCGCTGCTGGTGCATCTGCTGTCCCCGGCCGGCCGGCCCGCCGCCGTGACCGCCGACCTCGCCTCGTTCTGGCGGGACGGCTACAAGGGCGTGCGGGCCGAACTGCGCGGGCGCTATCCCAAGCACCCGTGGCCGGAGGATCCGGCCACCGCCGAGCCGACCCGGTACACCAACGCCCGGCTCCGGCGGTGATCGGTTCCGCGTTCCGTCAGGCGGTGGGGCTCGCCGACGGGGCGGCGGACGGGTCGGCGGACGGGGCCGGGGACTCCGTCCCGGCCGCCGCCTCCACGGTCAGAGTGACCGTGACGGTCGCTCCGCCCGCGGTGGTGACGCGGAGCAGGAACGTGCCGGTGGTGTCGTCCGCGTACAGCTGAGGCAGCTTCAGCAAACCGTTCGCGTCCGTCGTCAGACCGCTCAGGGTGCGGACGGCCTTGCCGTCGGCACCCTTGAAGTAGGGGCCCTTGTCGTTCGCGGCCGAGTCGTCGGCCGACTTGATGAGCGTGGCGGTGGCGGCCACCTTGTCGGCGGCGGCGCCCTCGTACGTGGCCTTCAGTTCGACCGCGTCCGCGAACTCGCCGCCCGGCGTGCAGGTGAGCGCCTCTTCGCCGGTGCGGACGAGGGTATCGGCGGCGCGCTCGGTGACCGTCGCCCTGTAGGCGACGCCCTTGACCGTCCGGCCGACCACGGTGGCCCGGACGACGACGGGGCCGGTCTTCTCGCCCGCCCGGAGCTCGGGGGCCACGGCGACGCCCGATTTGTTGGTGACGACGGTGGCCACGCTCTCGCCGCCGGTGAAGGTGGTGTCGGTGTCACCGACGACGGTGAACCGGATCCGCACCTTGGCCACGGCCTTGCCGGTGTCCGTCTCGGCGCGGGCGCTGATCCGCTCGGTGAACGCGTCGCCCGCCATCGCGGTGAGCTTCGCGGTGCCGGCGTCCTCCAGGTGGTCCACCGTGTCGGTGGGGGTCTGCGGGGTGGTGGGCGGCGGGGTAGTGGTGGGCGGCGGGGTGGTGGGCGGCGGGGTGGTCGGGATGGATCCGCCCGGCTTGTTCTCGGGCTTGGGGCTGGGCTTCTGCGTCGGCGGGGCGGCCGGCGTCGACGGGGAGGGCCGTACCGGATCGTCGTCGCTGCGGTCCACGGGCAGCGTGCCGGAGCCGTCCGGGATCTCGTGGGTGCCCTTGCGGTAGTACTCCAGCCACGACATGACGGTGTTCAGATAGTCCGTCGAGTTGTTGTAGCTGAGGATCGCCCGGTCGAGGTCGCGCTGGTCGGACAGGTCCCAGTCGAAGCGGCACAGGTAGTGGCCGGCGGCGAGGGCGGCGTCGTAGATGTTGTTGGGGTCCTCACGGCCGTCGCCGTTGCCGTCGCGGCCCGCCCACTCCCAGGTGGAGGGGATGAACTGCATGGGGCCGACGGCCTGGTCGTAGGAGCTGTTGCCGTCGTAGGCACCGTTGTCGGTGTCCCTGATGAGGGCGAAGCCGTTGCCGTCGAGCTGGGGGCCGAGGATGGGCGAGAGGGTGGTGCCGTCGGCGTCGACGCGTCCGCCGCGGGCCTGGCCGGACTCCACCTTGCCGATGGCGGCGAGCAGTTGCCAGGGCAGGTTGCAGCCGGGCTTCTTCTCGCGCAGCGCGGCCTCGGCCTTCTTGTAGGCGTCGAGGACGGTCGCGGGTATGCCGGCCTCGGTCACGCCGGACAGGTCCGTTCCGGCGCTCGCGGACGGGGCGGGGTTGGGGCTGTTGAGCGGCGGCAGGTCCGTGTAGTACGGCGAGTTGCCGGTCGCCCCGGCGCCGTCGGCGGCCTCCTCGGGCGAGGGCGTGGTGTCCGAGGTGGTCCGTCTGCCCTGGTCGTCGGTGGTCACGCCGGGAGCCTGGGACGCGGCCAGGGCCGCCACCGCCGCCGCGGCCACGGCGGTGGTCGTCACTCCCTTGCGCAGCCTCCTGCCGAATTGCGCCGCCATAGAGTGAACCCCTCCCGTGGACGCCGTGGCGTCCGTCAGCCTGTGTTGTGTTCGCCCTGTTGTGACGATCTGCCCGCCCCGCCGGTTGCCCTCCTGGGGGTATCCGGCGCGACGACCCTCGCGACCCTATGACAACTTCCCTTGCTCGGACACCCGTTCATGCCCGATATTCACCGGTTGGCCACGTTCCCGCAGGGTGGGGGGCCGGTGCGGGGTGTCCCGCATACTGGGGCCTGCCGATCGGGGGGTCTGTGGTCCCGGTCAACCACTGCCACAAGGAGCCGAGTTGCCGTTCACGCTGAGCCATGCGGCGGCGGTGCTGCCCGCCGTGCGCACGGACGGGAGCGGGCGGGGCTCCCTGGTTCCCGCCGTGCTGGTCGCGGGCACCTTCGCTCCCGACATGACCTATTACGCGGCGAGTGTCCTTTCCGGGGCGATGGAGTTCGGTGACGTCACCCATGCGTTCCGGGGTGTGTTCACGGTCGACGTGCTCATCGCCTGGGCCCTGGTGGGGCTGTGGCTGCTGGTGCGCGAGCCGCTGGTGGCGCTGCTGCCACGGGCCCGGCAGGGGCGGGCGGCGGCGCTGCTGCGCTGCGGGGCGCCGCGTGCGCGGATGCGGCCGTCTCTGGTGGCGCGTTGGTACGTCTCGGCCGTGGTGGGGGCGTCGACGCATGTGGTCTGGGACGCGTTCACGCATCTCGACCGGTGGGGGACGCGGGTGTTTCCCGTGCTGGGCGAGGAGGTGGCGGGGTCGCCGCTGTACTGGTACCTGCAGTACGGCGGTTCGGCGGTGGCCGCGGTCGTCATCGCGCTGTTCGTGGCGCGGGCGCTGCGCCGGACGGACCCCCTGGCCGAGCCGGTGGGGGTTCCCCCGCTGTCCGCCGGGGACCGGTGGTGGGCCGTCGCGCTGCTCGGCGGGTGCGCGGTGGTGGGGGCGGTGCAGCGGGCCTCGCGGTGGTGGGTCCACTGGGGCTCGACCGCGAAGCCCTGGGAACTGATTCCGACGGTGTGCTTCGGTGCGGGCGCGGGGCTGGTCCTCGCGCTGCCGTTGTACGCGGTGGCCGTCAGGTGGCGGCGTCCGGCCACGGGGGTCCCTGCGGGCGCCGATACGCGGCGGTCGAGCCGTACGGGCGCACGCTGAGGGTGTCGCTCGCCGCGACGAACACGGTGACGGTGCGAACCGGGCGGGGGCGGGGCAGCAGGGTGAGCACGAGGGTGAGGTAGGCGCGGGCCAGCTCGGCCCACAGCCGCCAGGGCGGCTGCTCGCCTGCGAGGCCCACGGCGGTGGGGGTGCGGGCGGTTCTCCGGCGGCCGCCGACGATACGGCGGCCGAGGTCCGCCGTGGCGTTCCGCAGCGCGGTCGCGAGGGTGGCGGGGGCGCGGGCGGTACTTGCGGCGACCGCGAAGACCGGAACCGGCGGGAACACCGCGTGTCCGCCGGGGCGCGGGGGTGCCGCTCTGCGGTGAAGCATGCGTATACCCATGCATGGCATGGTGTCCGCCCGCCCCGGCGGAGGCTTTTCCGCGGGGGCCACGCGGGTGAAGGTTCCCTCCGGGGTGCGGCAGGGTTACGCGGCGGGCGTGCGCGGCGCCCCGCGGGGTAGGGGCGCGCCGGGCACCGCCGGGCGCCGTCGCGGTGCCCCACCGGGATTCGGCCGGCACCGCACCGTCGGACCGCACCGCACCGTCGGACCGCACCACACCGCCGGACCGCACCGCACCGCCGGACCGCACCACACCGCCGGACCGCACCGCACCGCCGGACCGCACCGCACCGTCGTGGTGCTCACCGTCGTGGGGGAACGACCTGTGGTGTTCGCCGTCGTGGCGGGAGCGGGGGCCGGGTCCCGCTCCGGGGTGGGCGGGGCCGGCGCGCTCTGCAGGGCGCCGGCCCCGCCCCTCGCTTCAGCGGGTCAGTGGGCCGCCGACTCCCAGTCGGGGCCCGCGCCCACCGAGACGCCCAGGGGGACCCTGAGCTGGACCGCGGTGGACATTTCCCGGCGGACCAGGTCCTCCACCGCCGCGCGTTCGCCGGGGGCCAGTTCCAGGACGATCTCGTCGTGGACCTGGAGGAGCATGCGGGAGCGCAGGTCCGCCTCGCGCAGCGCCCGGCCCACGTTCAGCATGGCGATCTTGACGATGTCCGCCGCCGTGCCCTGGATCGGCGCGTTCAGTGCCATGCGTTCCGCCGCCTCCCGGCGCTGGCGGTTGTCGCTGTTGAGGTCGGGCAGGTAGCGGCGGCGGCCGAAGAGCGTCGCCGTGTAGCCGGTCGCCCGAGCCTCGTCGACGACCCGGCGCAGGTAGTCCCGTACGCCGCCGAAGCGCTCGAAGTACGCGTCCATCAGGGCGCGTGCCTCCGCCGCCTCGATGTTCAGCTGCTGGGAGAGGCCGAAGGCCGACAGCCCGTACGCCAGCCCGTACGACATCGCCTTGATCTTGCGGCGCATCTCCGCGTCCACCGCGGACCGCTCGACCGAGAACACCTGCGCCGCCGCCGTGGTGTGCAGGTCCTCGCCCGAGGTGAACGCCTCGATCAGCCCGGCGTCCTCGGAGAGGTGGGCCATCACACGCAGTTCGATCTGGCTGTAGTCGGCGGTCAGGAGCGATTCGAAGCCCTCACCGACCACGAAGCCGCGGCGGATCGCGCGGCCCTCGTCCGTGCGGACCGGGATGTTCTGGAGGTTGGGGTCCGTCGAGGACAGCCGGCCCGTCGCGGCGACGGTCTGGTTGAACGTGGTGTGGATACGGCCGTCCGCGGCGATCGTCTTGATCAGGCCCTCGACGGTGACGCGCAGCTTCGCCTGCTCACGGTGGCGGAGCATGATCACCGGCAGTTCGTTGTCGGTCTGCGTGGCGAGCCAGGCCAGGGCGTCGGCGTCCGTGGTGTAGCCGGTCTTCGTCCTCTTCGTCTTCGGCAGGGCCAGCTCGCCGAAGAGGACCTCCTGGAGCTGCTTGGGCGAGCCCAGGTTGAACTCGTGCCCCGCCGCCGCGTGCGCCTCCTTCACCGCCTGCTGCACGGCCCCCGCGAACATCTGTTCCATCGCCTGGAGGTGCTCCCGGTCGGCCGCGATGCCGTGCCGCTCCATGCGGGCGAGCAGCGCGGACGTGGGCAGCTCCATGTCACGGAGCAGGTCCGCCGCGCCCACTTCCTCCAGGCGGTCCCCGAAGGCCTCGCCCAGGTCGAGGACGGCGCGGGCCTGCACCATCAGCGCCTCGGCCTGGGCGCCGTCGTCCGCGCCGAAGGCCAGCTGGCCGTCGGGCGCGGCGGCGGGCGCCAGCTCGCGGTGCAGGTACTCCAGGGACAGCGCGTCCAGGTCGAAGGAGCGACGGCCCGGCTTCACCAGGTACGCGGCGAGGGCGGTGTCCATGGTGACGCCCTCGATGGTCCAGCCGTGCTCGGCGAAGACCCGCATCGCGCCCTTGGCGTTGTGGAACACCTTGGGCCGGTCCGCGTCGGCGAGCCAGGCCGCGAACGCCCGCTCGTCGGCCTCGTCCAGCTCGGAGGGGTCGAACCAGGCGGCCGGTCCGGCGGACGTGGCCAGCGCGACCTCGGCGACCGAGCCGGTGCCGAGGGCCCAGGTGTCGACCGTGGCGACGCCGAGTGGGACGGTGCCGTGCTCGGTGAGCCAGGCGGTCAGCTCGCCGGTGCCCAGCACCGTGCCGTCCAGCTCCACGCCGGCCGCGACGACCGGGGTGGCCTCGGCCTCCTCCGCGCCCGGGTCGACGGCGAACAGCCGCTCGCGCAGCGACGGGTTCCTGATCTCCAGGGTGTCCAGGATCATCGTCACGGTCTTGCGGTCGTAGGCGGTCCGCTCCAGGTCGGACACACCCTTGGGCAGCTCGACCGCACGCTCCAGCTCGGTGAGACGGCGGTTGAGCTTGACCGCCTCCAGGTGGTCGCGCAGGTTCTGCCCGGCCTTGCCCTTGACCTCCTCGACGCGCTCGACCAGCTCGGCGAAGGAGCCGAACTGGTTGATCCACTTCGCGGCCGTCTTCTCGCCGACGCCGGGGATGCCGGGCAGGTTGTCCGACGGGTCGCCGCGCAGCGCCGCGAAGTCGGGGTACTGCGCGGGGGTCAGGCCGTACTTCTCGACGACCTTCTCCGGGGTGAACCGGGTCAGCTCGGAGACGCCCTTCGTCGGGTACAGCACCGTGGTGTGCTCGGAGACCAGCTGGAAGGAGTCCCGGTCGCCGGTGACGATCAGCACCTCGAAGCCCTCGGCCTCGGCCTGGGTGGCGAGGGTGGCGATGATGTCGTCCGCCTCGAAGCCCTCGACGGCGAAGCGGTCGGCGTGCATCGCGTCGAGCAGCTCGCCGATGAGCTCCACCTGGCCCTTGAACTCGTCCGGGGTCTTGGAGCGGTTCGCCTTGTACTCGGTGAACTCCTCCGAGCGCCATGTCTTGCGGGAGACGTCGAAGGCGACGGCGAAGTGGGTGGGGGCCTCGTCACGGAGCGTGTTGGCCAGCATCGACGCGAAGCCGTAGATCGCGTTCGTCGGCTGGCCCGTCGCGGTGGTGAAGTTCTCCACGGGCAGCGCGAAGAACGCGCGGTACGCGAGGGAGTGCCCGTCCATGAGCATCAGGCGGGGGCGGGGGCCGGCGGGGGGCTGGTCGGTCTTCTTCGATGCTGTGTCTGCCACGTGTCCGATCCTGCCACGTGGCACCGACAGTCGGGGGCGGCCGTGTGGGGTGGGGGTGAGTTCGCCCCCTCCGCCCCTTCCCGTCCCGTCCCCGGGGGCTGTGCCCCCAGCCCCTCCTTCGGCCCTGAACGGGCCTCGTCCTCGAACGCCGGACGGGCCGAAAAGACGTGGCAGGATCGGAGGTCCACCTCATACGTGTATGTGGAACAGGAGTGTGCGATGGCCACGAAACCGCCCCAAGGGGATCCGGTTCAGGACGCGCCGCAGGTCGCCGAGCCGCAGCACGCGGCCGCGGGGCTGCCGGCGATCGGGCACACCCTGCGGATGGCCCAGCAGCAGATGGGCGTGAAGCGGACGGCGCTGACGCTGCTCAGCGTGAACCAGAAGAACGGCTTCGACTGCCCGGGGTGCGCCTGGCCGGAGCCGGAGCACCGGCACCGCGCGGAGTTCTGTGAGAACGGTGCGAAGGCGGTGGCCGAGGAGGCCACCCTGCGCCGGGTCACCCCGGAGTTCTTCGCCGCGCACTCCGTCGCCGACCTGTCCGGCCGCAGCGGCTACTGGCTGGGACAGCAGGGGCGGCTGACGCACCCCATGTACCTGCCCGAGGGCGGCGAGCACTACGAGCCGGTCACCTGGGAGCGGGCCTTCGACATCGTCGCGGAGGAGATCGCCGCCCTCGGCTCCCCGGACGAGGCCGTCTTCTACACCTCCGGACGCACCAGCAACGAGGCCGCCTTCCTCTACCAGCTGTTCGCCCGCCGGCTCGGCACCAACAACCTGCCCGACTGCTCCAACATGTGCCACGAGTCGTCCGGCTCGGCCCTGTCGGAGACGATCGGCGTCGGCAAGGGCAGCGTCCTGCTGGAGGACCTCCACAAGGCCGACCTGATCATCGTCGCCGGCCAGAACCCCGGCACCAACCATCCGCGCATGCTGTCCGCCCTGGAGAAGGCCAAGGAGAACGGCGCGCGGATCATCAGTGTCAACCCGCTGCCGGAGGCGGGCCTGGAGCGCTTCAAGAACCCGCAGACCGCCAAGGGGCTCACCACCGGCGCCGCCCTGACCGACCTGTTCCTGCAGATCCGCCTCGGCGGCGACCAGGCCCTGTTCCGCCTCCTCAACAAGCTGATCCTCGACACCCCCGGCGCGGTCGACGAGGAGTTCGTGCGCGCACACACGCACGGCTACGAGGAGTTCGCCGAGGCCGCGCGCGCCGCCGACTGGGACGGGACGCTCACCGCGACCGGCCTCACGCGCGGGGACATCGAGCGGTGCCTGCGGATGGTCCTCGAGTCGAAGCGCGTCATCGTGTGCTGGGCGATGGGGCTCACCCAGCACAAGCACTCCGTGCCCATGATCCGCGAGGTCGTCAACTTCCTGCTGCTGCGCGGCAACATCGGCCGCCCGGGTGCGGGCGTGTGCCCGGTGCGCGGTCACTCCAACGTGCAGGGCGACCGCACCATGGGCATCTTCGAGCGGCCCGCACCGGCGTTCCTGGACGCCCTGGAGAAGGAGTTCGACTTCGCGCCCCCGCGCGAGCACGGCTTCGACGTCGTACGGGCCATCCGTGCCCTGCGCGACGGCCACGCGAAGGTCTTCTTCGCCATGGGCGGCAACTTCGTCTCCGCCTCCCCCGACACGGAGGTCACCGAGGCCGCGATGCGCCGGGCCCGGCTCACCGTGCACGTGTCGACCAAGCTGAACCGCTCGCACACCGTCACGGGCGCGCGTGCCCTGATCCTGCCGACGCTCGGCCGCACGGAGCGCGATCTGCAGGGCGGCGGCGAGCAGTTCGTGACGGTCGAGGACTCCATGGGCATGGTGCACGCCTCGCGCGGACGCCTCGAACCGGCGAGCGGGCAGCTGCTGTCCGAGCCGGCCATCGTGTGCCGGCTGGCCCGCCGCGTCCTCGGCCAGGACGACACGGTGCCGTGGGAGGAGTTCGAGAAGGACTACGCGACGATCCGCGACCGCATCGCGCGGGTGATCCCCGGCTTCGAGGACTTCAACGCGCGTGTGGCCCGCCCCGAGGGCTTCGCCCTCCCCCACGCCCCGCGCGACGAGCGCCGCTTCCCCACCGCCACCGGCAAGGCCAACTTCACCGCCGCGCCGGTGGAGTACCCCGAGCTGCCGAAGGGCCGGCTGCTGCTGCAGACGCTGCGCTCGCACGACCAGTACAACACCACGATCTACGGCCTGGACGACCGCTACCGGGGCATCAGGAACGGCCGCCGGGTGGTGCTGGTCAACCCGGAGGACGCACGGGAGCTGCGGCTCGTGGACGGCGCTTACGTCGATCTGGTCGGCGAGTGGAAGGACGGTGTGGAACGCAGGGCGCCCGGCTTCCGCGTCGTGCACTATCCGACGGCGCGGGGCTGTGCGGCGGCGTACTACCCGGAGACGAACGTCCTGGTGCCGCTGGACGCCACCGCGGACACCAGCAACACCCCGGCCAGCAAGTCCGTCGTGGTGCGTCTGGAACAATCGGCGACCGACTGAGCGTTCGCTCAGCAGACAGCCGTACCGACGCGCGACGAAGGAGCCGGGCCCATGGGAGAGCAGCAGCAGGTGAAGTTCCCGCAGGAGGTCATAGACGAGTACGCCACGCTCGGTGTGGACCTGTCGGCGCTGTTCTCGGCGGGTCACCTGGGCACGCGGATGGGCGTGCAGGTCCTGGAGGCGTCGGCGGAGCGGGTCGTCGGGACGATGCCGGTGGAGGGCAACACCCAGCCGTACGGGCTGCTGCACGGTGGCGCCTCGGCCGTGCTGGCCGAGACGCTGGGGTCGGTGGGGTCGATGCTGCACGGCGGCGGCTCCAAGCTCGCCGTCGGTGTCGACCTCAACTGCACGCATCACCGCGGCGTCCGCTCCGGCCTGGTCACCGGGGTCGCCACTCCGGTGCACCGGGGGCGGTCCACGGCGACGTACGAGATCGTCATCACCGACGAGGCGGACAGGCGGGTGTGCACCGCGCGGCTGACCTGCCTGCTGCGGGACGTCAGGCCCGGCGACGGGGAACAGGCGGCGGGCTGACGGCTGTTGGGGTGCGGGCAGCCCTCGCGCCCCACCACCATTGCCTCCGGCGGACCGGCGCCCTAGCGTTCGGGGCATGCGACGGAGAGGCACCTCTCGGGTGCGGGCGGGGGCGTTCGTCGCGCCCTTCGTGGCCGCGCTGTCGGCGGGCTCGACGGTGACCGGCTGCGGTGCGACGGGTTCCGGCCACACGGGCCGAGTCCCTCCGTCCGGAGTGGACAGCGGCCGCACGGCCGCGCCGTCACCGCGGCCGGTGTCGGACGCGGACCTGTGCACGAAGATCGTCGGTCACTGGTCGCGTACCGTGCCGGACGACCGTACCTATGGCGACTACCAGTCCATGGGGCTGTCCGGCGGGCAGTACGACATCCTGCGCGAGGTAGTCGACTCCGCGCGGGCCGCCAAACGTCAAGGGGCGGTGGACGTCGGCCGGTTGATCGACCGTGAGGCGCGCGAAGGATGCATCGGGTGGTACCGCGCCGGCGGGCCGGACCAGGGCCCCTGGCCATGAGCGGGGTCGGCCCGGTGGAGCCGGGCGAGGGCACTCACGACCGGGACGTCCCAGCCGCACCCCGCCTTCGACTCGGCCCCGCGGTACGGCACTTCGAGCGGCACCGCAGGGCCGCGCTCGGCGCGCTCCTCACCTCCGCCGTACTCGCGGGCAGCGGCTACCTCTACGTCACCCGGCCCCGACCGGAGCCGCCGCCGGCCCCGCCGTACCCGAGCCAGGTGACCACCATCGCCTATCTGAACCCGCAGGCCACAGGGGACGGAAGCGGCCCGCGGAGTTTTTCCTTCGACGTGGAGGTGAGCATGGAATCCGGACCTCCGGTTACCGTCACGCGGATATCCCAGCCGTACGCGGGACTGTCCGTGACATCCAGCCCACGCACCCCTTTCCGGACCAAAGCGGGATCCCCCCGCAAGATCACGATCACCATGGAAGTGGCGGAATGCGGAAAAGTGCCACGGAACGCCGGACTCCCTTTCCTGGATGTAACTTTGCGTAATACGCGCGCAATCCAAGCGCACAGCTTCATCCTCGGGCCACAGTACGCGCAGGACCTCTCCCGCGCCCTACAAGTAGCCTGCAGCAACGACTTCAGGTAATCATCAAAACGCCTGATACACCTGAACCAGCCCCTCCCGGTCCTGCGGTTTCTCAGCATGCGGACAGGGCAAAACGGCGAGAATTCAGCCGTTCCCCCCACTCGGTACCGCTCTGCAATACGTCGTGTCATAACAAGAGCGTCACAGCCTTGGCCAGAGTCTCCTCCACATTCCCCACCCACGCTTAGAGTCACGGCCAGTCACCGCGCCGCCCGATTCCCACTTCGGCCCAGCGCTCGACTCGGCCGTTTCCACCGGGAAGCGGCTGTCAGGGGAAAGGACTGGATCGTGCGTCAACGTTCGCTCATCGCCATCACCGCCACTCTGGCGGCGGGAGCACTCACCCTCACCGCCTGCGGCTCACGCGACGAGGACGGCGGCGGCAGCTCGGACTCCGGCAACGGTGGCACCACCGTGGTCATCGGCGTCGACGCGCCGCTGACCGGCGACCTGTCCGCGCTGGGCCTCGGTATCAAGAACTCCGTGGACCTCGCGGCGAAGACCGCCAACAAGGAGCAGTACGTCGAGGGCATCACCTTCAAGATCGAAGCCCTCGACGACCAGGGCCAGGCCTCCGTCGGCCAGCAGAACGCCACCAAGCTCGTCGCCAACAAAGACGTCCTCGGTGTCGTCGGCCCGCTGAACTCCTCCGTCGGCGAGTCCATGCAGAAGGTCTTCGACACGGCCAAGCTGGTCGAGGTCTCCCCCGCCAACACCAACCCCGCCCTCACCCAGGGCGTGGACTGGCAGACCAAGAAGGTCCGGCCGTACAAGTCGTACTTCCGCACCGCGACCACGGACGCCATCCAGGGCCCGTTCGCCGCGCAGTACGTCTACAACGACGCCAAGAAGAAGAAGGTCTTCGTCATCGACGACAAGAAGACCTACGGCGCCGGCCTCGCCGCCACCTTCACCGAGGAGTTCAAGAAGCTCGGCGGCAAGGTGGTCGGCACCGAGCACATCAACCCCGACAGCAAGGACTTCAACGCCGTCGCCACCAAGGTCAAGCAGTCCGGCGCCGACGTCGTCTACTACGGCGGCGAGTACCCGCAGGCCGGCCCCCTGAGCAAGCAGATCAAGGAAGCC
The DNA here is from genome assembly GCF_042749965.1 of Streptomyces sp. NPDC059454. Lineage (NCBI taxonomy): Bacteria > Bacillati > Actinomycetota > Actinomycetes > Kitasatosporales > Streptomycetaceae > Streptomyces > Streptomyces sp. NPDC059454. Next base: position 79,280 of record NZ_JBHYVC010000025.1, on the reverse strand, counting down.
GGCGCCAAGATCCCGCTGGTCGGCGGTGACGGCATCTACAGCGCCGACTTCATCAAGCTGTCCGGCGCGGCCGGCACCGGCGACCTCGCCACCTCCGTCGGCGCGCCCGTCGAGGAGCTCCCCTCCGCCAAGGAATTCGTCGCCAACTACAAGGACGCCGGATACAAGGAGGCCTTCGAGGCCTACGGCGGCTACTCCTACGACTCCGCCTGGGCGATCATCGAGGCCGTCAAGAAGGTCGTCGAGGACAACGACGGCAAGCTCCCCGACGACGCCCGCTCCAAGGTCGTCGACGCCATGCAGAACGTCTCCTTCGACGGAGTGACCGGCAAGGTCTCCTTCGACGAGTTCGGCGACGCCACCAACAAGCAGCTCACCGTGTACTCCGTCAAGGACGGCGACTGGGGCACCGTGAAGTCCGGCACCTTCACCGGCTGACCACCGCCCGCACCACTCCCACGAGCCGCGCGGGGCGCTGTTCCACTGGCGTCCCGCGCGGACTCGCATCCGGCCCCATCCGTCGAACGTTCCGAAGCTCGGAGGACATGCGGTGAACGAACTGCCGCAGCAGCTGGTCAACGGCCTGCTACTGGGATCCATGTACGGCCTCGTCGCCATCGGCTACACAATGGTCTATGGCATCGTCCAGCTCATCAACTTCGCCCACGGCGAGATCTTCATGGTCGGCGCCTTCGGCGCCCTGACCGTACATCTGTACATCTTGCCCGACGGCACCTCCATCTGGGTGGCGCTCCCCCTGATGCTGCTCGGCGCCGTGATCGTCTCGGTCCTCGTCGCCATCGGAGCGGAACGGTTCGCCTACCGTCCCCTGCGCGGCGCACCCCGCCTCGCCCCGCTCATCACCGCCATCGGACTCTCCCTCGCCCTCCAGCAGGCCGTCTGGGCCTTCTACCCCGAGGCCAAGTCCAAGCTGCCCTTCCCGCAGATCGAGGGCGGCCCCTTCAGCATCGGCGGCGCCACCATCCAGACCGGCGACATCTTCCTCCTCGTCGTCGCCCCCATCAGCATGGCCGTCCTCGCCTACTTCGTGATGCGCACCCGCACCGGACGCGGCATGCAGGCCACCGCGCAGGACCCGGACACCGCCAAGCTCATGGGTGTCAACACCGACCGCATCATCGTGATCGCGTTCGCCCTCGGCGCCGTCTTCGCCGCCGTCGGAGGAGTCGCCAGCGGCCTCAAGTACGGCCAGATCGACTTCAAGATGGGCTTCATCCTCGGCCTCAAGGCCTTCACCGCGGCGGTTCTCGGCGGCATCGGCAACATCTACGGCGCCATGATCGGCGGAGTGGTCCTCGGCGTCGCCGAGACCCTGGCCACCGCCTACATCGCCGACATCCCCGGCCTGGACAAGTTCGGCAGCCAGTCCTGGGCCGACGTCTGGGCCTTCATCCTCCTCATCCTCGTGCTGTTGTTCAGGCCACAGGGCCTGCTCGGCGAACGCGTTGCGGACAGGGCGTGACACCGATGACCACACAGACCACCGCCGCGACCCCCGCGGCCGCCCTCACCGAGAACGCCTCCACCGGCCTCATCGGCATACCCCCGCACATCGGCAGGGCCCTCGCCACCGGCGGCAGCATCCTCGCCGTCGTCTCCACGTTCCTCGCCTGGACCTGGACCGACGAGTTCCCCGGCGACCTCACCTTCTACGGCTACCCCGGCGGACTCCAGGTCCTCGTCCTCGTCGGCGGTGCCCTCGCCACCCTGTTCGCCCTCGCCTCCTACGGCGTCAAGGGACTCGGCTGGCTCACCCCCGCCGGCGCCGACGCGGCCCTCAAGTACGCCGTCCTCGGCACCTTCGTCACCGCCTGGTACACGATCCTCGCGATCAGCTTCAACCTCGGCGGCCTCGTCAACCTGGAACCCGGCGGCTACGTCGTCGCCGCGGCCACCCTGATCGCGCTCCTCGGCGCCCTCGCCCTCCCCTTCGAGCGACCCGAACCCGACCCGATCGACCCCGACGACACCGGCTGGGAGCACTTCAGGCACCAGGCCGGCCACCACTGGGCCACCGTCCGGGCCGCGTTCGCCTCCGGCAGCCCGCGCCCGGTGCGCGCCCTGCCGTCGTACGCCGAGATCCTGATCATCGTCGCCGTCCTGGCACTCGCCCTCCTCGTCTTCACCTACGGCATCGGCACCGAGTACGACGAACTCTTCATCGGCTTCCTCATCACCGCCGGCTTCGCGTTCGCCGCGCTCAACCGCGCCGGCCTGGTCGCCCACGCCTCGCAGATCACCGCACGGCACACCAACATCACCGTCTGCGGCGCCTTCATCGCGGCGGCCTGCTTCCCCTTCACCCAGACCGACGACCAGTACGCCACCCTCGGCGTCTACATCCTCATCTTCGCCACGGTCGCCCTCGGTCTGAACATCGTCGTCGGCCTCGCCGGTCTGCTCGACCTCGGCTACGTCGCCTTCCTCGGCGTCGGCGCCTACGCCGCCGCGCTCGTCTCCGGCTCCCCCAGCTCGCCCTTCGGCGTCCACTTCCCCTTCTGGGCCGCCGTCATCGTCGGAGCCGTCGCCTCCCTCGTCTTCGGCGTCCTCATCGGCGCCCCGACCCTGCGACTGCGCGGCGACTACCTCGCCATCGTCACCCTCGGCTTCGGTGAGATCTTCCGTATCGCCGCCAACAACACCGACGGCACCTCCGGACCCGACCTCACCAACGGCTCCAACGGCATCGCCTCGATCCCGGACCTGAACATCCTCGGCTTCGACCTCGGGGTCCAGCACGACATCGCCGGCTTCACCATCGGCCGGTTCGCCAACTACTTCTTCCTGATGCTGCTCATCACGGCCGTCGTCGTCCTCGTCTTCCGGCGCAGCGGCGACTCCCGCATCGGCCGCGCCTGGGTCGCCATCCGCGAGGACGAGACGGCGGCCGAGGCCATGGGCATCCACGGCTTCCGGGTCAAGCTCATCGCCTTCGCCGTCGGCGCCACCCTCGCCGGCCTCGCCGGAACCGTGCAGGCACACGTCACCTACACCGTGACGCCCGAGCAGTACCTGTTCGCCGGCACCACCCCGCCCAACTCCGCCTTCCTGCTCGCCGCGGTCGTCCTCGGCGGCATGGGCACCATCGCCGGACCCCTCATCGGGGCCGCGCTGCTCTTCCTGATCCCCAACAAGCTCCAGTTCCTCGGCGACTACCAGCTCCTCGCCTTCGGACTCGCACTCGTCCTGCTGATGCGCTTCCGGCCCGAGGGCCTCATCCCCAACCGGCGCCGCCAACTGGAGTTCCACGAAGAGGCCGACGCGCCCACAGTCCTGAGCAAGACAGGGGCCTGACCACCATGACCACCGACACCACCACCAAGGACACCGCACCGGGCGCACCCGCCCCCGGCACCACCGTCCTCGACGCACGCGGCGTCACCATGCGCTTCGGCGGCCTCACCGCCGTCCGCGACGTCGACCTCACCGTCAACAGCGGCGAGATCGTCGGCCTCATCGGCCCCAACGGCGCCGGCAAGACCACCTTCTTCAACTGCCTCACCGGTCTCTACATCCCCACCGAGGGCGAGGTCCGCTACAAGGACAAGGTGCTGCCGCCCAAGTCCTTCAAGGTCACCGCCGCCGGCATCGCCCGGACGTTCCAGAACATCCGGCTCTTCGCCAACATGACCGTCCTCGAGAACGTCCTCGTCGGCCGGCACACCCGCACCAAGGAAGGCTTCTGGTCCGCCATCCTGCGCGGCCCCGGCTTCCACAGGGCCGAGGCGGCCTCCCGCGCACGGGCGATGGAACTCCTGGAGTTCGTCGGCCTCGACGCCAAGGCCGACCACCTCGCGCGCAACCTCCCCTACGGCGAACAGCGCAAGCTCGAGATCGCCCGCGCCCTCGCCAGCGAGCCGGGCCTGCTGCTCCTCGACGAGCCCACCGCAGGCATGAACCCCCAGGAGACCCGGGCGGCCGAGGAACTCATCTTCGCCATCCGCGACCAGGGCATCGCCGTCCTCGTGATCGAGCACGACATGCGGTTCATCTTCAACCTCTGCGACCGCGTCGCCGTCCTCGTCCAGGGCCAGAAGCTCATCGAGGGCGACCCGGCCACCGTCCAGGGCGACGAACGCGTTATCGCCGCCTACATCGGCGAACCCCTGGAGAACGACCCCGGCGCCGCCGAGGCCGCCGAAGTCGAAGCCGCCGAAGCCGCGGCCGGAGCGAAGACAGAGGCGAAGACAGAGGCGAAGACAGAGGCCGAGGCCACCACGGACTCAGCGCCCGGCAAGGAGAACGACCGATGACCGCACTCCTCGAAGTCGAGGACCTCAAAGTCGCCTACGGCAAGATCCAGGCCGTCAAGGGCATCTCCTTCAGCGTCGACGCCGGCGAAGTGGTCACCCTCATCGGCACCAACGGCGCCGGCAAGACCACCACCCTGCGCACGCTCTCCGGGCTCCTCAAGCCCGTCGGCGGCCAGATCAAGTTCAACGGCAAGTCGCTCAAGAAGATCCCCGCCCACAAGATCGTCTCCCTCGGGCTCGCCCACTCCCCCGAGGGGCGGCACATCTTCCCCCGCATGACCATCGAGGACAACCTCCGCCTCGGCGCCTTCCTCCGCACCGACAAGGCGGGCATCGACAAGGACATCCAGCGCGCCTACGACCTCTTCCCCATCCTCGGGGAACGCCGCAAGCAGGCCGCCGGAACCCTCTCCGGCGGAGAACAGCAGATGCTCGCCATGGGCAGGGCCCTGATGTCCCGGCCCCAGCTCCTCATGCTCGACGAACCCTCCATGGGCCTCTCACCGATCATGATGCAGAAGATCATGGCGACCATCACCGAACTCAAGTCCCAGGGCACCACCATCCTGCTCGTCGAGCAGAACGCCCAGGCCGCCCTCTCCCTGGCCGACCACGGTCATGTCATGGAAGTCGGCAACATCGTCCTCTCCGGCACCGGCCGGGACCTCCTCCACGACGAGTCCGTCCGCAAGGCCTACCTCGGCGAGGACTGAACCGTACGACGACGAGAGGCCCGCACCCCCTGCCGAACAGGGAGCGCGGGCCTCTCGTCGTATACAGCGCTCAGTCCTTCGACGCCTTTTTCTCCTCGGCGTCGTCGATGACCGCCTGCGCCACCTGCTGCATCGACATCCGTCGGTCCATCGACGTCTTCTGGATCCACCGGAACGCCGCCGGCTCCGTCAGCCCGTACTGCGTCTGGAGCACCGACTTCGCCCGGTCCACCAGCTTCCGCGTCTCCAGCCGCAGACTCAGGTCCGCGACCTCGCGCTCCAGCTCCTTCAGCTCCGTGAACCGCGACACCGCCATCTCGATCGCGGGCACCACGTCACTCTTGCTGAACGGCTTCACCAGGTACGCCATCGCGCCCGCGTCCCGCGCCCGTTCCACCAGGTCACGCTGCGAGAACGCGGTCAGCATCAGCACCGGGGCGATGCTCTCCTCCGCGATCTTCTCCGCCGCGGAGATACCGTCCAGCTTCGGCATCTTCACATCGAGGATCACCAGATCGGGCCGGTGCTCGCGCGCCAGCTCCACGGCCTGCTCACCGTCACCGGCCTCACCGACGACGGAGTACCCCTCCTCCTCCAGCATCTCTTTGAGATCGAGCCGGATCAGCGCCTCGTCCTCGGCGATCACGACGCGGGTCGTCATCGGAGGCACGTGCGACTTGTCGTCATCGGGCGCGTCTACAGGCTGGGGCGACTCGGGGGCGCTCACGTGGGCTCCTTGGTGCGGGGCAGACCGGTACTGCTGACAAGAGCGTACCCAGCTGCGATAAGGTGGGGGCACGGCGGGTGACCGTCGACCTTCGTTTTGCAGGGCGCCCCGGTAGCCCAGCGGTAGAGGCAATGGTCTCAAACACCATCCAGCGTCGGTTCGAATCCGACCCGGGGTACTTTTCCTTAACATCCAAGGTCACTATTTGAGGGCGGATGTCCACCTTTCCGGTGAACATCCGCTTTTTGCCGCCCGTCCCGCGTGCGCGCCCGGCGCCCGGTCACTTCGGGCTGTCGTCCTCGCCGATGTGGTGGACCCGGACCAGGTTGGTCGAGCCGGAGACCCCCGGAGGGGAGCCCGCCGTGATGACGACCGTGTCGCCCTTCTCGCAGCGGGCGTACTTCAGGAGGAGCTCGTCGACCTGGTCGACCATCGCGTCCGTGGAGTCCACATGCGGGCCGAGGAAGGTTTCCACGCCCCAGGTGAGGCTGAGCCGGGAGCGGGTGGCCGGGTCCGGGGTGAAGGCGAGCAGGGGGATGGGGCTGCGGTAGCGGGAGAGGCGGCGGGCGGTGTCGCCGGACTGGGTGAAGGCGACCAGGAAGCGGGCGCCGAGGAAGTCGCCCATCTCCGCCGCCGCGCGGGCGACGGCACCGCCCTGGGTGCGGGGCTTGTTGCGTTCGGTGAGGGGCGGGAGCCCTTTGGCGAGGATGTCCTCCTCGGCGGCCGCGACGATGCGGGCCATGGTGCGCACCGTCTCGACCGCGTGCTTGCCGACGCTGGTCTCGCCGGAGAGCATGACGGCGTCGGTGCCGTCGATGACGGCGTTGGCGACGTCGGAGGCCTCCGCGCGGGTGGGGCGGGCGTTGTCGATCATCGAGTCGAGCATCTGGGTGGCGACGATGACCGGTTTGGCGTTGCGCTTGGCGAGTTTGATGGCCCGCTTCTGGACGATCGGCACCTGCTCGAGGGGCATTTCGACGCCGAGGTCGCCGCGGGCGACCATGATGCCGTCGAAGGCGGCGACGATGTCGTCGATGTTCTCGACGGCCTGGGGCTTTTCGACCTTGGCGATGACGGGGAGGCGGCGGCCTTCCTCGTCCATGATGCGGTGGACCTCCCTGATGTCGCGTCCGCTGCGCACGAAGGAGAGGGCGATGACGTCGAAGCCGGTGCGCAGCGCCCAGCGCAGGTCGTCCTCGTCCTTCTTGGAGAGGGCGGGGACGGAGACGGCGACGCCGGGGAGGTTGAGGCCCTTGTGGTCGGAGACCATGCCGCCTTCGACGACGGTGGTGCGGACGCGGGGGCCGTCGACGGCGGTGACTTCGAGGGTGACCCTGCCGTCGTCGACGAGGATGCGTTCGCCGGTGGTGACGTCGGTGGCGAGGCCGGCGTAGGTGGTGCCGCAGGTGCGGCCGTCGCCTTCGACTCCCTCTTCGACGGTGATGGTGAAGGTGTCGCCGCGTTCAAGGAGTACGGGGCCTTCGGTGAAGCGGCCGAGGCGGATTTTCGGGCCTTGAAGGTCGGCGAGGAGGCCGACGCTGCGGCCGGTTTCGTCGGCGGCCTTCCGCACCCTTCGGTAGCGCTCCTCGTGCTCGGCGTGTTCGCCGTGGCTGAGGTTGAATCGGGCGACGTCCATCCCCGCGTCGACCAGGGCTTTGATCTGGTCGTACGTGTCGGTGGCAGGGCCCAGTGTGCAGACGATTTTCGCTCGGCGCATGTTTCGAGCCTAGGGCTTACCCGTCGGTAGTGATCTGGTTGCGCGTGACGACTCAACGGCCGCTGGATGAAGGGTTGTTGACAAGTGTTGAAGTGTGCGCCAGGCCGCTCCGATGAGCGCTCGAACGCCGGTTCTACAGGCGGGGCGGCTGGAGTGTGAAGCGGGCGTTGACCTCGGCGTGGACGTGCTGTCGCCGGGGTTCGAGGTCGAGGGGCGGGGCGTCCTCGGCGCCCGCGGCGAACGCCATGGACCGGGTGCGGGCGGAGGGTTCGGGCCCCGTCCCGGTGTCGGTGAGCTCGATGAGGGCGGCGAGGGCGGTGCCGAGCGCCTCGGCGTATTCGCGGGCGCGCCGGACGGCGTCGTGCACCGCTTGCCGCCGCGCCTCGCGGTGGGCGGGGGAATCCGGACGGAGGGTCCACCAGGGGCCGTCGACACGGGTGAGGTCGAGGTCGGCCAGACGGGTGACGAGTGTGCCGAGGGCGGTGAAGTCGCCCAGGTCGGCGGTGAGGTGGACGGTGCCGTGGTGGGCGCGGACGCGTTCGCCGCGGCCGTGGGCGGTGAGTTCCGGGGTGACGGTGAGGGCGCCGGTCTCGAGGTGCTCGACGGCGTCGCCGTAGGACTTGAGCAGGTCGAGGGCGGCCGTGTTGCGGCGGGTGAGGTCGTCGAGGGTGGCGCGCCGGTCGCGGCCGCGCGCGGTGAGCGTGACGGCGATGCGGGCGAGGTCGGGGGCGGTTTCGAGGTGGGCCTCGCCGCGGACGGCGAGATGGGGTGCGCCGGGGGTGCCGTACGGGTGAGGGGTGGTCATGCGTCCTACTGTGTCACCGGTCGTGCGGGCGCGGGGCGGCTGCCGGACACCGGATCGCAATCTGTGGGGACTGTTCCGCATGGGCGTGTTCAGGTCAGAATCATCGGGCGAATCTACGCGCGTTGTTCGTCGTTGTCCGAGGAGAGCCTGACATGCCGTTGAACCGCCGGAAGTTTCTGAAGAGGTCCGCCGTGACGGGGGCGGGGGTGGCGCTGGCGGGTACGGCGGTCCCCCCGGCCGAGGCCGCCGGGGCGGCGGGGCGGGGGAGGAAGCCGGTGAAGCGGTACGCGCTGACCGTGATGGGCACGACCGATCTGCACGGTCACGTCTTCAACTGGGACTACTTCAAGGACGCCGAGTACGCGGACGCGGCCGGCAACGCGCAGGGCCTGGCGCGGGTGTCGACGCTGGTGGACCAGGTGCGCGAGGAGAAGGGCCGGCACAACACGCTGCTGCTGGACGCGGGCGACACCATCCAGGGCACCCCGCTGACGTACTACTACGCGAAGGTGGACCCGATCACCGCGAAGGGCGGTCCGGTGCATCCGATGGCGCAGGCGATGAACGCCATCGGGTACGACGCGGTGGCGCTCGGCAACCACGAGTTCAACTACGGCATCGAGACGCTGCGGAAGTTCGAGGAGCAGTGCGACTTCCCGCTGCTGGGCGCGAACGCGCTGGACGCGAAGACGCTGAGGCCCGCCTTCCCTCCCTATTTCATCAAGAAGTTCCACGTGAAGGGCGCCCCGCCGGTGAAGGTGGCGGTGCTGGGCCTGACCAACCCGGGCATCGCGATCTGGGACAAGGCGTACGTGCAGGGGAAGCTGACGTTCCCCGGTCTGGAGGAGCAGGCGGCGAAGTGGGTGCCGAAGCTGCGGTCGATGGGCGCGGACGTGGTCGTCGTGTCGGCGCACTCCGGGTCCTCGGGGACGTCGTCGTACGGTGACCAGCTCCCGTACGTGGAGAACGCGGCGGCGAACGTGGCGCGGCAGGTGCCGGGCATCGACGCGATCCTGGTCGGGCACGCGCACCAGGAGATCGCGGAACTGCGGGTCGTCAACGAGGAGACCGGCAGGGACGTCGTGCTGTCGGAACCCCTGTGCTACGCCGAGCGGCTGACGCTGTTCGATTTCGAACTGGCCTTCGAGCGGGGCCGGTGGCGGGTGGAGTCGGTGAAGGCGTCGCTGCGGGACGCGGCGACGGTTCAGGACGACCCGGCGATCACCGAGCTGCTGGCGGACGAGCACGCCGTGGTCGTGGCGTACGTCAACCAGGTGGTCGGCACGGCGACGGAGACCCTGACCACGGTGGAGGCGCGCTACAAGGACGCGCCGATCATCGACCTCATCGCCAAGGTGCAGGAGGACGTGGTGCGGGCGGCCCTCGCCGGCACCGAGTACGCGTCGCTGCCGGTGCTGGCGCAGGCCTCGCCGTTCTCCCGGACGTCCCAGATCCCGGCGGGCGAGGTGACGATCCGTGACCTGTCCAGCCTGTACGTGTACGACAACACGCTGGTCGCGAAGCTGATGACGGGCGCACAGGTGCGGGCGTACCTGGAGTACTCGGCGGAGTACTTCGCCCAGACGGCGGCGGGCGCCCCGGTGGACGTGGCGAAGCTGACGAACGCGGGCAACCGCCCGGACTACAACTACGACTACGTCTCGGGACTCACCTACGACATCGACATCGCGCGGCCGGCGGGTTCACGCATCCGGAACCTGGCCCACGGCGGGGTCCCGCTGGACGACGCGGCGCGGTTCGTGTTCGCGGTGAACAACTACCGCGCCAACGGCGGCGGCGCGTTCCCGCACGTGGCGTCGGCGAAGGAGCTGTGGGCGGAGTCGACGGAGATCCGGACCCGGATCGCCGAGTGGGTGACGGCGAAGGGTGTGCTGGACCCGAAGGACTTCGCGTCCGTCGACTGGAGGCTGACGCGGGACGGTACGCCGGTGTTCTGACCGTTCCTCCGGTCCGTACGGGTCTCAGGTCCCGTCCGCCAGTGGGGTGAGCCGTGCGGCTCGCCGGGCGGGCGGGACCTGCCGTGTCGGGGGGTGGAGGCCGAACGTGGTGAAGGCCGTGCGGGCGGGCAGCGGGTAGGTCTCCTCGCCGGTGAGGTGGTTGAGGATGGTGGCGCTGCGCCAGGCGGCGAGTCCGAGATCGGGTGTTCCGACGCCGTGGGTGTGGAGTTCGGCGTTCTGCACGTACACGCCGCCGGTGACGGCGGGGCCGAGGACCAGCCGGTGGTGCTCGTCGACGCGGGGGCGGCCGGCGCGGTCGCGGCGCAGGTGGGCGCCGAGGGGCGCGAGGAGGGCGTCGAGGGGGCGCTCGCGGTGGCCGGTGGCGAGGACGACGGCGTCGGTGGTGAGGCGGGTGCGGGTGCCCTGCAGGGTGTGTTCCAGGTGGAGCTCGATCCCGGCGGCGCCGGTGCGGGCGGCGGCGTGGACGCGGACGGCGGGGGTGAGGGCGGCGTCGGGCCAGCCGCCGTGCAGGGTGCGCCGGTAGAGCTCGTCGTGGACGGCGGCGATGGTGGCGGCGTCGATGCCCTTGTGGAGCTGCCACTGCGCGGGGACGAGCCGGTCGCGGACGGGTTCGGGCAGGGCGTGGAAGTAGCGGGTGTGGTCGGGGGTGAAGTGCTCCAGGCCGAGCTTGGAGTACTCCATGGGGGCGAAGGCCTCGGTGCGGCCCAGCCAGTGCAGCCGTTCCCGGCCGGCGGGCCGCCGGCGGAGCAGGTCGAGGAAGACCTCGGCGCCGGACTGGCCGGTGCCGACGACGGTGACGTGGCCGGCGGCGAGCAGGGCGTCGCGGTGGGCGAGGTAGTCGTCGGCGTGCACGACGGGCAGGGCGGGGTCGTCGGCGAGGGGTCTGAGCGGTTCGGGCACCCAGGGCTCGGTGCCCACGCCGAGGACGATGTTCCGGGTGCGGACGCGGTCGGTGGGGGTGGCGTTCCCGTCGGCGTCGAGGCGGGTGAGGCGGACGTCGAAGAGGGCGTGCGCGGGGTCCCAGTGGACGGTGTCGACGCGGTGGCCGAAGTGGAGTGCGGGGAGGTGCTCGGCGACCCAGCGGCAGTAGGCGTCGTACTCGGTGCGGCGGATGTGGAAGTGCTCGGCGAAGTAGAAGGGGTAGAGGCGCTCGCGGTCCCTGAGGTGGTTGAGGAAGGTCCAGGGGCTGGTGGGGTCGGCGAGGGTGACGAGGTCGGCGAGGAAGGGGACCTGGACGGTGGCGTCGTCGAGGAGCAGTCCGGGGTGCCAGGTGAAGCGGGGGCGCTGGTCGTAGAAGGCGGTGCGCAGCGCGGTGAGGGGGTGGGCGAGGGCGGCGAGGGAGAGGTTGAAGGGGCCGATGCCGATGCCGACGAGGTCGCGGGGGGTGTCGGGGGGTGTGGGGGTCATCGGGGTCCTTCCGCGTGCGCAAGGTCGCCGGGGCGGGCGGCGGGGCCCCAGCTTGTACGCGCGGGAGGACGCCGCGCCCGGAAGAGACGGGAAGGGAACCCGAAAGGAGGTACGTCCGGAATAGTGAGGTGTGTGCGAGGTGCCTTCCCGCCTCCCCGCCTTCCGTCGGAGGCGGTCCCCCGGAGCGCGGGGCGGGCCCGGCGGCTGTTGTCGCCGGACCTGTTGTCAGTGGGCCGCGGCATGATGCGGGATGTGACGGCCCGTCCGGCAGCGGGCCCCCGGGCCGTCGGCGACGGAGGGGAGGGTGCCATGCGCGGGCCGGTCCCGGGCGAGGTGCACGTCCATTACAGCCAGATCTGCGTGGAGAGCGGTCCGGACGGCGTGCCCCCGGGCCTCTCCGAGGCGTTCGCCGGTCAGAGCCGGGGGTTGTGCGGGGCCGCGGTCCCGGGCGCTGTGGTGTCGCCGGCCGCCCGCCGGGCCTGCGAGGCGGCGGGCCTGACCGATCCGCCGTGGGTCGCCGGGGCGCTCACCGCGTTGACCCGGAACGATCCACTGCCGCCTCCGTTCGACGACGTCGCCCGGATGCGGGAAACCCGGGACTCCGACCCGCGCGTACCGGATCGGTCGGTGCTCGAGGCGGTACCTCCGGAGCGACCGTCGTACCGGCCGCCCACGCCCCCGCCCCTCCGCGCCCGCCGGAGGGCCCGGGCCCGCCCGTCCGCGCCCGCCGGACGGACGGGCGGGCCCCGCGCGCCCGGCTACACCTCCCGCACACGCAACGCGCGGGCCAGGTCGTCGAGCTGGTCGACGAGCTTGCGGCGCAGGGCGGGGATCGGGTCGGCCTTGCGCAGGCACTTCTCGCCGAGCCTCAGGGTCTCGGCGTCGACCGCGTGGGCGGGGAAGGCCCAGCGGCCGGCGGCCTCGGCGATGGCGGGACCGCGGCGGGCGGCGACGGCGACGGCGTCCTTGAAGTAGCGGGACACGTAGGGCCGTACGAGGTCGGCCTGTTCGGGCTGCCAAAAACCCCGGGCGGTGGCGGTGAACAGGTAGTTCGACAGGTCGGCCCGGTCGTCGGAGCCGAACATGGCCTCCCAGGCACGGGCCTTGGCCTCCTCGTCGGGCAGGGCGGCGCGGCAGCGGGCGGCGCCCTCCTGGCCGGTGGCGCTGGGGTCGCGTGCGAGTTCGGCGGCGATGGCGGCCTCGTCGGTGGCGCCGAGCACGGCGAGCCGGGCGAGGACGCGCCAGCGCAGTTCGGGATCGAGTTCGGGACCGCCGGGGACGGTGCCGTCGGCGAGCCAGGCGGCGATGGTGTCGGGGTGGGCGGCGACGTCGATGAACTGGCGTACGGCGATGAGGCGCAGGCCGGGGTGGTCGCCGTCCTCGGTGCGGCGGATGAGGTCGCGGCACAGGTGGGTGAGGGTGGTGAGCGCGGCGGGCCGCTTGTCGGGGGTGAGGTAGCGGTCGGCGATGTGGACGGAGGCGAAGGCGAGGGCGCCCTGGACGAGGGCGAGGTCCGTCTCGTGCGGGAGGTGGGCGCGGGCGACGTCCAGGAAGTCGCCGGCGGGCAGGTCGCCGTCGCGGACGGCGTCCCTGAGCGCGTTCCACACCACCGCGCGGGTGAGGGGTTCGGGCAGGCCGGACAGGTGGGCGCGCAGGGTCTCCAGGGACTCGGCGTCGAAGCGGATCTTGGCGTAGGTGAGGTCGCCGTCGTTGAGGACGACGAGGGCCGGGCGGGTGCCGCCGCTGCTGAGGGCGATGTCCTCGCCGGCGGGGATGTCCGCCTCGAAGCGGTCGCGCAGGGTGAGCCGGTCGGGTTCGTGCAGGTCGTGGTCGTAGACGCCGATGGTGATGCGGTGCGGGCGCGTGCCGCCGGCCGGTTCGAGCCGGCCGGCGTGCTCCGGACCGTGGAGGTTCTCGTCGGGGTCGGGCCCGGGCCGGCCCCCGGGGCTGCCCAGGTGTCCGATGCCGAGGTGCCAGTGGCCGTTGTCGCCGCTCCTCGGTTCGGGGGTGAGGGTGTCGACGCCGGTGGTGCGCAGCCACGCGTCGGCCCAGGCGTGGACGTCGCGGTCGGTGGTGGCGGCGAGGGAGTCGATGAAGTCGGCGAGGCCGGCGTTGCCGAACCGGTGCCGGGCGAAGTGGGTGTTGATGCCGGCGAGGAAGTCCTTCTCGCCGAGCCAGGCGACGAGCTGGCGCAGGGCGGAGGCGCCCTTGGCGTAGGAGATGCCGTCGAAGTTGAGCAGGGCGGAGGCGGTGTCCTGGACGTTCTCGGGGGCCACGGGGTGGGTGGAGGGCCGCTGGTCGGCGTCGTACCCCCAGGACTTGCGGTTGACGCCGAAGTCGGTCCAGGTGTCGGTGAAGCGGGTGGCCTCGGTGAGGGTCTGGTAGCCCATGTACTCGGCGAAGGACTCGTTGAGCCAGATGTCGTCCCACCACTTCAGGGTGACGAGGTCGCCGAACCACATGTGGGCCATCTCGTGGGCGATCACCATGGCGCGGGTCTGGCGCTCGGTGTCGGTGACGGCGGAGCGGTAGACGAACTCGTCGCGGAAGGTGACCAGTCCGGGGTTCTCCATGGCGCCCGCGTTGAACTCGGGGACGAAGGCCTGGTCGTAGGAGTCGAAGGGGTAGGGCTCCTCGAACTTCTCGTGGTAGCGGTCGAAGCAGGCGCGGGTGATGTCGAGGAGCTCGTCGGCGTCCACGTCCAGGTGGGGGGCGAGCGAGCGGCGGCAGTGGATGCCGAAGGGCAGGCCGCGGTGCTCGGTGCGCACGGAGTGCCAGGGGCCGGCGGCGACGGCGACGAGGTAGGTGGAGATCAGCGGGGTGGGCGCGGCCCGCCACACGCCTTCGCCGGTGTGCTCGGTGATGCCGTTGGCGAGGACGGTCCAGTGCCGCGGGGCGGTGACGGTCAGCTCGAAGACGGCCTTGAGGTCGGGCTGGTCGAAGGCGGCGAAGACGCGCTGCACGTCGTCGAGGAACAGCTGGGTGTAGACGTAGGTCTCGCCGTCGGTGGGGTCGGTGAAGCGGTGCATGCCCTCGCCGGTGCGGGAGTAGCGCATGCTCGCGTCGACGCGCAGTTCGTGCTCGCCGGCGGTGAGGTTCTTCAGCGGCAGCCGGTTGCCGTCGAGGGTGCCGGCGTCCAGGGGCTGTCCGTCGAGGGTGACGGAGCGCAGCTCGGCGGGCTTGAGCTCGACGAAGGTGTCCGCGTCCGTGCGGGCGCTGAACCTGATCAGGGTGCGGGAGTCGAACGTCTCGTCACCGGTGCTCAGATCGAGTTCGATCGTGTAGCGGTGGACGTCGAGGAGCTGTGCTCGGTTCTGCGCTTCGTCGCGCGTCAGTACGGACATGCGGGCCATGCTGCCTGATGCGGTCGCCGAACCACAGGGGCGGATCGGGTACGTGCCCTATGTCCGGTCTCGTTCGAGCTCCCCGGTGTGCGCCCCGGCGGGCTGTCCGGGCGGCACATGCGCGTGCGGGTGGGGCAGGGCGGGCTGTCCGGGGGTGGGGGTGCGTTCCTCGAGCCGGGCGCGCAGGGCGCGGACCTCGCGTTCCAGGGCGAGATGGCGCTGGTGTGCGTCGTAGAGGTGACGGATCTTGGTGCGCAGCGCCCACGGGTCGACCGGTTGGGTGACGAGGTCGGCTACGCCGAGGGCGTACGCGGCGGCGGCGAGCTGCGGGTCGCGGGCGAAGCCGGTGAGCAGGACGACGGGGATGAGCTGGGTCTGTTCCAGGCGCCGCATGTAGCGCACGACGTCGAGTCCGCCGGTGCCGGGCGGCCGGACGTCGAGGAGCAGCAGGCCGACGTTCCCGCGCAGCAGCTGTTTGAGGGCCTCGTCGCCGCTGGTGGCCCGGCCCAGCAGGTGGCCCAGCGGGGCCAGGGCGCTCTCCAGGGCGTACAGGGTGTCCTCGTGGTCGTCGACGATGAGGATCCGGGCGTTCGGCGGCATGCGCGCGTCCCTCCTCGCAAGGGACCGGATGGCTGTCCGGGGGCCGGCGGACGGTGCTCGCCGGCCGACAAGGAGTGCACAGCGCAGCATGCCCCGCGCGGGCGGCTGTGTCACTCCCCGGGGAAGGACACCGTGGCGTGGTTCGCTGAGGGCGTGGCGCCGTCCAGGGTGTCCTCGGCGATGCGCTCGTGGTGGTGGATCACCTCCGCGATGATGAAGTTCAGGAACTTCTCCGCGAAGGCCGGGTCGAGTTTGGCGTTCTCGGCGAGGACGCGCAGCCGGGCGATCTGGCGGGCCTCCCGGCCCGGGTCGGCGGGCGGCAGCTGGTGCGCGGCCTTGAGACGGCCGACCTGCTGGGTGCACTTGAAGCGTTCTGCGAGCATGTGGACGACGGCCGCGTCGATGTTGTCGATGCTGTCGCGCAGCCGGGCGAGCTCCTCGCGGACGGCGGGGTCGGCGTCACCGGTGGTGGTGTTGCTGGTGGTCATGGTGGGTCACCTTACGGGGCGGGCACGGTCCGGGGCGGGCCCGTACAGTGGAACCGGGTTCAGGGCGTCCGGGGGTGAGACGTGGCGAACGGCGGACCGGTCGAGCACGGTTATCCGCATCTGGAGACGGTGCGGGCGGCCGTCACCGCGCTGTACCGGCGGCTGTCGTACGACACGGTCCGCACGTTCTCGGTGAGTGTGGCGCCGGCCGACGTGGCGTTCTGCGACACCGACGATCTTCATCTGGGGGCACAGCGGGTGGCCCGCGAGCTGGTGCGGCACTACCGGCTGCCGGACGCGCGGCTGATCGTGGGGTTCCGTGAGATGACGCATGCGGCGAACGTGGAACTGGCGGCCGGGCCGGAGTACTTCGTCGAGCTGAACGACCGGTTCCGGACGCATCGGCGGGACATCGGGGCGGCCCTGGCGCACGAGGTGGCGCATGTGTACCTGCACCGGCTGGACCTGTCGTTCCCGGGGACACGGGAGAACGAGATCCTGACGGACACGACGGCGACGTACCTGGGTGCGGGGTGGCTGCTGCTGGACGCGTTCCGCCAGGACGGGGCGTCGTCGCAGAAGCTGGGGTATCTCACCCCGGAGGAGTTCGGGTACGTGCTGGCGAAGCGGTCACTGGTGTTCGGGGAGGATCCGTCGGTGTGGTTCACCAGCGCGCAGGCGTATGCGGCGTACACGAAGGGGGTGGCGCTGGCACGCCGGGACGAGCAGCAGCCGCCGCTCGTTTCCGCCGGGTGGGCCGGCAGGCGGCGGTATGCGCGGGATCGGCGGCATGCGGAGGGTCATCGCGTGTCCGCGGGGCAGCCGGACGTTCCGTACAGCTTCAGTCCGGCGGACCGCGGCTCCCTGCGGGTGGCGTTTCCCTGCCCTACGTGTCACCAGCGGATTCGTGTGCCGGTGCGAGGGCGTGTGCGGGCGCGGTGCGGGCTGTGCCGCACCGTGTTGGAGTGTGATACCTAGCGGTATCGGGGCTCAGTTTTTGGGTGCGGGTGCGCGGTGGCTTGTCGCGCGGTTCCCCGCGCCCCTATAGGGGCGCTATGCCTCACGCACGATCCCTTGTGAGCGTGCTGTCACCAGCCACTTGGGGAATTCGCCCACCAGTCGGTCGTACAGGTCGGCGTCCGGGACCCTGCCCGGGTCCTCGCCCGCGTGGAAGAAGCCCGCGTTGTCCACGGGGCGTTTCGCCGGGACTGCCAGTTCGTCCAGTTTGCGCAGGTAGTCGAACTGTTTGCTGTTCGGGTCGCCGAAGCCGACGAACTGCCAGAACAGGGGGAGGCGGGCGGCCTTGCAGAGGTACCTCTCCGCGGCGAGTTTGTTGACGGGTCCGCCGTCGGTCTGGAAGACCACCAGGGCGGGAGCCGTGGAGCCGCTGTCCAGGTAGTGGTCGATGACCGCGTCCATCGCCAGGTGGTAGCTGGTCCTGCCCATGTGGCCGAGGCCGGACACGATCCGTTCGACGCGGCCCCGGTGGTCGGCGAGGGCGATGTCGGTGACGGCGTCGACGTCGGTGGAGAAGAAGACGACCGGCACGGTGCCGTCGTCGTCGAGGTGCGCCGACAGGCCCAGCACCCGGTCGGCGAGCGCCTGCACGCTGCCGTCCTTGTAGTACGGCTTCATCGAGCCGGAGTAGTCGACCACCAGGTAGACCGCGGCGCGCAGCCCGTCCAGACCGTGCTTGGCGAGGGACACCCCGGCGGTCTTGTAGAGGCTCACCAGCGCGGGCGCCGTCTCCTCGATCTTGCTGAGACTGATCGCGGCCATACGACTCCCCCTCGGTCATGGAACTGGCCCGAGGGTACGGCAGCCACCCCACCATTCGCTCGTGTCACCAGTGTTCGATATTTTGTTCGCCGCCGCCCCACCGGCTCACCGTCCGTCCCACCCCGAGGAGCCGGCCGTGGATTCCGAGTCCACTGTCACGACCTGTTATCGCCATCCGGCGGTGGAGTGCCACGTCCGCTGCACCCGCTGCGAGCGGTTCATCTGCCCGGACTGCATGCGGGAGGCTCCCGTCGGTCACCAGTGCCCCGAGTGCGTGAAGGAGGGGGCGAGGTCGGTCCGGCAGGCCCGGACCGTCGCGGGCGGCCGGATCTCGGCGACGCCCGTGGTGACGTACGTGCTGTTCGCGCTGAACGTGCTCGCGTATCTGGCGGAGGTGGTGCGGCCGGAGATCGTGGACCGGTTCTCGATGGTGGGTGCCCGGCTGGCCGGGCCGGACGGCGGTCACTACGTCCATGAAGGCGTGTACTTCGGGCATCTCCGTGCGGAGGGCGTCGCCGCCGGCGAGTGGGAGCGCATGCTCACCGGCGCCTTCCTCCACCTGTCGCCCTTCGAGGGCACCTTCGGCATCCTGCACATCACCATGAACATGATGGCGCTGTGGCAGCTGGGGCGGACGGTGGAGTTGATGCTGGGCCGGGTCCGCTTCACCGTCCTGTACCTGCTGTCCGCGCTGGGCGGTTCCGTCCTGGTGCTGGTCCTGGCCGATCCCGGGCGGTCCTCGGTGGGCGCCTCGGGGGCGGTCTTCGGCGTGGGGGCCGCATACTACGTGCTGCACCGCCGGCTGGGCGCGGACATGGCGGCGGTCAACCGCTTCATGGCCTTCCTGCTGCTGTGGCTGGTGGTCTCCGCCGGGCTCACCTCCTGGGAGGGACACCTCGGCGGGCTGCTGACGGGCGGCGCGCTGGCGGTGGCGTTCGCGTACGCCCCCAGGGACGGGCGGCGGACGGTGGTGCAGGCGGGCGCGTGCGTGGCGCTGGTGGTGGTGCTGGCGGTGGCGGCCGTGGTCAAGGTGTCCGAACTGACAGGTGGAGGTGTCCCCCGGTGAGACGTGCCGGTGTGCTGTTCCTCGCGGCCGTTCCCGTGATCGCCACGGGGGCGTACTTCGTCATGCCGGCGGACCCGGCCGGCGCGCCGGCGGCGCCGCCCGCGGCGACCGCCCAGTCGGCCCGTGAGGAAGCCAAGGAACGGGCCGAGGAGGAGCGGGCGGAGGACGACGCGGTCGTCGCCGGTCTGCCGGCGGGGCTGGCCGCCCCCGCGAAGAAGGAGCTGGCCCAGCGGCTGGTGGCGAGCGCCGAACACTCGACCACCGACTGGCGCACCACCTACGGGGTCATCGAGGACGAGGGCGACGGCTGCGGGTACACGGCGGGCATCATCGGCTTCTGCACCGGCACCCACGATCTGCTCATGCTGGTCGAGAACTACACCGAGGACCACCCGGACAACGGGCTGGCGTCCTATCTGCCCGCCCTGCGCGAGGTCGACGGATCGGACTCCCACGAGGGCCTGGACCCCGGTTTCCCCGCCGCCTGGGAGGCGGAGGCGGAGCTGCCGGCGTTCCGCGAGGCGCAGGAGGCGGAGCGCGACCGCATCTACTTCGAGCCGGCGGTGCGGCTCGCCAAGCTGGACGGTCTCGGCACGCTGGGCCAGTTCGTCTACTTCGACGCGATGGTCTCCCACGGCCCCGACCTCGACACGAACGGCTTCTACGGCCTGCGTGAGCGCACGCTGAAGCAGGCGAAGACGCCCGCCGCGGGGGGTTCCGAGAAGAGGTACCTGAACGCCTTCCTCGACATCCGCCGCGAGGCCATGCTGACCCGGTACCCGGACCGCGACACCTCCCGCGTCGACACGGCCCAGCGCCGGTTCCTGGAGGCGGGGAACCTGGGGCTGGACACCCCGCTGGTGTGGGAGATGTACGGGGAGCACCACAGGCTTCCCTGAACATGCGGAGGCGCCTGCCCAGTCGTCCGGTCGGGGACTGGCGGGCAGGCGCCACCATGTGTTCCGTACGCCGTTGTACGGGACGTGTGTGAGGGACCGTCAGGTCTCCTTGTGCACCGTTCCGTCAGACCATCAGTGAGCGGTCCGTCGGGCGGATCGGGGCCGGCAGCTCGCTCGCCCCCGTGAGGAAGCGGTCGCAGCCGCGGGCGGCCGAGCGGCCCTCCGCGATCGCCCACACGATGAGCGACTGGCCGCGGCCGGCGTCACCGGCGACGAACACGCCGGGCACGTTGGTCTGGAAGTCGGCGTCACGGGCGATGTTACCGCGCTCGTCGAGGTCCAGGCCGAACTGCTCGACCAGGCCGTTGTCCCGGTCGGTGCCGGTGAAGCCCATGGCGAGGGTGACCAGCTGGGCCGGGATCTTGCGCTCGGTGCCCGGCTTCGGGGTCAGCCTGCCGTCGACGAACTCGACCTCACTCAGGTGCAGCCACTGGACGTTGCCGTCCTCGTCGCCCTCGAAGTGGGTGGTGGAGACGGAGTAGACCCGTTCACCGCCCTCCTCGTGGGCGGACGTGACCTTGTAGAGCATCGGGAAGGTCGGCCACGGCTGGGAGACCGGGTTCCGCTCCTCGTTCGGGCGGGGCATGATCTCCAGCTGCGTGACGGAGGCCGCGCCCTGACGGTGGGCGGTGCCCACGCAGTCCGCGCCGGTGTCACCGCCGCCGATCACCACGACGTGCTTGCCCTCGGCGGTGATCGGGGGCGCCACGAAGTCGCCCTCCTGCACCTTGTTGGCCAGCGGCAGGTACTCCATGGCCTGGTGGATGCCCTTGAGTTCGCGCCCCGGCACCGGCAGGTCGCGCGCGGTCGTCGCACCGACGGCGAGGACCACGGCGTCGTACCGCTTGCGCAGCGCCGTCGCCGGCATGTCGCGGCCGATCTCGACGCCCGTGCGGAACTTGGTGCCCTCCGCGCGCATCTGCTCGATACGGCGGTTGATGTGCCGCTTCTCCATCTTGAACTCGGGGATGCCGTAGCGCAGGAGACCACCGATGCGGTCCGCGCGCTCGTACACCGCCACGGTGTGGCCGGCCCGGGTCAGCTGCTGGGCGGCGGCCAGACCCGCCGGGCCCGAGCCGACGACCGCGACGGTCTTGCCGGACAGGCGCTCGGGGACCTGCGGGGCGACGTCACCGGTCTCCCACGCCTTGTCGATGATCGAGACCTCGACGTTCTTGATGGTGACCGGCGGCTGGTTGATGCCGAGCACACACGCCGACTCGCACGGAGCGGGGCACAGGCGGCCGGTGAACTCCGGGAAGTTGTTGGTGGCGTGCAGCCGCTCGGAGGCGGCGCCCCAGTCCTCGCGGTAGGCGTAGTCGTTCCACTCGGGGATGAGGTTCCCCAGCGGACAGCCGTTGTGGCAGAACGGGATGCCGCAGTCCATGCAGCGGCTGGCCTGCTTGCTGATGATCGGCAGCAGGGAGCCGGGAACGTAGACCTCGTTCCAGTCCTTCCTGCGCTCCTCGACCGGACGCGACCTGGCGACCTCGCGGCCGTGGTTCAGAAAGCCCTTCGGGTCAGCCATTGATCGCCGCCTCCATCATCTTCTCGGTGATCTCGGTCTCGGACAGACCGGCTCGCTCGGCGGCGTCCTTGGCGGCGAGCACTGCCTTGTACGTGCTGGGGATGATCTTGCTGAAGCGCCGCACGGCGGTGTCCCACTCGGCGAGCAGCTTCCCGGCGACGGTGGAGCCCGTCTCCTCCTGGTGGCGGCGGACCACGTCGTGCAGCCACTGCTTGTCGGCGTCGTCCAGGGCCCCTACGGCGTCCAGGTTACCGGCGTTGACGTTGTCCCGGTCGAGGTCGATGACGTAAGCGATGCCGCCGGACATGCCGGCCGCGAAGTTGCGCCCCGTCTCGCCGAGGACGACCGCGTGACCGCCGGTCATGTACTCGCAGCCGTGGTCGCCCACGCCCTCGGAGACGACCAGCGCGCCGGAGTTGCGGACGCAGAACCGCTCGCCCGTACGACCGCGCAGGAACAGCTCGCCGCCGGTCGCGCCGTACGCGATGGTGTTGCCCGCGATGGTCGAGTACTCGGCGAGGTGGTCGGCGCCGCGGTCGGGGCGGACCACGATCCGGCCGCCGGACAGGCCCTTGCCGACGTAGTCGTTGGCGTCGCCCTCCAGGCGCAGCGTGACACCGCGCGGGACGAAGGCGCCGAAGGACTGGCCGGCGGAGCCGGTGAAGGTGATGTCGATGGTGTCGTCGGGCAGGCCCGCACCGCCGAACTTCTTCGTCACCTCGTGGCCGAGCATGGTGCCGACCGTGCGGTTGATGTTGCGGATGGCGACCCGGGCGCGCACCGGCTGGGCGTCCTCGGCGCCGGACGCGGCGAGCGCGTCGGCGGCGAGCCTGATCAGCTCGTTGTCGAGCGCCTTCTCCAGGCCGTGCTCCTGGGCGACGACCTGGTGGCGGACGGCGCCCTCGGGCAGCTCGGGCACGTGGAACAGCGGGGCCAGCTCCAGGCCCTGCGCCTTCCAGTGGTTCACCGCGCGGGTCACGTCGAGCACCTCGGCGTGGCCGACGGCCTCCTCGATGGAGCGGAAGCCCAGCTCGGCGAGGAGCTCGCGGACCTCCTCGGCGATGAACCGGAAGAAGTTCACGACGTACTCGGCCTTGCCGGAGAACCGGTCCCGCAGGACGGGGTTCTGGGTGGCGATGCCGACCGGGCAGGTGTCCAGGTGGCAGACGCGCATCATGACGCAGCCGGAGACGACCAGCGGGGCGGTGGCGAAGCCGAACTCCTCGGCGCCGAGCAGCGCGGCGATGACCACGTCACGGCCGGTCTTGAGCTGGCCGTCGGTCTGCACGACGATCCGGTCGCGCAGGCCGTTGAGCAGCAGGGTCTGCTGGGTCTCGGCGAGGCCGAGCTCCCAGGGACCGCCGGCGTGCTTCAGCGACGTCAGCGGGGAGGCGCCCGTGCCGCCGTCGTGGCCGGAGATCAGCACGACGTCCGCGTGCGCCTTGGAGACACCCGCGGCGACGGTGCCGACACCGACCTCGGAGACCAGCTTGACGTGAATGCGCGCCTGGGGGTTGGCGTTCTTCAGGTCGTGGATCAGCTGGGCGAGGTCCTCGATGGAGTAGATGTCGTGGTGCGGCGGCGGGGAGATGAGGCCCACGCCCGGCGTCGAGTGCCGGGTCTTCGCGACCCACGGGTAGACCTTGTGGCCGGGCAGCTGGCCGCCCTCACCGGGCTTGGCGCCCTGGGCCATCTTGATCTGGATGTCGTCGGAGTTGACCAGGTACTCGGAGGTCACGCCGAAGCGGCCGGAGGCGACCTGCTTGATGGAGGAGCGGCGGGCCGGGTCGTACAGCCGCTCCGGGTCCTCGCCGCCCTCACCGGTGTTGGACTTGCCGCCCAGCTGGTTCATGGCGATGGCGAGCGTCTCGTGCGCCTCCTGGGAGATGGAGCCGTACGACATGGCACCGGTGGAGAACCGCTTGACGATCTCGGAGACCGGCTCGACCTCGTCGACGGGGATCGGCTGCCGGCCGGACGCGAAGCCGAACAGGCCGCGGAGCGTCATCAGGCGCTCGGACTGCTCGTTCACCCGCTCGGTGTACTTCTTGAAGATGTCGTAGCGGCCGGAGCGCGTGGAGTGCTGGAGGCGGAAGACCGTCTCCGGGTCGAACAGGTGCGGCTCGCCCTCGCGGCGCCACTGGTACTCGCCGCCTATCTCCAGCGCACGGTGCGCGGGAGCGATGCCCGAGGCGGGGTACGCCTTGGCGTGGCGGGCGGCGACCTCCTTGGCGACGACGTCGATGCCGACGCCGCCGATCTTGGTGGCGGTGCCGTTGAAGTACTTCTCCACGAAGGCGTCCTCGAGGCCGACGGCCTCGAAGACCTGGGCGCCGCGGTAGGAGGCGACCGTGGAGATGCCCATCTTGGACATGACCTTCAGGACGCCCTTGCCGAGGGCGTAGATCAGGTTGCGGATGGCCTGCTCGGCCTCGATGCCGGACAGGAAGGTGCCCGCGCGGACCAGGTCCTCGACGGACTCCATCGCCAGGTACGGGTTGACGGCGGCGGCGCCGTAGCCGATGAGCAGGGCGACGTGGTGGACCTCGCGGACGTCGCCGGCCTCGACCAGCAGACCCACCTGGGTGCGCTGCTTGGTGCGGATGAGGTGGTGGTGGACGGCCGCGGTGAGCAGCAGCGACGGGATCGGCGCGTGCTCGGCGTCGGAGTGCCGGTCCGACAGGACGATCAGCCGGGCGCCGTTCTCTATGGCGGCGTCGGCCTCGGCGCAGATGTCCTCGATGCGGGCGGCGAGCGCGTCGCCGCCGCCGGACACCCGGTACAGGCCGGACAGGGTCGCGGCCTTGAAGCCGGGCAGGTCGCCGTCGGCGTTGATGTGGATGAGCTTGGCCAGCTCGTCGTTGTCGATCACCGGGAAGGGCAGGACGACGCTGCGGCAGGAGGCCGCGTTCGGCTCCAGCAGGTTGCCCGACGGGCCCAGCGGGGAACGCAGGGAGGTGACCAGTTCCTCGCGGATCGCGTCCAGCGGCGGGTTGGTGACCTGCGCGAACAGCTGGGTGAAGTAGTCGAAGAGCAGGCGCGGACGCTCGCTCAGCGCGGCGATCGGCGAGTCGGTGCCCATCGAGCCGATCGGCTCGGCGCCGGCCTTGGCCATCGGCGCGATCAGGACCCGCAGCTCCTCCTCGGTGTAGCCGAAGGTCTGCTGGCGGCGGGTGACCGAGGCGTGGGTGTGCACGATGTGCTCGCGCTCGGGCAAGTCGGGCAGCTCGATCTCGCCGGCCTCGAGCCACTCCGCGTAGGGGTGTTCGGCGGCGAGGGCGGCCTTGATCTCGTCGTCCTCGATGATGCGGTGCTCGGCGGTGTCCACCAGGAACATGCGGCCGGGCTGCAGGCGGCCCTTGCGGACGACCTTCGCCGGGTCGATGTCGAGGACGCCGACCTCGGAGCCGAGGACGACCAGACCGTCGTCGGTGACCCAGTAGCGGCCGGGACGCAGGCCGTTGCGGTCGAGCACGGCGCCGACCTGGGTGCCGTCGGTGAAGGTGACGCAGGCGGGGCCGTCCCAGGGCTCCATCATCGTGGAGTGGTACTGGTAGAAGGCGCGCCGCTCGGGGTCCATGGAGTCGTGGTTCTCCCACGCCTCCGGGATCATCATCAGCACGGAGTGCGGCAGCGAGCGGCCGCCCAGGTGCAGGAGCTCCAGGACCTCGTCGAAGGAGGCGGAGTCGGAGGCGTCGGGCGTGCAGACGGGGAAGATCCGCTCGAGGTCCTTGCCGGTCCCGAACAGCTCGGAGACCAGCTGCGACTCGCGGGCGCGCATCCAGTTGCGGTTGCCCTTGACGGTGTTGATCTCACCGTTGTGCGCGACGAAGCGGTAGGGGTGCGCGAGCGGCCACGACGGGAAGGTGTTCGTGGAGAACCGGGAGTGCACCAGCGCGATCGCGGAGCCGAAGCGGCGGTCGGACAGGTCCGGGAAGAACGGCTCGAGCTGACCGGTGGTCAGCATGCCCTTGTAGACGATGGTCCGCGCGGACAGCGACGGGAAGTAGACGCCCACCTCGCGCTCGGCGCGCTTGCGCAGCACGAACGCCTTGCGGTCGAGGTCGATGCCCCTGCTCTCGCCTGCGGTGACGAAGATCTGCCGGAAGACCGGCATCGTCGAGCGGGCGGTGGCGCCGAGCAGTTCGGGCGCGACCGGCACCTCGCGCCAGCCGAGGACGGTCAGGTCCTCGGCGGCGGCGATCTCCTCGATGCGGGCGACGGCGGCGTCGGCGCCGTCCTCCGGCAGGAAGGCGATACCGACGGCGTAACCGCCGGCCCCGGGCAGTTCGAATCCGGCCACCTCGCGGAAGAAGGTGTCGGGGACCTGGGAGAGGATTCCGGCACCGTCGCCGGAGTCCGGCTCGGAACCGGTGGCACCGCGGTGTTCGAGATTGCGCAGGACCGTGAGGGCCTGCTCGACCAGGGTGTGGGACGCCTCGCCGGTAAGGGTGGCGACGAAGCCGACGCCGCAGGCGTCGTGCTCGTTGCGGGGGTCGTACATACCCTGCGCAGCAGGGCGAGCATCCATGAACGACCAGTTCAGGCGGTCGTTCGTGGAGTGCTGGGACGGCTGGCGCGGCGTACGCATCGGCTCTCCCGTCGTCGTCATGTGGCATGTGGCAAGTGCCGAGGGACGACGTTGGCCCTCTGCGTGGTGCGAAATTTCGTGCAGGTTACATGATGGAGCGATTCTCGGGAACCGGGATACCACGTTCCAGCATGCGGACACCGCATGGGTCGCGGCGGGATTCCGCGCCTGCGGTGGAGGCTATGGGGACCGGGTCGAACAGATCGGTGTCCGTCGGTCCAATGGCGGGAAAGGACTCCTTCACCCGTCCCGCGGGGCGCGCCGTCGGCCTCTTTGCCCACAGCGCTTACGGCTCATGCCCAGTGGCCACGCAATCGAAACCAGCAGGTAACGACTACTTATGCGACTCAATGTATAGGTGCGAGCCGCATCATCCTACGGCCGTTCCGAACAGTGCGCCCAGGGCGTACGTCACACCGGCCGCCGCGCCGCCGAGGGCGAGCTGCCGCAGACCGCTGTACCACCAGCTCCGCGCCGTCACCTTGGCCACCACCGCACCGCACAGGAAGAGGCCGAACAGCGCCAGCAGCACGGCGGGCCACAGGCTGCTCGCACCGAGCAGATACGGCAGTACGGGCAGCAGGGCGCCCAGCGCGAAGGAGCCGAAGCTGGACACGGCGGCGACGCCGGGCGAGGGCAGGTCAAAGGGGTCGATGCCGAGTTCCTCGCGGGCATGGATCTCCAGCGCCTGCTCGGGGTCCCTGGACAGCTGCCGGGCCACCTCGCGGGCCAGCCGGGGCTCGACGCCGCGGGCCTCGTAGAGCGCGGCGAGCTCGGCCTCCTCGTCCTTGGGGTGCCTGCGCAGCTCACGCCGCTCGACGTCGAGCTCGGCCTCGACCAGTTCACGCTGGGAGGCCACGGAGGTGTACTCGCCGGCCGCCATGGAGAAGGCGCCGGCGGCCAGACCGGCGAGGCCGGTGAGCACGACGGTCTGCTGAGCGACCGCCCCTCCGGCGACACCGGTCATCAGGGCGAGGTTGGAGACCAGTCCGTCCATCGCGCCGAAGACCGCCGGGCGCAGCCAGCCGCCGTTCACGTCCCGGTGCGTGTGGTTGTCGCGGTGCGCCTCGTGCAGCGTCGCCTCGGTCTCGATGATGGCCATGCCTGTGTCCCCCACAGTCTTGTTTGGACAAGTTCTACTCTTTGACAACACCCAATGTATGCCTCCCGATTCCCTCCCGCCAGCAAGGAAAGGCTCGGCTAACCTGCGGTTTTGCAGGTTTCGCTCGTTTGTGTGGATGGATGCGCAGATGTCGACCGGGTGACGCTGAGCCCCGTGAGGCTGCGCCGGACACCGCACCGGGGACAGATCCGCAAAGGGCTCCGCGCCTCTCGGGGCGCACCTGAGAGGAGAGCCGCGTATGGCATCGACCGCCCGCATCCCCTCCGTCCCGGCGCCCGGGGACACCCTCGGGCGCCGCGAGCGGGCGCGCGGCGCGCTGCTCGGCCTGGCCGTCGGTGACGCGCTGGGCGCCCCGGCCGAGAACATGAAGCCCTCCGAGATCCGCGCGCGGTGGGGCCGTATCACGGGATACGTGGCGGAACACCCGGCGGGCACGGACGACACCGAGTACGCGATCTTCTCGGGTCTGCTGCTGGCCCGGCACGGCTCCGCGCTCACCCCGGCGCATGTCGAGGCGGCCTGGCACGAGTGGATCGCGGACCGCGCGGAGGGACCTTTCCGGGGCGCCGGCTTCAGCGAGCGCGGCACGCTGGAGAACCTGCGCCGCGGGCTGGTGGCGCCGATCTCCGCCCAGCACCGGCACGCCTGGAGCGACGGGCTGGCGATGCGGGCGGCGCCCCATGGGGTGTTCGCGGCCGGCCGTCCCGACGAGGCGGCCCGGCTGGCGGCGATCGACGGCTCGGTCAGCCACGACGGCGAGGGCATCTACGGCGGCCAGGCGGTCGCGGCGGGCGTCGCGGCGGCGATGGCCGGGGCGCCGGTGGTCGCGGTCGTGGCCTCGGCCCTGGCGGTGGTACCGGACGACTCCTGGACCGCCCGCTCACTGCGCCGCGCCGTCACCGCGGCCCACCTCGGCGAGCGCGCGGTCCGCGCGGCGGTGGTGATCGGCGGCTACCCGTGGACCGACCTGGCCCCCGAGGCGGTCGCCCTCGCCTTCGGCGCGTACGCGGCGGCCGACGGCGACTTCGAACAGGCGGTGCTGACGGCCGTCAACATGGGCCGCGACGCCGACACCACGGCGGCGGTGGCCGGCGCCCTGGCGGGCGCGACCCGGGGCGCCGCGACGATCCCGCCGGCCTGGTCGTCCGCCATCACCCCGGCCCGCGGCACCTGCCTGCCGACCATGGCGGGCCACCACGTCCTGGACATCGCGGACCTGCTGACCCAGGAGACCCCCTCATGACCACAACACCGACAGCCACCCTCACCAACACCGCGACCGCACCGCAGGAGCCACCCGCACCTGCTGACGAAAGCCGTACGGGTGGTGCGGGCGGTGCGGGTGGGAACATCCGGGCCGAAGGCGAAGCCGAGGCCGAAAGCCCCGCCCCGCCGCCGCGGGCAAGAATCGAGGGCCTCCTCCTCGGCCTCGCCGCAGGCGACGCCGCCGGCTGGCCGGCCGCCCGCCACAGAGCCGCCCGCATGCCCGAGTGGACAAGGCGCCTCACCCGAGAGCTCGACACCTTCGCCGAACAGAACGCCACCACCACCCTCCCCGTCCCCATCGCCCTGAACCAGCCCTCCGAGCCCCTGCGCCTCGGCCCCTCCGACGACGCCGAATGGGCGGCCTTCGCCGCGGAAGCCGTTCTCCGGGCGGGTGACGAGGCCGCGTTCGGCGACCTGAGCCGAGAGCGCCGCACCCGCGCGGCGATCGACCTGACGTGGAACACCGTGGCCGGTGAGATCGCCGCGGCAGCGGACCGCGCCCCCGAGACGGAGTCCGCCGTACTCCCCCTGCGCGCCCGCATCTCCGTCCGCGCCGGCCTCGGCAACCTCGCCACCGGCCTGCGCCCGCCCGCCACCGGCCACGACAACCCGCACTACTTCGACGACGCCGCCTGCGTCCGCGCCTGCGTCCTGGCCGTGGCCCACCCCGGCGACCCACGGGCCGCCGCCGACCTCGCCGAGTTCGACGCCCGCTACACCCAGGACGGCGACGGCGTGCACGGCGCCCGCGCCATGGCCGCCGCCGTCTCCCTCGCACTGGCCGGCGCGGACCCGCACACCTGCGTGGCGGCGGCCTGCGCCGAGCTGCCCGAGGACACGGAGATCGGCCGCAACGCCCGGCACGCCCTGAAGCTCGCGGCGGACGCCGACAGCGCCTTCGCCCTCGTACCACCGCTGGAGCACCAGATCGTCGACCACGTGTACAGCTACGGCGTCGCCGCCGCCGAGACCGTCCCCGTCGCCCTCGCCCTCGCCACCGCCGCCCACGGCCGGATCGCGGAGGCGGTCCCCGCGGCGGCCTGTCTGTCCCGGGTCGCGGACTCCGCCCCGGCGCTCGTCGGCGCCCTCACCGGCGCGCTGGGCGGCGGGGCCGCGATCCCGGGGACGTGGCGGGAGAGCTGCCGCACCCTCTCCGGCTGCGTACTCCCCCGGCTCACCGGCACGGACCTGGTGGAACTCGCCGGACTCCTGGAAACCGTACAACCGGCCCCGACGGGGGGATGATTCGGGCATGACGCGCGAAGAGGCGGAAAACAGTGACCGGGGCCTGCCCCTGGACGAGCGGATCACCGGCGCCCTCGTCGGAGCGGCCGTCGGCGACGCCCTCGGCGGGCCGGTCGAGGGGTACTCCCCCGAGCAGATCGTCGAGCGCCACGGAGGTCGCGTGCACGGCGTCGTCGGCCCGTGGAACGGCGCCGCATGGCGCACCGCCCGACCCATCGCGCCGTACCACAAGGGCGACGGCCACGTCACCGACGACACCCTCATGACGCACGCGCTGATCCGGGTGTACGCGACGGTCCGCGACCACCTGGACGCCTACGCCGTCGCCGACCACCTGGTCCCGGACCTGATGACGAACCCGCGCTGGATCCCGGAGCTGGAGGCGGAGGCGATCCCACTGCAGCGGATCTTCCTCGCCGAGAAGTGGCTCGTGGCCCGCCTGCACTACGGCCACGTCGACCCGCGCGAGGCCGGCACCGGCAACATCGTCAACTGCGGTGCCGCGATGTACATGGCCCCGGTCGGCCTGGTCAACGCCGCCCGTCCGGCCGCCGCCTACGCCGAGGCGCTGGATGTCGCGGGCGCGCACCAGTCGTCGTACGGCAGGGAGGCGGCCGGCGTCTTCGCGGCGGCCGTGGCGGCGGCGTGCGCACCGGGCGCGACGGCGGACTCGGTCGTCGCCGCGTGTCTGTCCCTGGCGAAGGACGGCACGCGGGAGGCGATCGAGAAGGTCTGCGACGTCGCCTCCCGGCACACGGACTTCGAGTCGGCGCTGGGTCCGCTGCGGGAGGCGGTGACGCCGTACGACACCGTGGGCCCCGACTACCGCTCCCCGTCGCTGGGCGCCCGCCGCCCGTCCCGGCTGCACGCCGTCGAGGAACTCCCGGTCGCGCTGGGCATGCTGGTGGTGGCCGCCGGCGACTTCCGGCACGCGGTCCTGGGCGCGGTGAACTACGGCCGCGACTGCGACTCCATCGCCACGATGGCCGGCGCGGTGGCCGGCGCGCTCGGCTCACCGGTCCCCGAGGGCTGGGCCAAGACGGTGGCGGAGGCCAGCCGCCTCGACCTGTGGGAACCGGCGGCCGCCCTCACCGCCGTGACCCGCGAGATCTTCGCGCGTGACGTGGACCGCCGCCGCGCCCACGAGCGGGCGTTCGCCGAGCTGGCGGGAGGAGCCCCGGAATGCTCCGACTGACCTGGGTCCAGCCGGAGGACCTGATCGGCCACGAACTGCGCCAGGCGGCCCAGGACGGCCGCGAGCCCTCGGCCGTCGCCGCCCGCTGGCGCGCGGCGGGCGGCCCCGAAGCCCCCCTCACCGCAGGCGCCTCCCCCACCCCGGCCTCCCCCTACCTCCGCCTCCTGGCCACCGACCTCCTCGACGAACTCGCCGACCTCCCCAGCAAGTCGGCAGACGACGAACCGACCGACCTGGCCAGGATCACATCCCTGTGCACCGACTGGCCGCAGCCTGCGGGCAGTCGTGCCTCCCCCGGAGGGGGGACCCCCAGGGCGGCACGGGTGGGCGGTGGGGGCACCTCCCGCTCGAGCGAAGCCGAGAGTGGGGGAGGCACCCCGCAAGCGCCGGGCCGCGCGACCTCCCCCCGAGCAGCACACCCCACCCGCCTGGAAGCCGCCTGGCTGGGCAGAGCAGTCGGCTGCCTACTCGGCAAACCCGTGGAGAAACTCCCTCTCACCGGCATCCGCCGCCTCGCCCAGGCCACCGGCAACTGGCCCCTGAGCACCTACTTCACCGCCCACGGCGTCCCCGAGGACCTACTGGCCGAGTACCCCTGGAACCGTCGCTCCGCGACGACCTCCCTCGCCGAGAACATCGACGGCATGCCCGAGGACGACGACCTCAACCACCCCCTCCTCGCCCTCCTCGTCCTCCAGCGCCACGGCCGCGCCTTCACCACCACCGACGTGGCCCGTGTCTGGCTCGACGAACTCCCCGCCGGCCGCGCCTTCACCGCCGAACGCGTCGCCTACCGCAACCTCCTCAGCGGTCTGGAACCCCCACGGACCGCCCGCCACCACAACCCCTTCCGCGAGTGGATCGGCGCCCTGATCCGGGCCGACGTGCACGGCTGGACCAACCCCGGCGACCCGGCCGCCGCCGCCGAGCAGGCCCACCGCGACGCCACCCTCACCCACACCGCCAACGGCGTCTACGCGGCGATGTTCACGGCGGCCGTCATCGCCACCGCCGCCACCGGCGACCGCGACGTCCACGCCTGTCTGCGCACCGGCCTCACCGTCGTCCCGCCGCGTTCCCGGCTCGCCCGGGCCGTCCGCCGAGCCGTCCGGCTGGCCCACGAGCACACCGACTTCGACACCGTCGTCGACCTGCTGCACGAGACCTACGCCGCCACCCACCACTGGGTGCACGCCGTCCCCAACACCGCCCTGATCGCCGCCGCCCTCACCCATGCCGACGGCGACTTCACCGGCTCCATCCGCCGCGCGGTGTCCGGCGGCTGGGACACCGACTCCAACGGCGCGACGGCCGGCAGCGTCGCCGCCCTCCTCGCCGGTTCGCCCCGCGCGCTCCCCGAACACTGGACGGCCCCGCTGAAGAACCGCCTGGCCACCTCCGTCGGCGACTTCCACGGCACCGGCTTCGACACCCTGGCCCGACTGACCCATCTGGAGGCCACCCGCCCATGACCAGGCCCACCCCCGCCGGTCCCCCGCTGACCGGCCTGCGCGTCCTGGATCTCGCCACCCTCTTCGCCGGCCCCCTCGCCGCGACCCTGCTCGGCGACTTCGGCGCGGAGGTCGTCAAGGTCGAGCATCCGAGGAAACCGGACCCCTCCCGCGGCCACGGCCCGTCGAAGGACGGCATCGGCCTGTGGTGGAAGATGCTCGGCCGCAACAAGCGCACCATCACCCTCGACCTGTCCACACCCGGCGGCCGGGCCACCCTCCTGCGCCTCGCCGGGACCGCCGACGTCGTCATCGAGAACTTCCGCCCCGGCACCCTGGAGAAGTGGGAGCTGGGCTGGCCCGAGCTGTCCGCCGTCAACCCCCGGCTGGTCCTGGTCCGGGTCACCGGCTTCGGCCAGTTCGGCCCGTACGCCCACCGCCCGGGCTTCGGCACCCTCGCCGAGGCGATGAGCGGCTTCGCCGCGATCACCGGGGAGCCGGACGCGCCGCCGACCCTGCCGCCGTTCGGCCTGGCGGACTCCATCGCGGGCCTGACCACGGCGTACGCCGTCATGACCGCGCTCGCCGGCCGGGACCGCACGGGAGAGGGCCAGGTCGTCGACATGGCCCTGATCGAGCCGATCCTCACCGTGCTCGGACCCCAGCCGACCTGGTACGACCAACTGGGCCACGTCCAGCCCCGCACCGGCAACCGCTCCCAGAACAACGCGCCGCGCGGCACGTATCTCACCGCCGACGGCACCTGGGTCGCGGTCTCCACCTCGGCCCAGTCGATCGCCGAGCGCGTGATGGTGCTGGTGGGCCGGCCGGACCTGATCGACGAGCCCTGGTTCGCCACCGGCGCGGACCGGGCCCGGCACGCGGACCTCCTGGACGAGGCGGTCGGCGGCTGGATCGCCCGGCACACCCGCACCGACGTCCTGGCCGCCTTCGAGAAGGCGGAGGCGGCCGTCGCCCCCGTCCAGGACGTACGGGACGTCATGGCGGACCCGCAGTACCAGGCGCTGGACACGATCACCACGGTCGACGATCCGGAGCTGGGCCCGCTGCGCATGCAGAACGTGCTCTTCCGGCTCTCCGGCACCCCGGGCGCGATCCGCTGGGCGGGCCGCCCGCACGGCGCGGACACCGAGGAGGTCCTGACCGAGCTGGGCCTCACGCCCGACGACCTCGCGGAGCTCCGCGCGGAGGGCGCCCTGTGACGGGGTTCCCGCTGACCTGGCTGTACGCCCCCGGCGACCGTCCCCCCGTGGTGGCGAAGGCGCTCACCTCCGGCGCCGACGTGGTGGTGATCGACCTGGAGGACGCGGTCGCCCCCGACCGCAAGGCCTACGCCCGCTCCGCCACCGCCGAACTGCTGCGCGACCCCCAGCCGGTCCCGGTCCACGTCCGCGTCAACGCCCTGTCCGGCCCCTGGGCCCGCGCCGACCTCGCGGCCGTCGCGACCGCCCCCGGTCTGTCCGGCCTGCGCCTGCCCAAGGTGTCGTCCCCGTCCGACGTCGTACGCGTCGCCCGGCGCACCGTGACCGCCCACGGCGGCGCACTGCCCCTGTACGCCCTGCTGGAGACGGCCCTCGGCATCGAACGCGCCCATGCCGTGGCCACCGCCCACCCGTCCCTGCGCGGTATCGCCATCGGGGAGGCGGACCTACGGGCCGACCTGGGCGTACGCGACGACGCGGGCCTCGACTGGTCCCGCTCCCGGGTGGTCGTCGCCGCGCGGGCGGCGGGCCTCGCCCCGCCCACCCAGTCCGTCCACCCCGACACCCGCGACCTGGACGGCCTGGCAGCCTCCTGCGCCCACGGCCGCGCCCTGGGCTTCCTGGGCCGCGCCGCGATCCACCCCCGCCAACTGCGGATCATCGAGCGGGCCTACCTCCCCACGGAGGAGGAGATCGAGCAGGCGGAAACGGTGATCAAGACAGCGGCGATGGATCAAGGCGCCCAGGCCCTCCCCGACGGCACCTTCATCGACACAGCGGTAGTACTGGCAGCCCGAAGAACCCTGTCCCTGGCCACCAGGACCTGAGCAGTTCCCCGCTTCCGTCGCCACCTCGGGCAATCGTGCCTCCCCCAGTGCCTCAAAGGCCCGGGAGGTGCCCCCAGCGGCACGGGTGGGCGCGACAGCACCCCGCGATCGCCGGGCTGCGCAACACTCCCCGCCCCACACGAACCGAGGGCGCCCGGAAAACCCCGGACGCCCTCGATGTCGTACTGCGGACCGTCAGCTCTTCTTCGCCGACCCGGCCCCGTCCTTGGACTCCTCGGACTCCTCGGATCCCTCGGATCCCGAAGCGTCCTCCTTCACGGAAGGAGCGCCCTCCTCGTCCTTCTCCCCGGCCTCGGCCTCGTCGAAGGCGGCACCGGAACCGCCCTCACCGCCGGAGGCACCCGGTTCCACCACGTCCTCCCGCCCCGGCCGCTTCCGCACCGACAGCACGATGTACAGCACTGCCAGCAGGAACACCAGGACCGACGTCCAGTTGTTCAGCCGCAGGCCGAGGATGTGATGCGCCTCGTCGACGCGCAGGTACTCGATCCAGAACCGCCCCGCGCAGTACCCGGCGACGTACAGCGCGAACGCCCGCCCGTGTCCGAGCTCGAACCGTCGGTCCGCCCAGATCACCAGGAGCGCCACGCCGATGCACCACAGCGACTCGTACAGGAACGTCGGGTGGTACGTCCCCGGCTCCCGCCCGTCGGCGGAGGACGTGATCTCCACCGCCCACGGCAGATCGGTGGCCCGCCCGTACAGCTCCTGGTTGAACCAGTTGCCCCAGCGTCCGATCGCCTGGGCGAGGGCGATGCCCGGCGCGATGGCGTCGGCGTAGGCGGGCAGCGGGATGCCACGGCGCCGGCAGCCGATCCACGCGCCCAGCGCGCCGAACGCGATGGCGCCCCAGATACCGAGGCCGCCCTCCCAGATCTTGAAGGCGTCCACCCAGTCACGGCCCTCGCTGAAGTACAGCTGGTAGTCCGTGATCACGTGGTAGATCCGGCCGCCGATCAGGCCGAAGGGCACGGCCCAGACAGCGATGTCGGCCACCGTGCCGGCCCGCCCGCCCCGGGCGATCCAGCGCTTGTTGCCGAGCCAGACGGCAACGAAGACGCCGATGATGATGCAGAACGCGTAGCCGCGCAGCGGAACGGGGCCGAGGTACAGCACCCCGCTCGACGGGCTGGGAATGTAGGCAAGTTCCATGGCAGGGTCGACGCTACCGTGCCGGACCGGCCGCACGGCAGGCGGTCCGGCTACGGCTCCATAACAGGACCCGCGGACGGTCGGTCCGGGGCGTCATTGTCCCTTGTTGGCGTCCTGCACCATCCGCTTGAACTTCTCGGGGGTCATCGAGCGGTCCTGGTGGATGTTCTTGCCCTCGTACATCACCGTCGGCGTGCCGCTGAAGCCGCCCTTCCGGAACGCCTCGTGGGACTTGGCGACCCAGCTGTTGTGCGTGCCGTCCTCGACGCAGGAGCGGAAGGCGGGGGTGTCGAGTCCGTCGACCTTGCCGGCCAGCTCGATCAGCTTGTCGTTGCCGGCGAAGGCGTCGTCGCTCTCCATCGGCTGGTTCTCGAACAGCACGTCGTGGTACGCGGCGAACTTCCCGGCGTCCTGGGCGCAGGCGGCGGCGTTGGCCGCGTTGCGGGAGCCGGTGCCGCCCATGCCGTTGTCGATCAGCGTGACCAGGCGGTACTCCACCTTCAGCTGACCGGAGTCGGTCAGCTCGTGGATGGTGGGGCTGTAGGCCTGCTCGAAGACCTTGCAGGCCGGGCAGCGGAAGTCCTCCCACACCACGAGGGTGGCCTTGGCGCTCTCCTTGCCGACCGGGATGGCGAGGCCGTCCTTGCCCAGGGCGCCGGAGGGCGCCACGACGGGGCCGGCCGCCTCGCTCTCGTCGTCCCCGCCCGAATTGGCGGCGACGACACCGATCACCGCCGCGAGCCCCAGGACGCAGAGCACGCTCGCGCCCACGATCAGGGCACGGCGTCGCTTCTCCGCCCTCTTCTGCTTCTCGCGCTCGTCCGCCATCCGCTCCCGGGCGGTGCGCTTTCCCTCACGGTTCTTCTCGCTCACACCCCGCAGAACGAACCGGGGAGGCGCAGAGCGCCTCCCCGGTCCCAGGACCACCCTTACGAGGGACCCGTATGACTACCTGCGGATACCCCGGCCGGTCACGCCTGTCGGCGTACCCCCTCGGCCAGGTCACCGGCGAGCGCGCGCACGGCCTCGACACCGGCCGCGTCGTCGGGGGCGTCCAGCATCCGCTTGACGAAGGCCGAGCCGACGATCACGCCGTCGGCGAAGCGGGCGACCTCGGCGGCCTGGGCGGGGTTGGAGACGCCGAGGCCGACGCAGACCGGGATGTCGGTGGTGGCGCGGGTGCGCCGCACCAGGTCCTCGGCCTGCGCGCCGACCGACTCACGGGTGCCGGTGACGCCCATCAGGGAGGCCGCGTAGACGAAGCCGCTGCCGGCCGCGGTGATCTCGGCGAGCCGCTCGTCCTTGCTGCTGGGCGCGACCACGAAGACCGTGGCGAGCCCGTGCTTCTCCGCGTGCTCCCGCCACAGCGCCGACTCCTGCACGGGCAGGTCGGGCAGGATGCACCCGGCGCCGCCCGCCTCGGCGAGCTCGGCGGTGAAACGCTCGACGCCGTAGCGGTCGATGGGGTTCCAGTAGGTCATCACGAGGACCGGCTTGCCGGTGGCCGCGTGCGCCTCGCGGACCGTGCGCATCACGTCGGCGATCTTCACGCCGCCGCGCAGCGCGATGTCGTCGGCGGTCTGGATGACCGGACCGTCGAGGACCGGGTCGCTGTGCGGCAGACCCACCTCGACGACGTCGGCGCCGCCGTCCAGGGCGGCCTTGACCGCCTCGATGCCGCCGTCCACGGTCGGGAACCCGGCCGGGAGGTAGGCGATGAGGGCGGAACGGCCCTCGGCCTTCGCCGCGGCGAGGGTGTCGTTCAGCAGCCGCACGTTCCCGCTCACTTGGCGTCCCCCTCGATCTCGGCGGTGCCGGCCTCGTCGGCGGCGACCTCGGCGTCGGTGTCGTACAGCCCGAAGTAGCGGGCGGCGGTGTCCATGTCCTTGTCGCCGCGCCCGGACAGGTTGACGACGATCAGCCCGTCCTCGCCCAGTTCCCTGCCGACCTCCAGGGCTCCGGCCAGCGCGTGGGCGCTCTCGATGGCCGGGATGATGCCCTCGGTGCGCGACAGCAGGCGCAGGGCCCGCATGGCGGCGTCGTCGGTCACCGCGCGGTACTCGCCGCGGCCGCTGTCCTTGAGGTAGGAGTGCTCGGGTCCGATGCCCGGGTAGTCCAGGCCGGCCGAGATCGAGTACGGCTCGGTGATCTGGCCCTCGTCGTCCTGGAGGACGTACGACCGGGAGCCGTGCAGGATGCCGGGCTCGCCCGCGGTGAGGGTGGCCGCGTGTTCGCCGCTCTCGATGCCGTGTCCGGCCGGTTCGCAGCCGATGAGGCGTACGCCGGTGTCCGGGATGAAGGCGTGGAACAGGCCGATGGCGTTGGAGCCGCCGCCGACGCAGGCGATCGCGGCGTCGGGCAGGCGTCCGGCGCGCTCCAGGAGCTGGCGGCGGGCCTCGACGCCGATGACGCGGTGGAAGTCGCGGACCATCGCCGGGAAGGGGTGCGGTCCTGCGACGGTACCGAAGAGGTAGTGCGTGCGGTCGACGTTGGCGACCCAGTCGCGGAACGCCTCGTTGATGGCGTCCTTCAGGGTGCGGCTGCCGGACTTCACGGCGATGACCTCGGCGCCGAGCATGCGCATCCGGGCCACGTTGAGGGCCTGGCGCTGTGTGTCGATCTCGCCCATGTAGATCGTGCAGTCGAGGCCGAAGAGGGCGCAGGCGGTGGCGGTGGCCACGCCGTGCTGGCCGGCGCCGGTCTCGGCGATGACGCGGGTCTTGCCCATGCGCCTGGTGAGCAGGGCCTGGCCGAGCACGTTGTTGATCTTGTGCGAGCCGGTGTGGTTCAGGTCCTCGCGCTTGAGGAAGATCCTGGCGCCACCCGCTTCCGCGGCGAACCGGGGTACTTCGGTGAGCGCCGACGGGCGGCCGGTGTAGTTGACCAGGAGGTCGTCGAGTTCCCGGGCGAACTCGGGGTCGGACTTGGCCTTGTCGTACTCGACGGCGACCTCGTCGACTGCCGCGACGAGGGCCTCGGGGATGAACTTGCCGCCGTACGCCCCGAAGTAGCCCTCGGGGCTGGGGGTCCGCCCCTCCGGGTCGGGGATGAAGAAGTTGCTGGGCATGCGTGAACCTCACGGTGAGTGTGTGTTGGGCACGTTTCGCCGTGGGGGCGGGGATTTTCGGGCCTCTGCGGGCCCGTTGTGGCTTGTCGCGCAGTTCCCCGCGCCCTTATGGGGCGCGCTGCCATCGCCGCCCGTTCACTTGCCCGGGCTCGTCGCCGATCACGTAGCGGACCCTGCGGCCGTGCACCCTGCGGGCGGGGGCGCGGCAGCCTCGGGGGCGGCAGCCACGTGCGAGGCGGGTGAGGGTCATCGGGGCAGCCTACCGGGGTGTCAGCCGCGGCCGTGCCGCAGTGCGGGGTGTTCGCCCGCCGCCACCAGGTCGGAGACGGCCGTCTTCGGGTCCTTGCCGGTGACCAGGGACTCGCCGACCAGGACGGCGTCGGCGCCGGCGTTGGCGTAGGCGATGAGGTCGTGCGGACCGCGGACGCCGGACTCGGCGACCTTGACGATGTGCGCGGGGATCTCCGGGGCGACCCGCTCGAACGTGCCGCGGTCGACCTTCAGCGTCTTCAGGTTGCGCGCGTTGACGCCGATGACCTTGGCGCCCGCGTCGACCGCGCGCTCGACCTCGTCCTCGTCGTGCACCTCGACGAGCGGGGTGAGGCCGATGGACTGGGCACGCTCGATCAGTGACTCCAGGGCCGGCTGGTCGAGGGCCGCGACGATCAGCAGCGCGAGGTCGGCGCCGTACGCGCGGGCCTCCCAGAGCTGGTACGAGGTGACGATGAAGTCCTTGCGCAGCACGGGGATGTCCACGCGCGCGCGGACGGCCTCCAGGTCGGCCAGCGAGCCGCCGAAGCGGCGCTGTTCGGTGAGGACGGAGATGACGGCGGCGCCGCCCGCCTCGTAGTCGGCGGCGAGTCCCGCCGGGTCGGCGATCGCGGCCAGCGCGCCCTTGGACGGGCTGGAGCGCTTGACCTCGCAGATCACCTTGACGCCGTCGCCGCGCAGGGCGGCCGCGCCGTCCTTGGCCGCGGGAGCCTTCGCCGCGCGCTCCTTGAGCTCGTCGAGGCTGACGCGCGCCTGCCGCTCCGCGAGGTCGGCACGGACTCCGTCGATGATCTCGTCGAGCACACTCACGCGAGCGGCCCCCTTCCTGACGGTCGGTCTTCACTGGTCACTGCGATGGTATCCGCAGCGGGGCGTATGCCTCGCATCCAGGCCGACGCCGGTCCCTCTGCCTGGACTTTCACCTATTGATCAAGGATGCAGCCAGCCACCGAACGGCAGGTTCCGGACCACCGTGAAAGCCAGCAGCAGCGCGCCCAGGGACCACAGGAGCACCGGCGGCGGATCGATCCGCAGCGGCGGCCCGCCGCGCGCCGCGCGGACCACCCAGACGGTCCACAGCACGGCGCAGACGGCGTAGCCGAGGACGGCGGGCGCGTTGGCCTGGAGGGCGGCCGGGAGGTCGCCGTGGACGACGGCGTGCGCGCTGCGCAGTCCGCCGCAGCCGGGGCAGTACAGGCCGGTGAGGCGCAGCAGCGGGCAGGCGGGGTAGTGGCCGGGCTCGTTGGGGTCCACGGCCCCGACGTAGGCGAAGGCCCCGGCGACGGCGGCGAGCAGCCCGGCGGGGACGGCCAGTCGGGCCGCCCGGCCGGGGGTCACACCGGGAGTGGGAGCGTTCACGCCGTGCATTGTGCCCCGGACGCGGCTCAGGGGCGGTTCCGGTACCGTGCCGGGCCCGCCCCTGTGCGGAGTGCTCAGCCCTCGGCGCGGGCCGGCGTGCGGTCGCCGGTGACCTGGTGCACGGGGTGGTTGCTCTTCGGCTGGCCCATGCCCATCGAGCGCATGACGGCGCCGACGACGCCGCCGAGGAGGACGAGGCCCATGCTGGCCCAGAAGCCCACGGGCTGGTCCATCACCATGAAGGCGCCCCCGGCGCAGAAACCGATGAAGGCGATGATGACACCGGTCCAGGCGGCCGGGGTGTGACCGTGGCTGCTGCCCGCCATTGCTTGCTCCTCGTTGCTGTGTACGTGTCTGAGCAGACGCTCGCAGCCATTGTCCCGCACACGCGCGCCGAGGGTGAGCGGGGGTACGCGCGCGGACCCGCGGCTACGCGCCCGTCGGGTCCTCGCCCCTGTCCAGGGCCTTCCAGAGGTCCTCCGGGCGGTCGGGGTCGACGGACACGGACGTGCGGCGCGGGCTCGGCGCGCCGCCCCGTTCGTAGCGGCCGGACATGGCCGGCCAGAGGCGGCCGTAGCGCAGGGCGAGCAGGCCGGACAGCAGCAGCAGGACACCGCCCACGGCGGCCACGTACGGCCACGCGGTGTGGCTGAGGGCGTCCACGGTCGCGGAGGTGTCCCCCGACACCTGGGCCGCCTTCTCGTCGAGCGCCCCGCTGTCCGACGCTCCGAGCAGCGCCGCCGCCACCGTGCCCGCTCCCGACAGCGCCAGCAGCGTCGCGACGGCGAGGCGGCCGGCCCGGCGCACGGCGAACACCGCGACCAGCGCCGCCAGCCCCACGACGGCCAGGGCGGCGGGCACGCCCGTGACGTCGCTCCCCCGCGCGGTCAGGGGGAACGCGCCGCCGGCCACCGTGGCGGTGCCCTCCGACCACTGCTGCCGGGTGGCGAGCAGGGTCACGGCCGCGCCCAGGGCACCGCACAGCAGGGCGACGGCGAGGCTGAGGCGGCCGCTGCGGGCGGAGCCGGCGGCCTCGGAACGGGGGGTGGGTACAGCAGTCACGACATCCACTATCGCCTGAACCCCGGGCGAACCGACACCCGGGGTTCGTCTCAGACCGTTCCCAGCCGGTTCGCGGTGTGCACCGCGCGCAGCACCGCCGCCGCCTTGTTGCGGCACTCGGTGTCCTCCGCGACCGGATCGGAGTCGGCCACGATTCCCGCTCCGGCCTGCACGTACGCGGTGCCGTCCCGCAGCAGCGCCGTTCGGATCGCGATCGCGGTGTCGGAGTCGCCCGCGAAGTCGAGGTAGCCGACGCAGCCGCCGTACAGCCCGCGCCGGGACGGTTCGAGTTCGTCGATGATCTGCAGCGCGCGGGGCTTGGGCGCGCCGGAGAGCGTGCCGGCCGGGAAGCAGGCGGTGAGTACGTCGAACGCGGTGCGGCCGGCGGTGACCCGGCCGGTGACCGTCGAGACGATGTGCATGACGTGCGAGTACCGCTCGACGGACATGAAGTCGACGACCTCGACGGAGCCGGGTTCGCAGACCCGTCCGAGGTCGTTGCGCCCGAGGTCGACGAGCATCAGGTGCTCCGCCCGCTCCTTGGGGTCGGCGAGCAGTTCGTCGCCGAGGGCCTGGTCCTCCTGCGGGGTGGCGCCGCGGTGCCGGGTGCCGGCGATGGGGTGGACCATGGCCCGCCCGTCCTCGACCTTCACCAGTGCCTCGGGGGACGAGCCGACGACGTCGAAGCCGTCGAAGCGGAACAGGTACATGTACGGCGACGGGTTGGTGGCCCGCAGCACCCGGTAGACGTCGAGGGCGCTCGCCGTGCACGGCGTCTCGAACCGCTGGGAGGGGACGACCTGGAAGGCCTCCCCCGCGCGGATGCGTTCCTTGATGTCCTCCACGGCCCGCCGGAAGTCGGGGCCGCCCCACAGCGCGGTGTACTCGGGCAGTTCGGAGGGCGGCAGTACGGCGGGCGGCTGGGCCACCGCGCGGGTGAGGTCGGCCTCCATGGCGTCGAGCCGGGCCACGGCGTCGGCGTACGCCTCGTCGACGCCGGTCTCCAGGTCGTTGTGGTTGATCGCGTTGGCGATCAGCCAGACGGCGCCCTCCCAGTGGTCCATGACGGCGAGGTCGCTGGTGAGCAGCATGGTCAGTTCGGGGAGCCCCAGGTCGTCGCGCTCGCCGGGGCCGACCTTCTCCAGGCGGCGCACGATGTCGTAGCCGAGGTAGCCGACCATGCCGCCGGTGAAGGGCGGCAGGCCCAGGTCGTGGGCGAGGTCGCGCGGGGTGTGCAGGGCCGCCAGGGTGGCGCGCAGCGCGGCGAGCGGATCACCGTCGACGGGCACGCCGACGGGCGGGGTGCCCTCCCAGTGCGCCTGTCCGGCCCGCTCGGTGAGGGTGGCGGCGCTGCGGACGCCGACGAAGGAGTAGCGGGACCAGGAGCGCCCGTTCTCCGCCGACTCCAGCAGGAAGGTGCCGGGGCGCTCGGCGGAGAGTTTGCGGTAGAGCGCGACCGGGGTGTCGCCGTCGGCGAGGAGCTTGCGGGTGACCGGGACGACCCGGCGGTCGGTGGCGAGCTTGCGGAACGTCTCGAGGTCCATGGCGGCAGACCTTACTGATCCGCGGCGGGGGCGTCCGCCACCAGCACGTCGGCGTCGAAGCAGGTGCGGGCGCCGGTGTGACAGGCGGCGCCCACCTGGTCGACCTTGACCAGCACGGTGTCGGCGTCGCAGTCGAGGGCGACGGACTTGACCCACTGGAAGTGGCCGGAGGTGTCGCCCTTGACCCAGTACTCCTGGCGGCTGCGCGACCAGTAGGTGCAGCGGCCGGTGGTGAGCGTGCGATGCAGCGCCTCGTCGTCCATCCAGCCCAGCATCAGCACCTCTCCGGTGTCGTACTGCTGGGCGATGGCGGGCAGGAGGCCGTCGGGGCTGCGCTTGAGCCGCGCGGCGATCTCCGGGTCGAGGCGGCCGGGCCGGGACATGCTGGTCATGCGGACCATTGTGCCGCGCGGGCACGTGGCGCCCGCGCGGACGTCCACTGATTGGGAACAGCGGCGCGATGGAGGTGCCCCCGGGCCGTTCAGGCACTGGGGGGAGGAGGCTCGTTGGGGGGCGGTGGCCGGGCGACGGGTGGGCGGAGCCTCCGCCTGGCCGTAGGCTGGCTCGCATGTCGACCCATGCCAAGCGTGAACGACTTCTCCTGGCCGATCTGCTGGAGACCGCGGGCCCTCAGGCCCCGACCCTGTGCGAGGGCTGGACCACCCGGGACCTCGCCGCCCACGTGGTGGTGCGCGAACGCCGCCCCGACGCGGCCGGCGGCATGCTGGTCAAGCAGCTCGCGGCGCGTCTGGAGCGGGTGATGGCGGAGTTCACCGCCAAGCCGTACGAGGAGCTGATCCAGCTGATCCGGACGGGTCCGCCGCGCTTCTCCCCCTTCTCGCTCAAGCAGATCGACGAGCTGTCGAACATCGTCGAGTTCTACGTCCACACGGAGGACGTGCGCCGCGCCCGGCCCGACTGGACGCCGCGTGAGCTCGACCCGGTGTTCCAGGACGTCCTGTGGTCGCGCCTCGAGCGCTCCGCGCGGCTGATGGGCCGCGGGGTGCCGACGGGCCTGGTGCTGCGCCGTCCGGACGGCCAGACGGTGGTGGCGCATCGCGGCACCCCGGTGGTCACGGTGA
Organism: Streptomyces sp. NPDC059454; assembly: GCF_042749965.1. Taxonomy (NCBI): domain Bacteria; kingdom Bacillati; phylum Actinomycetota; class Actinomycetes; order Kitasatosporales; family Streptomycetaceae; genus Streptomyces; species Streptomyces sp. NPDC059454. Next base: position 35,416 of record NZ_JBHYVC010000025.1, on the reverse strand, counting down.
CCGGGGAGCCGTCCGAGCTGGTGCTGTTCGCCTACGGCCGGCAGAGCGCCGCCGAGGTCGAGCTGGACGGCGACGAGAACGCGATCGCGAAGCTGCGCGAGACCAAACAGCTCGGCATCTGATCCGCACCCGAAAGGCGCAGCTCGTGATCAAAGTGGCCATGACCAGTGTGTACGTCGACGACGTGGCGAAGGCGCACGCCTTCTACACCGATGTCCTCGGCTTCGAGACCCGTACCCACATGGATATGGGCGACGGCATGCTGTTCGTCACCGTGGGGGCGCGCGAGGGCGCCCAGCGGGATCTGGAGCTCCTGCTGGAGCCGGGGCAGGGATCCATCGCCGAGCCGTACCGCCGGGCGGTGCGGGAGGCGGGGCTGCCCTCGATCGTGTTCTCCGTGGACGACCTCCGCGCGGAGTACGAGCGGCTGCGCGGGGAGGGTGTCCACTTCGTCCAGGACCCGCGGGAGCAGGGTCCGGTGATCTCCGCGGTCCTGGACGACACGGTCGGCAACCTCATCCAGTTGGCGCAGCCGGCCGGCTGAGCTCACCGCACCGGGTGGCCGGCCTCCCGCAGCGTCTCCTTGACCTGGCCGATGCGCAGGTCGCCGAAGTGGAAGACGGAGGCGGCCAGGACGGCGTCCGCGCCGGCGGCGACCGCGGGCGGGAAGTCGGTGAGCTTTCCGGCGCCGCCGGAGGCGATCACCGGGACGGTGACGTGCTCCCGGACGGCGGCGATCATCTCCAGGTCGTAGCCGTCCTTGGTGCCGTCGGCGTCCATGGAGTTGAGCAGGATCTCGCCGGCGCCCAGCTCGGCGGCACGGTGCGCCCACTCCACGGCGTCGATGCCGGTGCCGCGACGGCCGCCGTGCGTGGTGACCTCGAAGGAGCCGGAGTCCGTGCGGCGGGCGTCGACCGAGAGGACGAGCACCTGCCGCCCGAAGCGTTCGGCGATCTCGCGGATGAGCTCGGGCCGGGCGATGGCCGCCGTGTTGACGCCCACCTTGTCGGCGCCCGCGCGCAGCAGCCTGTCCACGTCCTCGGCGGTGCGGACGCCGCCGCCCACCGTCAGCGGGATGAACACCTGCTCGGCGGTGCGGCGCACCACGTCGTACGTCGTCTCGCGGTTGCCGGACGAGGCGGTGATGTCCAGGAACGTCAGCTCGTCGGCGCCCTCGGCGTCGTACACCTTGGCCATCTCGACGGGGTCGCCCGCGTCGCGCAGGTTCTGGAAGTTGACGCCCTTGACGACCCGGCCGTTGTCCACGTCCAGGCAGGGGATGACTCGGACCGCCAGGGTCATGAAGTCACGGCTCCTCTGAATGCTTCGAGTTCCACTGAGACCAGGATGCGCGAGTCGACGAAGCCCTCGACCACCAGCAGGGTGGTGACCGGGCGCACCGCGTCGAACAGCTCCTTGTGGGCACGTCCGGCCGCGTCGACGTCCCGCGCGTGGGCGAGGTGGACGCGCGTGCGGATCACGGAGTCGATGCCGAGCCCGAACTCGGCGATCGCCTCCAGCGCGCCGGTGAAGGCCACCTTGGCCTGCTCGTACGGGTCGCCCTCGCCGTACAGCACCTCGCCCCGGAACGCGGTCGTGCCCGCCACCAGGACGCGGTCACCCGCCGCCACGGCGCGTGCGAAGCCGAAGGACTCCTCCCAGGGGTTCGCGCTCTGCACACGCCGTACGGCTTCGGATGTCATCGGGCTGTGTCCTTCCTCAAGAGGTGGCCTCCAGGGCCTCTTCCAGGGTGAACGCCTTGGCGTACAGGGCCTTCCCGACGATGGCGCCCTCGACACCGAGCGGGACGAGTTCGGCGATGGCGCGCAGGTCGTCCAGGGAGGAGACGCCGCCGGAGGCGACCACCGGGCGGTCGGTGGCGGCACAGACGTTCTTCAGCAGCTCCAGGTTGGGGCCCTGGAGGGTGCCGTCCTTGGCGATGTCGGTGACGACGTAGCGGGCGCAGCCCTCCTTGTCGAGGCGGGCCAGCGTCTCGTAGAGGTCGCCGCCGTCGCGGGTCCAGCCGCGGCCGCGCAGCGTGGTGCCGCGTACGTCGAGGCCGACGGCGATCTTGTCGCCGTGCTCGGCGATGACCCGGGCCACCCACTCGGGGGTCTCCAGGGCGGCGGTGCCGAGGTTGACGCGGGTGCAGCCGGTGGCGAGGGCGGCGGCGAGGGTGTCGTCGTCGCGGATGCCGCCGGACAGCTCCACCTTGATGTCCATGGCGCCGGTGACCTCGGCGATCAGCGCGCGGTTGTCGCCGGTGCCGAACGCGGCGTCCAGGTCGACCAGGTGCAGCCACTCGGCGCCCGAACGCTGCCAGGCGAGGGCGGCCTCGAGGGGGGAGCCGTAGGACGTCTCGGTGCCGGACTCGCCGTGCACCAGGCGGACGGCCTGGCCGTCGCGGACGTCGACGGCGGGGAGGAGTTCGAGCTTGGCCATGTCTCTACAGGGTTCCGATCCAGTTGGTGAGGAGCTGGGCACCGGCGTCGCCGGACTTCTCGGGGTGGAACTGGGTGGCCCACAGGGCGCCGTTCTCCACGGCCGCCACGAAGGGCTTGCCGTGGGTGGACCAGGTGACCAGCGGGGCGTGCATCGCCGGGTTGGTGGTCTGGAGGGTCCAGTCGTGGACGGCGTAGGAGTGCACGAAGTAGAAGCGGGCGTCCGCGTCGAGGCCGGCGAACAGCTCGGAGCCGGCCGGGGCGTCCACGGTGTTCCAGCCCATGTGGGGCACGATGTCGGCCTGGAGCGGCTCGACCGAGCCGGGCCACTCGTCGAGGCCCTCGGACTCCACGCCGTGCTCGATGCCCCGCGCGAACAGGATCTGCATGCCGACGCAGATGCCCATCACCGGCCGGCCGCCGGAGAGCCGGCGGTCGACGATCCAGTCACCGCGTGCCTCCTTCAGGCCCCGCATGCAGGAGGCGAAGGCGCCGACGCCGGGCACCAGCAGCCCGTCGGCGTTCATGGCCGCGTCGAAGTCACGGGTGATCTCGACGTCGGCTCCCGCGCGGGCCAGGGCGCGCTCGGCGGAACGGACGTTGCCGAAGCCGTAGTCGAAGACCACGACCTTCTTGGTGGTGCTCAAGGGTTCACACCTCCAGCCGCAGAAGACCCGTGACGAGACACATCGCGGCACCGATGGAGAGCAGCACGATGAGGCTCGCGGGCATCTTCTGCTTGACGAAGGAGACGATCCCGCCGACGAAGAACAGGCCGACGACGATCAGGACGGTGGACAGACCGTTCATGGCTTACAGCGCGCCCTTCGTGGAGGGCAGGATGCCGGCCGCGCGGGGATCGCGCTCGGAGGCGTAGCGCAGGGCGCGGGCGAGGGCCTTGAACTGGCACTCCACGATGTGGTGCGCGTTGCGCCCGTAGGGCACGTGCACGTGCAGCGCGATCTGGGCCTGGGCGACGAAGGACTCCAGGATGTGCCGGGTCATCGTCACGTCGTACTCGCCGATCATCGGCGCCATCTTCTCGGGCTCGGTGTGCACGAGGTAGGGGCGGCCGGAGAGGTCGACGGTGACCTGGGCGAGGGACTCGTCCAGCGGAACCGTGCAGTTACCGAAGCGGTAGATGCCCACCTTGTCGCCGAGCGCCTGCTTGAAGGCGGCGCCGAGCGCGAGGGCGGTGTCCTCGATGGTGTGGTGGGAGTCGATGTGCAGGTCGCCCTCGGTCTTCACGGTCAGGTCGAACAGACCGTGCCGGCCGAGCTGGTCGAGCATGTGGTCGTAGAAGCCGACCCCGGTGGAGATCTCCGTCCTTCCGGTGCCGTCGAGGTCGATCTCGACGAGGACGGACGTCTCCTTGGTGGTGCGTTCCACGCGTCCTACGCGGCTCATGCGCTCTGCTCCTTCTTGATCTCACGTACCGCGTCGAGGAACGCGTCGTTCTCTTCGGGGGTTCCGGCGGTCACCCGCAGCCATCCGGGCACGCCGTTGTCCCGGACCAGGACGCCCCGGTCGAGGATCTTCCGCCAGGTGGCGTGCGCGTCCTCGAACCGTCCGAACTGGACGAAGTTCGCGTCGGACTCGGTCACCTCGTAGCCGAGGGCGCGCAGTTCGGCGACCAGCCGGTCGCGCTCGGCCTTGAGCTGCTCGACGTAGCCGAGCAGGGTGTCGGTGTGCTCCAGGGCGGCCAGTGCGGTCGCCTGGGTGACCGCCGAGAGGTGGTACGGCAGCCGCACCAGCTGGACGGCGTCGACGACGGCCGGGTGCGCGGCGAGGTAGCCGAGACGCAGGCCCGCCGCGCCGAACGCCTTCGACATGGTGCGGGAGATCACCAGGTTCGGGCGTCCGTCGAGCAGCGGGAGCAGCGAGTCGCCGTGGCTGAACTCGACGTACGCCTCGTCGACGACCACCATCGACGGCTTGGCGGCCTGGGCGGCCTCGTACAGCGCGAGGACCGTCCCGGGCGGGACCGCGTTGCCGGTGGGGTTGTTGGGCGTGGTGACGAAGACGACGTCGGGCCGGTGCTCGGCGATCGCCTTCTCGGCGGCGGCGAGGTCGATCGTGAAGTCCTCGTTGCGGGGCCCGGAGATCCAGCCGGTGCCGGTGCCGCGCGCGATGAGGCCGTGCATCGAGTACGAGGGTTCGAAGCCGATCGCGGTGCGGCCCGGTCCGCCGAAGGTCTGCAGCAGCTGCTGGATGACCTCGTTGGAGCCGTTGGCGGCCCACACGTTCTCGACGGCGACCGGGTGCCCGGCCGTCTTCGTCAGGTATGCGGCGAGCCCGGTGCGCAGTTCGACCGCGTCCCGGTCGGGGTAGCGGTTGAGGTGCCGGGCGGCCTCGCGGACCCGCTCGGTGATCCGCTCGACCAGCGGTTCGGGCAGCGGGTAGGGGTTCTCGTTGGTGTTCAGCCGTACGGGGACGTCCAGTTGGGGCGCGCCGTAGGGGGACTTGCCGCGCAGCTCGTCCCGTACGGGGAGGTCGTCGATTCCGAAGCTCACTTGTTCTCAGGCACCTTCCACCCGAACCTCGCCTTGATCGCCGCGCCGTGCGCGGGCAGGTCCTCCGCCTCCGCCAGCGTGACCACGTGGTGCGCGACCTCGGCCAGCGCGTCCTCGGTGTAGTCGACGACGTGGATGCCGCGCAGGAAGGACTGGACGGACAGGCCCGAGGAGTGGCAGGCGCAGCCGCCGGTGGGCAGCACGTGGTTGGAGCCGGCCGCGTAGTCGCCGAGGGAGACCGGGGACCAGGGGCCGACGAAGACCGCGCCCGCGTTGCGCACCCGGTCGGCGACCGCGGCGGCGTCGGCGGTCTGGATCTCCAGGTGTTCGGCGCCGTAGGCGTCGACGACCCGCAGTCCCTCGTCGACGCCGTCGACCAGGACGATCGCGGACTGGCGGCCGGACAGGGCCGGGACGATCCGGTCGTCGATGTGCTTGCTGGCCTCGACCTGCGGCTCCAGCTCCTTCTCCACCGCGTCCGCGAGCTCCGCGGAGTCGGTGACCAGGACGGCGGCGGCCAGCGGGTCGTGCTCGGCCTGGCTGATCAGGTCGGAGGCCACGTGCACCGGGTCGGCCGTGGAGTCCGCGAGGATCGCGATCTCGGTCGGACCGGCCTCGGCGTCGATGCCGACGCGGCCGGTGAAGTAGCGCTTGGCGGCGGCGACCCAGATGTTGCCGGGTCCTGTGACCATGTTCGCGGGCGGGCAGGACTCGGTGCCGTACGCGAACATCGCGACGGCGGTGGCGCCGCCGGCCGCGTAGACCTCGTCGACGCCGAGCAGGGCGCAGGCGGCGAGGATCGTCGGGTGCGGCAGTCCGCCGAAGTCGGCCTGGGCCGGTGAGGCGAGCGCGACGGACGGGACACCGGCCTCCTGGGCGGGCACGGCGTTCATGATCACGGAGGACGGGTAGACCGACCTGCCGCCGGGCGCGTACAGCCCCACGCGGTCGACCGGGACCCACTTCTCGGTGACCGTGCCACCGGGCACGACCTGGGTGGTGTGGGTGGTGCGGCGCTGCGCGCGGTGGACGAGCCGGGCGCGCCGGATGGACTCCTCCAGGGCCGCGCGCACGGCCGGGTCGAGTTCCTCCAGCGCGCGTGTGAGCGCGGCGGCCGGCACCCGCACCTGGTCCAGCTTCACGCCGTCGAACCGCTCGGCGAAGTCGATCAGCGCCGCGTCACCCCGATGATGCACGTCCTCGCAGATGGGCCGCACCTTCTCCAGGGCGGCCGCGACGTCGAAGTCGGCTCGGGGCAGCAGGTCGCGCAGGGCGGGGCCCTCGGGGAGGGCGTCGCCGCGCAGATCGATACGAGAGATCACGTGCTCAATTCTCTCAGACCCGCACAGCGGGCCGTCCGCCCGTTCCAATGGCTGATACGACACCTCCCGGTGACGGTCCGCGCACATTCCGGAGATCCTCTTCACTTTCCGTGTTCGACACGTCACTTCACCGGGCATGAACGGTTGTACGAAGGGACGAACCGGCGAGTAGGTGAGGAGGAGGGGAGTTCCGTGACCGAGGGGGTGGGACCGGGCGGCGGAGAGCCGCCGGAGGACCTGACCGCCGCGGAGGCCGGGATGTGGCAGGCCTTCCGCAACGGCAGCGTGTACGACCTGAGCAGCGGGGACACGGTCGTCGACGATCCGCACGGAGGACATCCGTGGGGCCCCGGGCGGACGGTCCGGGCGCGCGTCGTGTGCTGGCTGCTGCTGGACGGGCCGCCCGCCCTGGCCGGCCGGGTCTCGTCGCTGAAGCTGGTCGGGGTGCAGATCAGCGGCGCACTGGACCTGGCGGGCGGCACGGTGGTGCCGTACCTGGAGATGCGGGCCTGCCGTTTCGAGCGGGACGTGCTGCTGCCGGAGGCCCGCTTCACGACCGTGCGGATGGTGGACTGCTCGATACCGCGTCTGGAGGCGGCCCGGCTGCACACCGAGGGCGATCTGCATCTGCCGCGCTGCCGGTTCCTGGGCGGCATACGGCTCACCGACGCCCGGATCGGTACGGATCTGCTGCTCAACCAGGCGATCGTGCACCAGGACCGCAGTGGCCGCTCCATAGCGGCCGACGGCATGAACGTCGGCCAGGACCTCCAGGCGGAGATGCTGGAGTCGCACGGCGAGCTGAGCCTGCGCAGCGCGACGATCGGCGTCTCACTGAGCCTGCGCGGGGCCCGGCTGGTCAACCCGTACACCCGGCTCGCGCTGAACGCGCCGCAGCTGACCGTGGAGCGCTCGCTGTATCTGACCCCGGCGGGGGTGGGTGCCCAGGCGCGCAGCGGGATGACCCCGGCGCGCGGGACGCGGATCCAGCGCTTCGAGTGCCGGGGCGGGGTGCGGCTGGACGACGGGCGGTTCGGGGACGCGGTCGACTTCGAGGGGGCCCGGTTCACCTTCACCGACGAGCAGGAGCTGTCGCTGCGCCGGGTGCAGACGCCGGAGCTGCGCTTCCTCGGGGAGCGGCCGGTGCGCGGCAGGGTCGTGCTGTCGGGGGCGAAGGTGGTCAACCTGATGGACCGGGCGGACAGCTGGCCCGGCCCCGGCCGGCTGCACATGGGCGGCTTCACCTACGAGAACCTGGTGCCGCGCGGGCCGTTCCCGCTGGCGCTGCGGCTGCGCTGGGTGGACGCGGCGAGCGCCGAGTACAACCCGGAACCGTACGAGCGGCTGGCCGCCGTGCTGCGGGAGGGCGGGGAGGACGAGGACGCCCGCGAGGTGCTGCTCGCCAAGCAGCGCCGGCGCCGCGAGAGCCTGCCGGTGGCGGCCAAGCTGTGGGGTCACGTACAGGACTGGACGGTCGCCTACGGATACCGCCCGGGCCGGGCCGCGGTGTGGATGGCGGTCCTGTGGGCGGGCGGTTCGCTGGCCTTCGCGCGTTCCGCTCCCCCGCCCCTCAAGAGCGGTGAGCATCCCGCGTGGAACCCGCCCCTGTTCACCCTGGACCTGCTGCTGCCGGTGATCGACCTCGGCCAGGTCGGCTTCTGGCAGCTGCGCGGCGGCTGGCAGTGGCTGTCGGCCGCGTTCGTCCTGCTGGGCTGGATCCTGGCGACGACGGTGGCGGCGGGGGCGACGCGGACACTGCGACGTACGTAGCGACCTCCGCGACCGGGGGCGCGAGAGGCCCGCGCAAGGTGAAAAGCACTCTGCTTTTTGCCGGGCCTTGACCGAGCCCCGTACAACCTTCCACGACTTCCGTGTCGCCTCTGGCGCCGCTGTGACCTGCGGTCTTTCAATGGTCGACACCATGGCTCTGCTGCACGCGTTCACCCGTACGTCCCGGGTGCGAGGAAAGACGACGGGCGCCACGCCCCCCGTCCCCGTCGCGCTGCCCGCCGACGACGAGGTGCTGCTCGACGCACCCGACGATCTGCTGGGCCCGGCGCTGGTCGGGGCCGCGGGCGGTGACCACACGCCCGTCGCCGGGCTGCTCGCCGTCACCCGGCGCACCGGTGCCTGGGAGCACCGCGACCGGTATGTGCGGCGGCTGGCCGCCTTCGCGCGCTCGCGCCCCGAGTGGCTGGACACCTGGCGCGCCCACGACCCGCGCGACCCCGACGGGCTGCTGGTGGACGCCCAGCGGGCGGTGGACCGCGCCTGGGACTCACCGGCCCGCGTCGAGCTGCTGCGCGAGGTGAGCCCGCTGATCACGGCCGCCGCCCGGGCGGACAACCGCGATCCGGTGCCCTGGCGGCTCGCCCTGGACCACGCCCGCGGCGCGCGCGCCGGGCACACGTACTTCGAGGAGCTGTGGGAGGCGGCGGTCCGGCGGGCCCCGCACCACCACGGCTGTCATGTGGCGGCCCTGCGCTATCTGGCGTCCTCGTGGCACGGTTCGCACCACGAGTGCTTCACCTTCGCGGACCTGGCCGCGCAGGACGCGCCGGAGGACTCGCTCACCCAGGCGCTGCCGCTGCGGGCGGCGTTCGGCTATCTGACCGACCGCTGCGGTCCCGAAGTGCCGCGCGAACGGCTCGAGGCGGCGGCCGACCGCGCCGTGGCCCTGTCCGCCCGGCTGCCGGGGAGCCAGCCCTGGCCGGCCGAGCTGCGCAATCTGCTGACGTACGTCCTGGTCAGGCTGGAACGCCCGCGGGACGCCCTGGAGCAGCTGCGGCTGACCGGCCCGTACGCCACGTCCTTCCCCTGGGACCGGGACGCGGGCGATCCGCTCGGCCGGTTCCTGGAGGTCCGTCGGAGCGTGCGCGCGGCGGTCGCGTCCGGCCGTCCCGAGCCGGGGTACGGCTCCCCGGCACCGGTCTTCGACCGGCCGAGGAGTGAGCAGGGCGGTCGACTCCGCTTCGGCGACCATTAGGCTCTTGGCTCGTGACGACCGTCCGGCTCCCGCTCTTCCCCCTGAACACGGTGCTGTTCCCGGGGCTCGTGCTTCCGCTCAACGTCTTCGAGGAGCGCTATCGCGCCATGATGCGCGAGCTGCTGAAGACCCCGGAGGACGAGCCGCGCCGGTTCGCCGTCGTGGCGATCCGCGACGGGCACGAGGTGGCGCCGAGCGCGCCCGGCCTGCCCGATCCGACGGCCGTGCCCGCACGCGGCCCGGCGGCGGGCTTCGGCACCGATCCGCTGCGCGCCTTCCACAAGGTGGCCTGTGTCGCCGACGCGGCGACGATCCGGGAGCGGGCCGACGGCACCTTCGAGGTACTGGCGACCGGTACGACCCGGGTGCGGCTGCTGTCCGTCGACGCCTCGGGGCCGTATCTGACGGCCGAGTCGGAGCCGCTGGCCGAGGATCCCGGCGACGAGGCGGGGGCACTGGCCGAGGGGGTGCTGCGGTCCTTCCGCCAGTACCAGAAGCGGCTGGCGGGGGCGCGGGAACGGTCGCTGACGACCGGCGCGGACCTGCCGGACGAGCCGGGTGTCGTCTCCTATCTGGTCGCCGCCGCGATGATGCTGGACACACCGACGAAGCAGCGGCTGCTCCAGGCGCCGGACACCGCGTCCCGGCTCCGTGACGAGCTGAAACTGCTGCGCGCGGAGACGGCCGTCATCCGTCATCTGCCGTCGTTGCCGGCCGCGGAGCTGACACGCGGTCCGACGAGTCTCAACTGACGTACGAAATCGACCGGGGTACAGGCGGGGATGGCGAAGAAGTCCAGGAAGCAGCAGTCGGGAGGAACGCCCGCGACGGTGGCGCTCACCGCGGCCGGGGTGCCGTTCACGGTGCACTCCTACGACCACGACCCCACCCACCCGTCGTACGGCGAGGAGGCGGCCGAGGCGATGGGCGTCTCACCGGACCGGGTCTTCAAGACGCTGGTGGCGGACGTCGACGGCGCGCTGACGGTGGCGGTGGTGCCGGTGGCGGGGCAGCTGGACCTGAAGGCCCTCGCGGCGGCCGCCGGCGGCAAACGGGCCACGATGGCCGACCCGGCCCTGGCGGAACGCACCACGGGCTACGTGCGCGGCGGCATCTCACCCCTGGGCCAGCGCAGGAGACTCCCCACGGTCCTGGACGAGTCGGCCACCCTCCACGAGACGATCTGCGTCTCGGCGGGCCGCCGCGGCCTGGAGGTGGAACTCTCCCCGACCGACCTGACCGGCCTGACCTCGGCGACCCTGGCCCCGATCGGCCGCCCGTAGCGCCCGGCCGTACCCGCGGGCAGGCACAGCCGCACCGCCCGGCCGTACCCGCGGGCAATCGTGCCGCAGGGCGGCACGGGTGGGCGCGACAGCACCCCGCAAACGCCGGGCCGCGCGACCCACCCCCGCCCCGCACCGGCACAGGGCTCCCGGCGGCCTACGCCCCCGGCATCCCGTACGTCCCCGCAGGGAACTGCTCCGGATCCCGCGGCCCGAACAGCCCCGTCAACCCCAGGTGCAGCACCAGTGCCGCGAACGGCCACGCCAGCAGCGCCCCCTTCGCGCTCAGCTTCAACGGCGCGTCGAACGTGACCCCTTTGCCCGCACTCCTCGCCTGGGCGATCACGTCCGACGCCGGCCCCAGCCACACCCCGAGCCGCCAGGCCAGCACCGACCCCAGCAGTCCACCGACCGCCAGCGCCACCACCAGTGGCACACCCCCACGCCGCCGCACCAGGAACACGGCAAGCGCGCTCACCGCACCGAACCCGAGCGCGAGCAGCGAGAACGTCCCGTCCACCCCGATGCCGTGCTCACCCTCGGAGTCCTTGAGGTAGACGACCCAGTTGTCACCGACCACGTCGCCCACCAGCGGCACGCGCGGCGCCAGCCACCACCACAGCACCCCGAGCAGCACCCCGCCGAGCGCCACCGCCACCGCGGTCACGCCGGCCTCCCGTATCTCCGCCTTCATCCCGGGGCCGTCCTGTTCGTACCACCAGTCGGGCCGTGGATACCCGGCGTGCCCGCTCTTGTCCGCGTGCGGAGTCGTGGCAGCCGCCTGCCCGTCGGACGGCGGCTGCCACACGTCCCGCGCGGAACGCTCGTGCGGAGGCGGTGGTGGTGTCAGAGGTGCGCTCACCCTGCCATCGTGCCAGGCCCGGCTGTGCGGCGCGTCACCGGACGGCTGCCCTGCGGTACGCCCAGGTCGCGACGGCCAGCGAGAGCACGCCGACGCCGCCGCACACGGCGAGGTCACCGAGCACGCGCGCCCAGTCGGGATGCGGTCCGAAGGTCCGCGCCAAGGCCTCGACGCCGTACGTCGACGGCAACAGGTCCCGGGCCAGACGCACCGCCTCCGGCATCCGCTCGGCCGGCAGCACACCGAGCAGCAGCGCGGCCGACATGCCGAGCTGGCCCAGCAGCGTGGCCACCTCCGCGCGGGGCGCGAGCAGGCCGAGCGCCGCTCCGAGTCCGGCGAGCGCGGCCCCGGCCAGCGGGATCACGGCGGCCAGCACCCACAGATGCGCCAGCGGCAGCCCGAACAGCACACATCCGAAGACGGCGGTCACCACGGTCCCCGGCACGGTGAACGAGGCGTACGCGCCCGCCGTGCCCAGCACCACCGCCGCCGGCGGCACCGGCAGCGTCGCGTAGTGGTCGAGCCCGCCGCTGGCCCGCAGCTGCCCGAAGTACTGGGCGAGCAGGTTCAGCGCGACGAAGGCGACGACCAGGACCGCCGAACCGGCGACCACGGCCTGCGCCTCACCGCCGCCGTCCACGACCCCGCGCATCAGGATCATGATCCCGACCGACTGGAAGGTCGCCACGAACAGCAGCGGTATCCGCGCGACCCGGGCCCGGGACAGCTGCGCCCGGTACACGGCCGCCAGCGACGGCCACAGCCGCGCCCGGGGGCCGAGCTCGGCTGCTTCCGGCGCGGTCTCCTCCACGGCCAGGGCGCCGCCCGGCAGGACATCGGCGGGTACGACACTCACGTCGTGCTGCTCCCCTTCGTTCGGAGGTTCGCCCGAAACCACTGCGGTCCTGTTCCGTACGGGTGGCGCGGCCCGTGTGCTCACACCTTCACCAGTCCCTGTCGTACGGCGCCGCCCAGGGCCAGGTAGACGTCCTCCAGGCTGGGCGTGGCCAGCGTGAAGTCGTCCAGCGCGGCGAAGGCGGCCCCGCCGGTGACGGTGGCGACGACCGTACGGGCCTCCTCGGGGGCGAGCCGCAGGGTCCAGCGGCGGCCCGACTCGACGACCCGGTCCCGCAGCGCGGCGACCTCGGGCACGTGCAGGGGCGCCGCCTCGCGCCACACCAGATCGACCCGGACCTCGCCGGCGACCCGCTCCTTGAGGCCGGCCGGGCTGTCGCAGGCGATGACCCGGCCCCGGTCGAGCACGGCGACCCGGTCGAGCACGGTCTCGGCCTCGATGACGTTGTGGGTGACCAGCAGCACGGTGGTGCCGTGCTCGGCGCGGCGCCGGTCGACGGCGGACCACACCGCGCGCCGGGCCACCGGGTCCATGCCGGTGGTGGGCTCGTCCAGGACGAGCAGGGGCCGCTCCCCCACCAGCGCGGCGGCGAAGCAGGCGAGCCGGCGCTGACCTCCGGAGAGCTTCCTCAGCGGGCGCCCGGCGATCGGGGTGAGCCCCAGTTCGTCCAGGACGTCGTCCCGCTCGGCCCGCGCCCGGCGCACGTCGAGCCCGCGCAGCCGTCCGGTGGTCTCGGCGGCGAGGGACACGGTCAGTTCGTCGAGGGCGCTGGACTCCTGGCCGAGGTAGGCGAGGATGCGCGCGGCACGCTCGGGGTGGCGCACGATGTCGTGGCCGAGGATCTCGACGCTGCCGCGGTCGGGCCGCATCAGTCCGGTCAGCTGGCGTACGAGGGTGGACTTGCCGGCGCCGTTCGGTCCGAGCAGCCCGAAGATCTCACCGCGCCGGATGTCGAGCCCCACGTCGTCGGTGGCCCGGACCTCGGGCGTCGCGGGGACCCCGCGCCGGCCGCGCACCGCCGGATAGGTCTTGGTCAGCCCGCGCACCGCACACACGACGTCACCACCGTGCCGGAATCCCTGTGCCGCGCGCGTCTTCACAAGGGACGAGCCTACGGGGTCTCGAACCCCGCCCCGCCCCCGGGGCACCCCACCACCCACCAAACCCACCCCAACCCCTACCACCCCAGAACACCGCCCACCCCCCATCCGGCACCCGCCCACGCCGGGGCCAGGGCCCGCCTTCCAGCCCACCGAGCCGGGTGGGGGGTGGGCACAGGCCGGGGGTCCAGGAGGCGGGGGCGTGGGGGCGGAGCCCTCGACACGGGGCGCGGGGGCGGACCCTCGCCTACTCCCCGGCGGGAGCCCTCTCCGTACCGGTACGAAGGTCCAGCTCACGCCAGAACCCCGCCCGAATGGCGTAACGGTCACGTTCGTCGATCTGGTCGTCCTTGTGGGCGAGCAGCCCGAAGCGAGCCGCGTACCGCAGCAGCTCCCCGTCGACACGGTGCGGAATCCGGGGATACATGCCGGACAGCTTCTGGATGTGGCTCTGGTCGCCGAGCCGCTCCACCCAGCGCCGGGCGAAGACCTGCCCCACTTCGAAGGGGTCCCCGCCGACGGTGGTGATGTCCTCCTCGCGGTCGGCCCACCGCTGCTCCGCCGTGGTCAGCTGGGCGAGCGTGGGCATGGAGGCCGCGTCCGGCGGCTCGGCGGCCGGCCGGTCGACCCAGCCCTTGTCGGAGGACCAGCGCAGGGTGGCGGAGGCGGGCTGCTGGGGCGGGTGCGGGCCGGGGCCGCGCAGCGCGGCCAGGTCCTTGGGGGTGGGTACGCCCTTGGCCGTGGACGCCCGCTCGGCGGTGCCGTTGTGCCCGGCGGCGGCCGGGTGCTGCGGCTCCTGGACGGTCCGCTCGGCCGTCGCGCCGGGCGCGGACTCCGGCAGCGGGGCGGAGAGGATCGCGGCGATCTCGGGCCGCGGCACGGGCGGCGGGGCGCACACCCCGGTGTGCTCCTTGGCCCGTACGGCCCGGGTGATCCACGCCCGGTCCAGCACCCGGCGCTCGTCGGCCTCGGCGACCAGGTCCTCGGACTGGTTGTAGTCGCCGTCGGCGGCCTGCACGGCCCACAGATGCACGGCGACGCCGTGTTCCTTGGCGGCCATCATGCCGGGCAGCAGGTCGCCGTCCCCGGTCACCAGGACGATGTCGGAGCAGGCACGGTTGCGGGCCAGCTCGGTCAACTCGGCGTGCATCGCGGCGTCGACGCCCTTCTGCGCCCAGCGGCCGTCGCTGCGGGTCAGCGCGCCGAGCCGGACGGTGACCCGGGGCATCACGCGCAGCCTGCGGTGTTCGGGCTGCGGGACGCGGTCGGGGGCGCCGTCGAACCAGTAGATGCGCAGCAGCGGCTGACGCGTCTCGGACTCGGCGCGCTCCCGCAGCCCCTGGATGAGGGCCGCGTGGTCGACGGTGATGCGGGACCGCGAGGGCTCCCCCGCCAGGAGACTGGCTGCGGCCCCCAGCAGATACCCGGCGTCCACCAGGACGATGCAGCGGTCCACGCGGTCCACCCTCTTTCCGGGAGGTTTGCTTCGGGCTTGCTTCGAGTCTGCCCGACCACGCCGGGGTTAACGGCCCGAACTCGATCTTCGGCGTGGCGTTTCCACACTTCCTCCCCGATCACCTCGGTCACACACGGTAATTGTCCAGCATGCGTCCGTCATCAGGCTGTGTGAATCTGGTCCCGGCCCTGGCCCCTAGTCCCCCACAGGAGGCATCACCATGGCCAAGAACAAGAACCGTGACCGTAAGCAGCCGCAGGCCGAGCGTGCCCAGCGGGCGGTGCAGCAGTCCACGATGGAGACGCCGGACGAGCAGCGCACCACACAGGTCGTGCCCGGCGAGGTCGGCCGGGGCAAGGGCCGGCAGAAGCGCTTCGGCCACAACTGACATCCGCGTGACGGGCCGTTGCGGCCCGGGCGCGGGAAGCTCCGCGCGCAGGAAGAGGGGCGCACCCACCGCAGGGTGCGCCCCTCACACGTGTCGGACGGGCGTTCTCAGCCCGCCAGGCAGGACGGTCCGAGGAGGACCTTCAGATCGCCGAACAGAGCCGGGTCCGGCTTCACCCGGTGCCGGTCCAGGCGCAGCACCGTCGTCTTCGTCGGCCCCTGGAGCTTGATGCGGACCTCGCTGTCGCCCTTGTGGTGGGTGAGGATCTCACCGAGCCGGCTGACCATCGGCGGGGTCACGCGGGTGGCCGGGATGGTGAGCACCACGGGCGCGTTGGCGCCCGCGTTGGACAGGTCGGGGATCATCAGCTCCATCGCGACAAGGCGCGGCACGTCCTCCCGCTTGTCGAGCCGGCCCTTGACGAACACCACGGCGTCCTCGACGAGTTGCGTCGAGACGAGCTGGTACGTCGCGGGGAAGAACATGCACTCGAGGGAGCCCGCGAGGTCCTCCACGGTGGCGATCGCCCAGGCGTTGCCCTGCTTGGTCATCTTGCGCTGCAGGCCCGAGATGATGCCGCCGATGGTGACCACCGCGCCGTCGCCGAAGTCACCGCCGGTGAGCTGGGAGATGCCCGCGTCGGCCTTGTCGGACAGCACGTGCTCCAGACCGAACAGCGGGTGGTCGGAGACGTAGAGCCCGAGCATCTCGCGCTCCTGGGCGAGCAGGTACGTCTTGTCCCACTCGTCGTCGGTGAAGGTGACGTCGAGGCCGAAGCCGGGCTCGCTGGTCTGCTCCTCGCCCATGCCGCCGAAGAGGTCGAACTGCCCCTCGGCCTCCTTGCGCTTGACCGCGACCACGTTGTCGATCATCGGCTCGTACTGCGCGGTGAGGCCCTTGCGGGTGTGCCCCATGGAGTCGAAGGCGCCCGCCTTGATCAGCGACTCGGTGGTCCGCTTGTTGCAGACGACCGCCTCGACCTTGTCGAGGTAGTCCGGGAACGAGGCGTACTTCCCCTTGGCCTTGCGGGACCTGATGATCGACTCGACGACGTTGGTGCCGACGTTGCGCACCGCCGACAGGCCGAAGAGGATCACGTCGTCGCCCTGCGCGGCGAAGTTCGACTCGGACTCGTTGACGTTCGGCGGGAGCACCTTGATGCCCATGCGGCGGCACTCGTTGAGGTAGACGGCCGACTTGTCCTTGTCGTCCTTGACGGAGGTGAGCAGCGCGGCCATGTATTCGGCCGGGTAGTTCGCCTTGAGATATCCGGTCCAGTACGACACCAGTCCGTACGCGGCGGAGTGGGCCTTGTTGAACGCGTAGCCGGCGAAGGGGACCAGCACGTCCCACAGGGCCTGGATCGCCTCGTCGCTGTAGCCGTTCTTCCGCGCGCCCTCCTGGAAGAGGACGAAGTTCTTCGCCAGCTCGTCGGGCTTCTTCTTGCCCATCACGCGGCGGAGGATGTCGGCCTCGCCGAGCGAGTAGCCCGCGATGATCTGGGCGGCCTTCTGCACCTGCTCCTGGTAGACGATCAGGCCGTAGGTGACCGACAGCACCTCCCGGAGCGGCTCCTCCAGTTCCTTGTGGATCGGTGTGATCTCCTGGCGGCCGTTCTTGCGCTCCGCGTAGTTGATGTGCGAGTTCATGCCCATCGGGCCCGGCCGGTAGAGGGCCGAGACGGCGGAGATGTCCTCGAAGTTGTCGGGCTGCATCTGGCGGAGCAGCGAGCGCATCGGGCCGCCGTCGAACTGGAAGACGCCGAGGGTGTCACCGCGGCAGAGCAGTTCGAAGGTCTTGGGGTCGTCCAGCGGGAGGGCGAGCATCTCCAGGTCGATGCCCTTGTTGGCCTTCACCATCTTGATGGCGTCGTCCATGATCGTGAGGTTGCGCAGGCCCAGGAAGTCCATCTTCAGCAGGCCCAGCGACTCGCACTGGGGGTAGTCCCACTGTGTGATGGTCACGCCGTCGGTGTGCCGCACCCAGATCGGGGCGTGGTCGACGATGGGTTCGCTGGACATGATCACGCCGGCCGCGTGCACGCCCATCTGCCTCACGAGGCCCTCGACGCCCTTGGCGGTGTCGATGACCTTCTTCACGTCCGGCTCGTTCTCGTACATCGCGCGGATCTCGCCGGCCTCGTTGTAGCGCGGGTGCGAGGGATTGGTGATGCCGTCGAGGTCGATGCCCTTGCCGAGGACGTCGGCGGGCATGGCCTTGGTGAGCCGGTCGCCCATGGCGTACGGGTAGCCCAGCACGCGCGCGGAGTCCTTGATGGCGTTCTTCGCCTTGATCTTGCCGTACGTGCCGATCATGGCGACCTTGTCGGCGCCGTACTTCTCCGTCACGTACCGGATCACCTCGACGCGCCGACGCTCGTCGAAGTCGATGTCGACGTCGGGCATGGAGACGCGCTCGGGGTTGAGGAACCGCTCGAAGATCAGGCCGTGCGGGATCGGGTCGAGGTCGGTGATGCCCATCGCGTACGCCACGATCGAACCGGCCGCGGAGCCTCGGCCGGGGCCGACCGCGATGCCCTGGTTCTTGGCCCACATGATGAAGTCGGCGACCACGAGGAAGTAGCCCGGGAACCCCATCTGGATGATGACGTCCATCTCGTACTCGGCCTGCTTCTGGCGGTCCTCGGGGACGCCGCCGGGGAAGCGGCGCGCCATGCCGCGGCGGACCTCCTCCTGGAACCAGGTGACCTCGGTGTAACCCTCGGGGATGTCGAACTTCGGCATCAGGTCGCGCTTGACGAACATCCCCGTGGTGTCGACCATCTCGGCGATCAGCCGGGTGTTGGCGCAGCCCTGCTGCCAGGCGTCCGAGGAGTCGATGGCGTACATCTCGTCGGTGGACTTGAGGTAGTAGCCGGTGCCGTCGAACTTGAAGCGGTCGGGGTCGGAGAGGTTCTTGCCGGTCTGGATGCACAGCAGCGCGTCGTGGGCGGTCGCCTCGTGCGCGTACGTGTAGTGCGAGTCGTTGGTGACCAGGGGCGGGATGCCGAGCTTCCGGCCGATCTCCAGCAGGCCGTCGCGGACCCGGTGCTCGATCTCGATGCCGTGGTCCATCAGCTCCAGGAAGTAGCGGTCCTTGCCGAAGATGTCCTGGTAGTCGGCGGCGGCCTTGAGGGCCTCGTCGAAGTGGCCGAGGCGCAGCCGGGTCTGCACCTCGCCGG
Organism: Streptomyces sp. NPDC059454; assembly: GCF_042749965.1. Lineage (NCBI taxonomy): Bacteria > Bacillati > Actinomycetota > Actinomycetes > Kitasatosporales > Streptomycetaceae > Streptomyces > Streptomyces sp. NPDC059454. The sequence goes on along the minus strand of NZ_JBHYVC010000025.1, from coordinate 17,028 downwards.
AGGGGCAGCCGGTGGAGGCCACGATCCCCTCGGACCACTGGCTGATGGTCTCCTTGTCCATCCGGGGCCACTTCTGCAGCCAGCCCTCGGCGTACGCGTCGGAGGAGAGCTTGAAGAGGTTGTGCAGGCCCGTGCTGTTCACGGCCCACATCGTCTTGTGGGTGTACCCGCCGGAACCGGAGACGTCGTCCCGCTTCTGGTGCGGCTGGCCCCACTGGATCTTGCGCTTGTTGCGCCGGGACTCGGGCGCGACATACGCCTCGATCCCGATGATCGGGGTGACTCCGGCCTTCTGGGCGGAATGGAAGAAGTCGTACGCCCCGTGCAGGTTGCCGTGGTCGGACATGGCGATGTGCGTCATGCCCATCTCGTTGCAGGCGTTGAACATGTCCTTCAGCCGCGCGGCACCGTCCAGCAGCGAGTACTGGGTGTGGACGTGCAGGTGCGTGAACGGCGGCTTTGACACGGTGCGGCCTCCAAGGAGAACAGCCGGTGACGGGCGGGCGGACGGTCCGGGGGACAGCGTCGAAGTCTATGCCCCGACACTGACACTACGAGCTCGTCCCGACGTACCTTCGGGCGGTGGCGCGGGCACTCCCGTGACCCGTCGCACGTTAGGCAGGGGACGGACCAGCCGTCCCGAAACATCCTGCACCAGGAGGCACCAAGCGATGTCGGTCCCGCAGCTCAACGACGAGCACCGCGGTGAGGAGATCCTCGCCGTCCTCGACACCGCCTTCGGCGAGCTCCTGGCCGCCGACCCGGCCGCGTTCCGGGTGAAGTTCCGGAAGATGGCCGCCTCGGCGTTCGCCTTCTACCGCGGGACGGCGTGCCTCTTCTACCACGATCTGGACGCGGAGAACGCCGGGCGGGGCGGCGGGAGGGGATACAGCGGCCCCTATCTGGACGACCGGACGTCCCGGGTGTGGATCCACGGCGATCTGCACGCGGAGAACTTCGGCACGTACATGGATTCGAACGGCCGCCTGGTCTTCAACGTCAACGACTTCGACGAGGCCTACGTCGGCCCCTTCACCTGGGACCTCAAGCGCTTCGCGGCCTCCGTGGCGCTGATCGGCTACGCGAAGGCGCTCAGCGACGAGCAGATCACCGAGCTGGTCACCGTCTACGCGGCCGCCTACCGGGAGCGGATCCACGCACTGGCCACCGGCGCGAAGCGCGACGAGGTGCCGCCGTTCACCCTGGACACCGCCCAGGGCCCGCTGCTCGACGCGCTGCGCGACGCCCGCTCGCTGACCCGGTTCGGGCTGCTGGACTCGATGACCGACATCCGCGACTTCGAGCGCCGCTTCGCCGCCGGCGGCGGCGCGGTCGAGCTGGACGCCGCCACCCGCTACAAGGTGCTCGCCGCCTTCGACGGCTATCTGGAGACACTGCCGGACGCCTCCCTGGCCCGCCCGGACTCCTACCGCGTGAAGGACGTCGTGGGCCGCCGCGGCATCGGCATCGGCTCGGCCGGGCTGCCGTCGTACAACATCCTCCTGGAGGGTCACAGCGACGCCCTGGAGAACGATGTGGTGATCTACATCAAGCAGGCCCAGACCCCGGCCGTCTCCCGGCACATCCCCGACCAGGCCATCCGGGACTACTTCCAGCACGAGGGGCACCGCACGGTGATCTCCCAGCGCGCCCTCCAGGCGCACGCCGACCCGTGGCTGGGCTGGACCGAGCTGGACGGCGCGGGCCAGCTGGTCGCCGAGGTCTCGCCGTACGCCGTGGACCTCGACTGGAGCGACATCGACGACCCGGAGGAGATCGCCCTGGTCGTCGCCGACCTCGGCCGGGCCACGGCGACGATGCACGCGGCGGCGGACGACACCTCCGGCGAGTCCCTGGTGCCGTTCTCCACCGAGCGCGCCATCGACGCCGCGATCGCCGCCGACGAGGACTCCCTGGTCCCCCTCCTGGTCGAGTTCGCGCACGACTACGGCGCCCGCGCGCGCGGCGACCACCAGATCTTCCTGGACCTGTTCCGCAACGGCAGGATTCCGGGACTCTAACGATCCGCCCGTCCACAGGGGCCCTTTAGGGATCCCTTACCGCAGCACGTGACACACTCTTCACCGCCATGGACATATCCGGAACCCAGCTCAGAGCCGTACGCGCGGCGCTGTTCACGGCCGTCGTCGTGACGCTCAGCACCGCGTCGCACGTGCTGCTGTCCGGGGTCCCGCTGCCGCTGAACACGGTGGCCGCGATCGCCGCCGCCGTGTTCGGGCTGGCGTACGCCCTGGCGGGGCGGGAGCGTTCCTTCGGGCGGATCGCCGCCCTGCTGATCCCGCTGGAGCTGGCCGCCGACACCGTCTTCACCACCGGCCAGCACGTCTGCTACGGCCGGATGGGCGGACCCGTGGCGGGCCCGCTGCGCTCCGTCGGCTTCGACGTGCTGTGCGGCGACGGCACCAGTGTGGGCGCGCCGCTCGCCCGGGCCACCGGGCACGCCGCCGAGGGCGGCGACCGGCTGGCGGCCCTGCTGGCGCAGGCCGACCCGGCGACCGCCTGGGCGCTGCTCGGCGCGCACATCGGGGTCGGTCTGTTCGCCGCCGCCTGGCTGCGCCGCGGCGAGCGGGCGCTGGCCCAGCTGCTGAGCGCGGTGGCGGCCACGACGTTCCGGCCGCTGCTGCTCGCGGTCGCCGCGGTGACCGTGCGCCGGGCCCCGGAGGTCCTCCGGCCGGCCCGCCCGGTCCGCCGTACCGCCACGGCCCGGACCCTGCTCCTCGCGCACTCCCTGGGGCGGCGCGGACCGCCGTGCTCCGCGGCTCTCGCCTGAGGCGTTCCCCGCCCCGGCGAACCCCCTGAGCACCAGCAGTCCCCCATACGTATCCCGCACACGACCCGTGTGCGCGTCCCCCGTGGAGACATCACCATGAGCAAGCGGAACAGCCAGGCGGCGAAGTCGGCGGCCCGAGAGCGGCTGCGCGAGGAGCGCGAGCGCCAGGCGAAGAAGGCGAAGGTCAGGCGACAGCTCATCGTCGCCGCCTCGGTCGTCGGTGTGCTGGCCGCGGCCGGCGGCATCGGCTACGCGGTCGTCCAGGCCAACCAGCCCGACTACTGGGAGTCCGCGAAGGACGCCAAGCTCGTCAAGCCGGCCCACACCAGCGGCGAGAACGGCACGACCGTCGTCATCGGCAAGGACGACGCGAAGAAGACCCTCGAGCTGTACGAGGACCCGCGCTGCCCGGTCTGCGCCTCCTTCGAGCAGACGGTCGGCGAGACCATCGAGAAGGACGTCGAGGACGGCAAGTACAAGATCCGCTTCATAGGCGCCTCGTTCCTCGACCGCGGCCTGACCGGCGAGGGCTCCAGGAACGCCCTGAGCGCCCTGGGCGCCGCGCTGAACGTCGACCCCGACGCATTCCTCGCCTACAAGAGCGCGCTCTACTCGGCCGAGTACCACCCCGAGGAGTCGGACGACAAGTTCGCGGACGACGCGTACCTGATCAAGATCGCCAACACGGTCGACGCCCTGAAGAACAACAAGGAGTTCCAGGCGGACGTGAAGGACGGCACCTACGACAAGTGGGCGCTGGAGATGTCCGACGTGTTCGACAGCACCGAGGGTGTCCAGGGCACGCCGACGCTGATGATGGACGGCAAGAAGCTCACCGGCTCCGACGGCCAGAACGCGCCCATGACGGTGGACGAGTTCAACACGGCCGTCGACGCGGCACTCAAGGCCTGAACCCCGACCGGCTGACGGCGCGCTGAAGAGCGGGCGAACTTTCGCGAGTTCGCCCGCTCTCGCGTGTACCTGTCAGTAACCTGATCGGCTGTGACCAGTCGACACAGATCATCCGAGAGCGCCGTCCCCGCCACCACGGCCCCCGACTCCCTCGCGCCGCGCCGTCGTACGGTCGTCAGGGCGGCCGCCGCCACCGCGGTGCTGGCCGGACCGCTCGCCGCCGCCCCGCCCGCGCGTGCCGCGACCACGCGGGCGCCCGCCTTCCTGCACGGCGTGGCCTCCGGCGACCCGCTGCCGGACGGCGTCCTGCTGTGGACCCGGGTGACGCCGGTGCCGGAGGCGATACCCGGCTCCGGGCTCGGCCCGGACACCGAGGTGAGCTGGACCGTCGCCCGGGACAAGGCGTTCACCGACGTCGTCGCGAAGGGTTCGACGCTCGCCACCGCCGCCTCCGACCACACCGTCAAGGCGGACATCCGCGGCCTGCGGCCGGCCACCGACTACTGGTTCCGCTTCTCCGCCGGCGGCGCCGACTCCCCCGCCGCCCGCACCCGCACCGCCCCGGCCGCCGACGCCGCCGTGACCGGGCTGCGCTTCGGCGTGGTCTCCTGCTCCAACTGGGAGGCCGGCCACTTCTCGGCGTACCGCCACCTCGCGGCCCGCGGCGACCTGGACGCCTGGCTGCACCTGGGCGACTACCTCTACGAGTACGCCGCCGGCGAGTACGGCACCCGCGGCGGGGCCGTCCGACCGCACACGCCCGCCCACGAGATCGTCACCCTCGCCGACTACCGCGCCCGGCACGGCCAGTACAAGACCGACCCCGACCTCCAGGCCCTGCACCACAGGGCGCCGGCCATCGCGATCTGGGACGACCACGAGATCGCCAACGACACCTGGTCGGGCGGCGCCGAGAACCACACCGAGGGCGCGGAGGGCACCTGGGCGGCCCGCCGGGCCGCCGCCAAGCAGGCCTACTTCGAGTGGATGCCGGTACGGCCCGCGATCGCCGGCACCACCTACCGCCGGCTCCGCTTCGGCAAGCTGGCCGACCTCTCGCTCCTCGACCTGCGCTCCTTCCGCTCCCAGCAGGTCTCCCTCGGCGACGGCGAGGTCGACGACCCGGACCGCACGCTCACCGGGCGCGCCCAACTGGACTGGCTGAAGGCGGGTCTGACGGCGTCCGACACCACCTGGCGGCTGGTCGGCACCTCGGTGATGATCTCGCCGTTCGCCCTCGGCTCCCTCCCCGCGAACCTCCTCAAGCCGCTCGCGAAGCTGCTGGGCCTGCCGCAGGAGGGGCTCGCCCTCAACACCGACCAGTGGGACGGCTACACCGACGACCGCCGCGAACTCCTCGCCCACCTGCGGACGAACGCCGTCCGCAACACGGTCTTCCTCACCGGCGACATCCACATGGCGTGGGCCAACGACGTGCCGGTGAACGCCGGTACCTATCCGCTGTCGGCATCGGCCGCCACGGAGTTCGTGGTCACCTCGGTCACCTCCGACAACCTCGACGACCTCGTGAAGGTCCCCGAGGGCACCGTCTCCGCGCTCGCCTCCCCGCTGATCCGGGCCGCCAACCGGCACGTCCACTGGGTCGACACCGACCGGCACGGCTACGGCGTGCTGGACGTCACCGCAGAGCGGGCGCAGATGGACTACTACGTGCTGTCGAGCCGTACGGAGGCGGACGCCACGTCCGAGTGGGCCCGCTCCTACCGCACCCGCAGCGGCACGCAGAAGGTCGAGCGCGCCCACCACCCGGTCTGATCCGCGCCCGGGTCAGTCCTCCAGCGAGTCGAGGAAGCCGAGCGCCACCCGCCAGGTGGCCTCGGCGGCCTCCTCGTCGTGGTCCGGCAGGTCGGGGTCGGTGTAGAGGTGGCCGGCCCCCGCGTACCGGTACACCTCGACGTCGGCCCCGGTCCGGCCCATCCGCAGGTACCAGGCGGTGAGCCAGTCGTCGGTCTCGAACGGGTCGGGCTCGGCGACGTGCAGCTGCACCGGCAGTTCGTCCGCCGAGGCGCTCTCCGCGATGTCCGACGTGCCGTGCAGGAGCAGCAGTCCGCGCGCCTTGTCGTCGCCGAGGGCCAGCGTCTGGGCGACGGAGGCGCCGAAGGAGAACCCCGCGTACACCAGCCCCCGCTCGGAGTAGGGCGCGGCGGCCAGCACGGCCCGCTTCAGCAGCTCCTCCTTGCCGGTCTCCTCCTTGTACGCCATGCCCTCCTCGACCGTGTCGAACGTGCGGCCCTCGAAGAGGTCGGGCGTCCACACCTCGTGTCCGGCCGCGCGCAGCCGGTCCGCGGCCCGGTGCACCGCGGGCCGCAGACCGTAGGTCGAGTGAAAGAGCATGATGTTCATGCGGTCCATGGTGCCAGCCCGGTGTGACGACGCCGGATCGCGGCACTACCCGCGATCGCGCGGAAGTCACATGTTCATGCCCGCCCGGGCCGGTTAGGTTCGGGGGCATGGATGACGTGCTCCGCCCATTGATCGTGGTCGGCGGCTCGGTCGTGCTCACACTGCTGCTCGGCTGGGCCACCGACCTGTTGCTGCGCAAGGCCGACGAACGCCACCACGAGACTCCGCTGTGGGGCCTGCTGCGCCGCGGCCGGATCCCCTACCAGCTGCTGCTGTGCGCGGCCCTGCTGAGAGGGTCGTACGAAGAGGCGGGACTGCTGCCGGAGCACGAGACCGCCGTCGGCCGGACCCTGACCCTGGTACTGATCGGCTCGGCCGCCTGGCTGGCGATCCGCATCGCGGCCGCGGTCGTCGAGACCACGTACACGCGGTACGCCAGCAACCACCGCGAGCGCGACCCGGCGCGGGTCCGCCGGGTGCGCACCCAGGTGACGCTGATCCGGCGGGTGGTCTCCGCGATCGTCGGTGTGGTGGCGGTGGCCGCGATGCTGCTGACCTTCCCCGCGATGCAGGCGGCCGGGGCCTCGCTGCTGGCCTCGGCCGGCATCCTCGGCATCGTCGCCGGCGTGGCCGCCCAGTCCACCCTGAGCAACATGTTCGCCGGGCTGCAGATCGCCTTCGGCGACATGGTGCGCATCGGCGACACCGTGGTCGTGGACGGCGAGTGGGGCACGGTCGAGGAGATCACGCTGACCTTCCTGACCGTGCGCACCTGGGACGAGCGGCGGATCACCATGCCGGTGTCGTACTTCACGTCCAAGCCGTTCGAGAACTGGTCGCGCGGTACGCCGCAGATGACCGGCACCGTCTTCTGGCACCTCGACCACTCGGCGCCGCTGGAGGCGATGCGCGACAGGCTCCGCGACATCCTGCGGGAGTGCCCGGCCTGGGACGGCCGCGCCTACAACCTGAACGTGACGGACAGCACGCCCAGCACGATGGAGGTGCGGGCCCTGGTGACGGCCAAGGACGCGGACGACATATGGACGGTACGGGTCGAGGTCCGCGAGCAGATGATCCGCTGGCTGGCCGACGCGCACCCGTACGCGCTGCCCCGGGTCAACACGGCGGACGCGGTGCTGCCGTCCCGCCTGGACGGCCACCGCTCCCCCGGCGGCGTGCCGGCGGCCCGTCGCGCGCACAGCCATCCGAGGGAGCGCTGAGCGGCACTCAGTGGCCGCGTTCGGCGCCGCCGTTGACCTGGATGATCTGGGAGGTGATGTGTGCGGCGCCCGGGGAGGCGAGCCAGTGCAGGGTCGCGGCGACGTCCCCGGGCGTTCCGGCGCGCCCGTCCAGGGTCTCCTCGACCAGCCGGGCACGCAGTTCCTCGTCGATGCCGTCGCCGAAGAAGGCGGTGTCCTCGATGTAGCCGGGGGCGACCACGTTCACGGTGATGCCGTGCGGGCCCAGTCTCCGGGCGAGGTCGTGGGCGTACGGGTGCAGCCCGGCCTTGGCCGCCGCGTACGCCACCTGTCCGTGGCCCCGGTAGGCGGCGATGGAGCCGATGAACAGCACGCGCCCGCCGGGTTCGGCGAGCCGGGCCCGCAGGGCCTCGGTGAGCAGTGCGGCGGTCAGCAGGTTGAGCCGGAAGTTGACCGTCCAGGAGCGGACGACGGCGTCGAGCGGGTCGTCACCGCCGGCCGGGGGTTCGAGGAGCCCGTTGCCCCCGGCGCTGTGGATCAGCACGTCCACCGCGCCGAACTCCCGGCCCACGAGGCCGGCGACACCCCGCACGTCCTCGGGGTCGGCGAGATCGGCGGCGTACGTCAGGGCACCCGGCACCTCGGCCCGCTCCAGCACGTCCTTGCGCCGCCCGAGCAGCAGCACCCGGTCCCCGTCGGCGGCGAACACCCGCGCGGCGGCGAGCCCGATCCCGGTGCCACCCCCGCTGATCACAACATTCCTGGTCATATGCAGACTCTACGAACGAAAAGCTGCCAATGACGCCAAGCCCTCACGGGAAACGCCCACTTCTCGACTGACCGGGCCGGCCGGTACGCGGGTGGGGGCACGCCCCCGTCAGCGCAAGCTGCGCACGTCCAGATGCCGCAGCACCCGGTCCACGACCGCCGGATCCGCCCCCGGCTCGCTCCGCGCCGCGATCACCTCGTGTCGCGCCGCGCTCAGCATCTCCCGCTGAATCGCCCGCACCCGCTTCAGCCGCCGCGCCCGCTGCCGGTGCGCCTCCCGCCGCTCGTCGTCCGCGAGGTCCGGGCTGATCCGCACCCCGATGTCGAAGGCGCTGCGCAGCATCTGCTCGGACAGCTCCTCCGGCAGCTCCTCGGCCTCCTCGATCTCGCGCAGCCTGCGCTTCGCCGCCCTGGCCGCCCGGACCGCCAGATCGTGCTCGAACCGCTTCTCCCGCCCGGTGTCGGCCCGTACTCCCAGCCGCCCCACCAGCCACGGCAGACTCAGCCCCTGCACCAGCAGGGTCGCCATGATCACGCCGAACGCGATGAAGACGATCTCGCCCCGGCCGGGAAACCCGCCTCCGGTGTCGGTCTCCAGCGGAATCGCCAGTGCCAGCGCCGCCGAGGCCACCCCGCGCATCCCGGACCACCACATCACCACGGTCTCGCGCCAGCTCACCGGGATCTCCTCGGCGGTGTCCCGCGCGGCGTGCAGCCGCTTCGTCAGCCAGGTCGCCGGCAGCAGCCACAGCAGCCGGACCAGGACGACCACGCCCACGATCACCGCCGCCCAGGTGAGCAGTTCGCCCCAGTGGCCGGCCGCGGTCCTTACCGCGTTGTGCAGTTCGAGCCCGACCAGCCCGAACGCGACCCCGGTCACGAGGGTGTCGACGATGTCCCAGAAGGTGTGCCCGGCCAGCCGGGTCATGACGTCGTCGGCGTCGGTGGCGTACTCGACGAGGAACAGCGCGGTGGTGAGCACGGCGAGCACACCCGAGCCGTGCAGTTCCTCGGCCAGGACGTAGGAGGCGTACGGCACGAGCAGGCTCAGCCCGATCTGCAGGGTCGCGTCCCCGAGGAGATCCATCAGCTTGTTCGCGCCCCAGCCCAGCGCGAGCCCGACCGCCACCGCCACCACGGCCGACAGCACCAGGTCGAGCCCGGCCTCCCAGGCCGAGAAGCTGCCGCTCACGGCGGCGGCGATCGCCACGTTGTAGAGGACGATGGCCGTGACGTCGTTGAAGAGCCCCTCGCCCTCCAGGATCGACACCAGCCGGCGCGGCAGTCCCAGCTTCCCGGCGACGGCGGTCGCCGCGATCGGGTCGGGCGGCGCGACCAGCGCGCCGAGGGCCACGGCCGCGGCCAGCGGCAGCCCCGGCACGATCGCGTGGGCGACGACGGCCACGCACAGCGTGGTGACGAAGACCAGCGCCACCGCGAGCAGCAGGATCGGTCTGACGTTCGCCGCGAACTGCCGCCAGGAGGTCCGTCGTACGGCGGCGTGGAGCAGGGGCGGCAGCAGCAGCGGGAGGATCAGGTCGGGCGGGACGTCGACGTTCGGCACGAACTCCAGCAGCGCCAGGACGGCCCCGAGGACTGTCATCAGCACCGGTGCCGGCAGCCCCAGCCGCTCCCCGACCGGGACGCTCACCACGGCCCCGAGCAGCAGGGCGAACAGCAGGGTCAACTGATCCACGGTCACGGCTCCGGGCGGATCGACGATCGGCGGGCGGATCTCCACCCTGCCACGCCGACGCCCTCACCCGGCCGTTCGCGGCCCCGGCTACAGAACGCGCCGCATGGCCCGGTGCGGCATCCCCGCGTCCGGGAATTCGGGCCCGTACGCCTCGTAGCCCAGCCGCTCGTAGAAACCGAGGGCGTGCGTCTGCGCGTGCAGGTCGACGGCGGTGAGGCCCCGCGCGCGGGCCGCCTCCTCGATGGCCCGCACCAGCGCCGCCCCGGCCCCGAGGCCCCGTGCCCGGCGCGTCACCGCGAGCCGGCCGAGGGAGCCGACCGCCGGGTCGCCGCCGTTCTTCGCCGCGGCGGCCTCGCCGTGCAGCAGCCGCCCGGTGCCGAGCGGTGTGCCGTCCTGCCCGACCGCCAGCACATGGACGGCCCCGGCGTCGTGGGCGTCGTACTCGATGTCCTCGGGGACGCCCTGCTCGGCGACGAAGACCTCCTTGCGGACCGCGAAGCACGCCTCGCGGTCGGCGGGCCCCTCCGCCACACGGACCACGTACGGGTGGCTCACGCGTAGGTCTCCTCGCGGACCTGGTCCAGCGCCTGCCGCAGGTCCTCCGGGTAGTCGCAGGAGAACTCCGCCCACTGCCCGTCACCGGGGTGCTCGAAGCCGAGGCGCACGGCGTGCAGCCACTGGCGGGTCAGCCCGAGCCGCTTGGCGAGCGTGGGGTCGGCGCCGTAGGTCAGGTCGCCGACGCAAGGGTGGCGGTGGGCGGCCATGTGGACGCGGATCTGGTGGGTACGGCCGGTCTCCAGCTTGACGTCGAGGAGGGAGGCGGCGCGGAAGGCCTCGATGAGGTCGTAGTGCGTGACGGACGCCTTGCCGTCGGCGGTGACCGCCCACTTGTAGTCGTGCTGCGGGTGCCGGCCGATGGGGGCGTCGATGGTGCCGCTGGTGGGGTCGGGGTGGCCCTGGACGAGCGTGTGGTAGCGCTTGTCGACGGTGCGCTCCTTGAACTGGCGCTTCAGTGACGTGTACGCGTACTCCGACTTGGCGACGACCATCAGTCCCGAGGTGCCGACGTCGAGGCGGTGCACGATGCCCTGGCGCTCGGCGGCACCGGAGGTCGAGATGCGGTACCCGGCGGCGGCGAGACCGCCGATCACCGTCGGGCCGGTCCAGCCGGGCGAGGGGTGGGCGGCGACGCCGACGGGCTTGACGATCACGACCACGTCGTCGTCGTCGTGCACGATCTCCATGCCCTCGACCGGTTCGGCGACCACCCGCACCGGCGCGGGCGCCTGCGGCATCTCCACCTCGAGCCAGGCGCCGCCGCTCACCCGCTCCGACTTGCCGACCACCGATCCGTCGACCGTGACCTTCCCCGCGGCGGCGAGCTCGGCCGCCTTGGTGCGGGAGAAGCCGAACATGCGGGAGATGGCGGCGTCGACGCGCTCGCCCTCCAGGCCGTCGGGTACGGGCAGGGTACGGATCTCGGGAATCGTGCTCACCCGTCGAGTATGCCGGACGGGGCCGGCAACCCCGTACGCGCGTTCAGTCCTTGTGGACGGTGCCGTCCGGGTCGAGGCCGCGGAACGACAGCAGCACGATCAGGATGCCGCCGCACACGATCGCCGAGTCCGCCAGGTTGAACACGGCGAAGTGCTTGGGCGCGATGAAGTCGACCACCGCGCCCTCGAAGACACCCGGCGAACGGAAGATCCGGTCGGTGAGGTTGCCGAGGGCGCCGCCGAGCAGCAGGCCGAGCGCGATCGCCCAGGGCAGGCTGTAGAGCTTGCGGGCGAGGCGGATGATCACCACGATCACGGCTGCCGCGATCACCGTGAAGATCACGGTGAAGGCCTCGCCGAAGCCGAAGGCCGCGCCCGCGTTGCGGATCGCCTCGAACCTCAGCCAGTCCCCGACGATCTCGACGGGCTCGTGGTGCTCCAGCTCGGCGACCACGATCATCTTGCTGATCAGATCGAGGGCGTACGCGAACACGGCGACGGCGAACAGCACGGCGATCCGCCGTTTGCCGCGGGGCCGCTCGGTCTCCGCCGCCGTCCCTTCGGTGCCGGCCCGGTCCTGCTCGTCCCGGTCCGCGTCCGGGGTGTCCGGCGTACCGATGATGCGCTCCGCCTCTGCCACGTGAGTCCCTCAGCCCTAGGTACCTGACTAAAGGACGAGGGTACGGCACGCCCCGCGCGCCCGCCGATCAGTACCGTCGCTCCTGCTTCTGCTTGCACTCGACGCACAGGGTGGCCCGGGAAAAGGCCTGCATGCGGGCCTTTCCGATGGGGTTGCCGCAGTTCTCGCAGAGGCCGTAGGTGCCGGCGTCGAGGCGCTGGAGGGCGCGCTCGGACTGGGTGAGCATCTCGCGCGCGTTCGCGGCGAGCGCGAGTTCGTGCTCGCGCGTGATGTTCTTGGTGCCGGTGTCGGCGTCGTCGTCGCCCGCGCCGTCGCCGGAGTCCCGCATCAGGCCGGCCAGCGACTGCTCGGAGGAGGTGATCTCCTCGCGCAGCCGCAGCGCCTCGGACGTCAGCTCGGCCCGCGCCTTCTCGACCTCTTCCGGGGTCCACGGCTCCTCGCCCGGACGTACCGCGAGGTCGCCCGGTCCCGCCGCACCGATCCGGGCCTTGGGTACGGGGCTCTTCGCCGCCGTGGCCGTGCCAGGAGTCTTCTTCGCACCCACCGTCGTCGCTCCCGTCTGCGCCGCGGCATCCACCGCGCCCGCGTCATCGGCCGTGCTGTGCCCGGCCACATCCTGTACGGACCCACTGGCCCCTGCGGCGCCGCTCCCCGAGCGACCCGCCCTGGGGGACCCCGCGGAAACCGCCCCCGGGGCGGCCCCCTTTCCCGGTACCCGACCGGCCGCCTGCTCGCGGCCCCCCTTCCCGGCCACCGCCTCCTTGGCCGCGGGTGTCTTCCCGACGGCCGCTTCCCCGGCCGCCTTCCGCGCGGGTGGCCTCTTCGCGGAGGCATCCCCGGCCACCGCCCTCCGCCCCGTCGTCTGCGCCGCCTTCACCTTCGTCGTCGCCGCCTTCCGCGCGGGCGGTCTCTTCGCCCGCGCCTCTTCGGCGGACGCAGCCCCGGCTGGCGTCCCCCGCGCGGTGGCCTTGTCCGCGGGTTCCTCCTTGGCCGTGGCCTTCTTGACCGACGTCTTCTTGGCCGATGTCTTCTTCACGGGTGACGTGGCCGGCGACCCGGTCTCCACCGTCACTCCGTCGTGAGCCGTGCGCGCCGCCGCCTCCTTGGCGGCGCCCGTCGCCTTCTTCGCCGTCTTCCTGGCGGGTGCCTCCGCCACCGCCCTCTTCCTCGCCACCGCCTCCCCGGCAGGCGCCCTCTTCCTGGCCCCGCCGCCATGAGCGGGCCCGGGCCTGCCGGACGGTGCCGGCTGCTGTACGGCGGTCTTCTTCGCCACCATGGCCGCGGCCCCTTCACATATTGTGATCTTGCACGCAAATCGCTCTGGGACGATAAATCGACTTGAGCCCCGCGGCAACGGGGCACACCGCCCCGTTGCCCCGCCCCGCGGCGAACCTGCATGCGTTGTGCCCAGCTCCCCGCCGGGTATGCCGCCGACACGGACCTCCGGGCCCCGGACGGGCACACCGCGCCATTCGAGGTACGCCGGGTCGTACGGCGGGCGGAAATCCGGTCGGCCGCCGTCCCCGCCGCGCCGTACACTGGGCGGAGCGAAAAGCGTGGATGGGGACGAGTAGCGGCGTACGCGGCCCAGAGCGACCCGGGGACGGTGTGAGCCCGGGGGCGAGCGCGACGTGAAGATCACCCCGGAGCCGCCGGAAGAAACCCCTGCACGGGGCGGTAGACCCGGTATCGCGACCCCAATGAGGGGGCTCACCGGAGCGAGTGTCGCACCGGGGGGCCAAGGAGGGTGGTACCGCGGGAGCGCGCCGACAGCGGCGCAGGGATCGACACAGCTCTCGTCCCTCCGGACGGAAGGCAGCAAGTCCGCCGGAGGAAGCCCGCTGATGACAACGCCGACATACCGCCAGGTACCCGCCCAGGTCGACCTGCCCGCCCTCGAGCACGCGGTGCTCGACTTCTGGCGCGAGCAGAAGATCTTCGCCAAGAGCCTGGAGCAGTCCGAGGGCCGCCCCGAATGGGTGTTCTACGAGGGCCCGCCCACCGCCAACGGCATGCCCGGTGCCCACCACATCGAGGCCCGCGTCTTCAAGGACGTCTTTCCCCGCTTCCGCACCATGCGCGGCTACCACGTGGCCCGCAAGGCCGGCTGGGACTGCCACGGCCTCCCGGTGGAGCTGGCCGTCGAGAAGGAGCTCGGCTTCTCCGGCAAGCAGGACATCGAGGCGTACGGCATCGCCGAGTTCAACGCCAGGTGCCGCGAGTCGGTGACCCGGCACACCGACGCCTTCACCGAGCTGACGACCCGCATGGGCTACTGGGTCGACCTCGACGACGCCTACCGCACCATGGACCCGGAGTACGTCGAGTCCGTCTGGTGGTCGCTGAAGGAGATCTTCGGCAAGGGCCTGCTGGTCCAGGACCACCGCGTCGCCCCCTGGTGCCCCCGCTGCGGCACCGGCCTGTCCGACCACGAGCTGGCGCAGGGCTACGAGACGGTCGTCGACCCGTCCGTCTACGTCCGCTTCCCGCTCACCTCAGGACCGCTGGCCGGCGAGGCCGCGCTGGTCGTCTGGACGACGACCCCGTGGACCCTGGTCTCCAACACCGCGGTCGCCGCCCACCCCGAGGTCACCTACGTCGTCGCGACGAACGGTGAGGAGAAGCTGGTCGTCGCCGAGCCGCTGCTCGCCAAGGCCCTCGGCGAGGGCTGGGAGGCCACCGGTCAGTCCTTCACCGGCGCCGAGATGGAGCGCTGGACGTACCGGCGCCCCTTCGAGCTGGTGGAGTTCCCCGAGCCGGCCCACTACGTGGTGAACGCCGAGTACGTCACCACCGAGGACGGTACGGGTCTGGTCCACCAGTCCCCCGCCTTCGGTGAGGACGACCTCAAGGTCTGCCGCTCCTACGGCCTGCCGGTGGTCAACCCGGTCCGCCCCGACGGCACCTTCGAGGAGGACGTCCCCCTGGTCGGCGGCGTCTTCTTCAAGAAGGCCGACGAGAAGCTCACCGCGGACCTCGACGAGCGCGGCCTGCTCTTCAAGCACATCCCGTACGAGCACAGCTACCCGCACTGCTGGCGCTGCCACACCGCGCTGCTCTACTACGCGCAGCCGTCCTGGTACATCCGCACCACGGCCGTCAAGGACCGCCTGCTCCAGGAGAACGAGAAGACCAACTGGTTCCCGGACTCCGTCAAGCACGGCCGGTTCGGCGACTGGCTGAACAACAACATCGACTGGGCGCTGTCCCGCAACCGCTACTGGGGCACCCCGCTGCCGATCTGGCGCTGTGAGGACGACCACCTCACGGTCGTCGGCTCCCGCGCGGAGCTGACCGAGCTGACCGGCACCGACCAGTCGGACCTCGACCCGCACCGCCCGTACATCGACGAGGTCACCTTCGGCTGCCGCCACGACGGCTGCGGGAAGACGGCCACGCGCGTGCCGGAGGTCATCGACGCCTGGTACGACTCGGGCTCGATGCCGTTCGCGCAGTGGGGCTATCCGTACAGGAACAAGGAGCTGTTCGAGAGCCGGTACCCGGCGCAGTTCATCTCCGAGGCCATCGACCAGACCCGCGGCTGGTTCTACACGCTGATGGCGGTCGGCACCCTGGTCTTCGACAAGTCGTCGTACGAGAACGTCGTCTGCCTCGGTCACATCCTCGCCGAGGACGGCCGCAAGATGTCCAAGCACCTGGGCAACATCCTGCAGCCGATCCCGCTGATGGACCAGCACGGCGCGGACGCGGTCCGCTGGTTCATGGCGGCCGGCGGTTCCCCGTGGGCGGCCCGCCGGGTGGGCCACGGCACCATCCAGGAGGTCGTCCGCAAGACGCTGCTGACGTACTGGAACACGGTCGCCTTCCAGGCCCTGTACGCCCGTACGTCGAACTGGGCGCCGAGCGAGGCCGACCCGGCCCCGGCCGACCGCCCGGTCCTCGACCGCTGGCTGCTCTCCGAACTGCACGCGCTCACCGACCAGGTGACCCAGGCACTGGAGGGCTACGACACCCAGCGCGCCGGCAAGCTGCTGTCCGCGTTCGTCGACGACCTGTCGAACTGGTACGTGCGCCGCTCCCGGCGCCGCTTCTGGCAGGGCGACAAGGCCGCGCTGCGCACCCTGCACGAGGTCGTGGAGACGGTCACCCGGCTGATGGCCCCGCTCACCCCGTTCATCACCGAGCGGGTCTGGCAGGACCTGATCGTCCCGGTCGCCCCGGGCGCCCCGGAGTCGGTGCACCTGTCCTCGTGGCCGGAGGCGGACCTGTCCGCGATCGACCCGGAGCTGTCGCGGCAGATGGTGCTGGTGCGGCGGCTCGTGGAGCTGGGCCGGGCCACGCGCGCGGAGTCGGGCGTGAAGACCCGCCAGCCGCTGAAGCGCGCGCTGATCGCGGCGGGCGGCTTCGCGGATCTCGCCCCGGAGCTGCACGCGCAGATCACCGAGGAGCTGAACGTCGAGTCCCTGGCGTCCCTGTCCGAGGTGGGCGGCTCGCTGGTGGACACCACGGCGAAGGCGAACTTCCGCGCGCTGGGCAAGCGGTTCGGCAAGCGGGTCCAGGACGTGGCCAGGGCGGTCGCGAACGCGGACGCCGCGGCGCTGTCCCTGGCACTGCGCGAGGGCACGGCCTCGGTGGAGGTCGACGGTGAGACGGTCACCCTCGCTCCGGACGAGGTGATCATCACGGAGACCCCGCGCGAGGGCTGGTCGGTGGCGTCCGACGCCGGCGCCACGGTCGCCCTGGATCTGGAGATCACGGAGGAGCTGCGCCGCGCGGGCCTGGCCCGTGACGCCATCCGCCTGATCCAGGAGGCCCGCAAGAACAGCGGCCTGGACGTGGCCGACCGGATCGCCCTGCGCTGGACGGCCACGGAGCCCGCGGCGGTCGCCGCGCTGACCGATCACTCCGCCCTGATCGCGGACGAGGTCCTCGCCACGGACTTCGCGCAGGGCGAGGCGGACGACACGTACGGGGACGCCTTCGCGGACGAGGGCCTGTCACTGACGTTCCGCCTGCGGAAGGCGTAAGCCTCCCGGTGAGCCCCGCGCCCCCAGGGGCGCGGGGCCTCGTCGACATGCGGCTTCGCCGCGCGGGCGCGGCCGGCCACGCACCACCCGCGGGCGCCGGACGGCCTGCCCCGCGGACGGGAAGGCACGACGCAACGCCGAAGGCCCGGCCCACCGGAAAACCTCGGTGGG
>NZ_JBHYVC010000024.1:0-107487 GCF_042749965.1 Streptomyces sp. NPDC059454 | reverse complement strand
CGAACTTCGGCCCCTCCGGCGTTCGAGGATCCAAGAGTCCGGGGGCGGCGGGGGCGGCGGGGGCGGCGGGGGCGGCGGGGGCGAATCAAAATCAGCCCGCGAACGGCGGCTGGGGCACCCCCTTGCCCACGCCCGGCACCACCAGCAGGGAGCCCGCGAGGGGGTGCGGGGACGTGAGGCCCACGCGGGCCGTGGTGACGTAGAGGTCGGTCAGGTCGGGACCGCCGAAGGCGCAGGCCGTGACGAGGGGGACGGGGAGCGGGATCACCCGGTCCAGGTCGCCGGAGGGGGTGTAGCGGCGTACCGCGCCGCCGCCCCACAGGGCGACCCACACACAGCCGTCGGCGTCGACGGTGAGGCCGTCGGGGAAGCCGGCGCCGTCCTCGATCGCGGCCAGGGAGCGGCGGTTCGTGATCCTGCCGTCCGCCTCGCCGACGTCGAAGACGTCGATGCGGCGGGTCGGCGAGTCGATGTAGTACATCAGCCGGCCGTCGGGGCTCCAGCCGGTGCCGTTGCTCACCGCCACGTCGTCGAGGAGGACCTTGACCGTGCCGTCGCCGGTGACGCGGGACAGGGTGCCGCCGCAGGGCGCCTCGTCGTAGCGCATGGTGCCCGCGAAGAGGCTGCCGTCGGGGGCGACGGCGGCGTCGTTGGCGCGGCGGCCCGGGACGGTATCCCGGTGCAGCCAGCGGAAGGCGCCGTCGGGGTCGAGCAGGCCGATGCCGTCCCGCAGGTTGAGGACGAGGCCGCCGCCCGCGCGCGGCTTGACGGCGCCCACGTGCTGGTCGGTGCGGCGCACGGTGCGCCGGCCGGTGGCCGGGTCGTAGGTGTGGACGCGGGAGCCGAGGATGTCGATCCACAGCAGTCGGCCGCTGGCCGGATCCCAGGTGGGACCCTCGCCCAGGGCCGCCTCCGCGCGGACGGCGACGTCGAATGTGCTCGTCATGCCACGCTCCTGTGGCCCAGGCGTTCGGACAGTTCGGCGGCGCCCTTGACGGCGAGCCGCTTCAGCTCGCCGAGCCGCTCGTCGCTCCAGCGGATCATCGGTACGGAGATGGACAGCGCGGCGACCACCTGCCCCGTGCGGTCGCGCACCGGGGCGGCGACGCAGGAGACGTCCGGGTTGGACTCGCGGCTCTCCACGGCGACGCCCCGGGCGCGGATCTCCGCGAGGGTCTCGCGCAGGGCGGCCACATCGGTGATGCTGTTGGGGGTCATCGCGGACAGCTCGGCGTCGTCGGGGACGCGCGCGGTGAGTTCGTGCTCGGGAAGGGAGGCCAGCAGCATCTTGCCGACGGAGGTGCAGTGGGCGGGCAGTCTGCGGCCGGCCGCCGACACCATCCGCACCGCGTGGGTGGAGTCCACCTTGGCGATGTAGATGACGTCGGTGTCCTCCAGGATCGCCACGTGCACCGTCTCGTCGCAGGTCTCGGCGACCGAGCGGGCGACCTGCTGGCCCTCGGCGGCGAGGTCGAGGTACTCGGCGTAGCGGGCGCCGAGCTGGTACGGGCGTACGCCGAGCCGGTAGCGTCCGGGCTGGCCGGCCACCGGGACGATGTACTTCCGGGCGGCGAGCGTGGTCACCAGCTCGTGCACGGTGGTGCGCGGCAGTTGCAGCCTGCGCACGATGTCGGGGGCGGAGAGCGTCCCGTCCCCGTCGAGGAAGAGCTCGAGAATGTCGAGAGCCCGGGTCACGGCTGGTACGAGACGTCCCACGACCGGCCCCCTCCCTATGTGTCTCAGGCGCCTGCGGTCGTTCGAGATTTCAACAGGCGATCGGAATGGCGAACACACAGGCTAGCCATACGAGCCGACCCCGGGCAATGGGACGGTCGCGATCACCGTCGTACGCGGGGATTTCCCAGCTCGCCCCGGAGCCGCTGGGACCGCAGGACCAGTTCCAGTTCGAAGCGGCGGTCCGGGTCGTCGATCGCGTCCCCCCACAGTTCGCGGATCTGGCGCAGGCGGTAGCGGACGGTCTGCGGGTGGACGCCCAGGCGGGCCGCCACCTCCGGCGCGCCGCCCCGGGTCTCCAGCCACGCCAGTAACGTCTCCGCGAGCCGCCGCCCGTGTGCCGGACCGCAGTGCTCCAGCGGGGCCAGGCGTCTCAGCGCGAGGTCCTCGATCAGCTCCTCCGGCTGGAGCAGCACCAGCGCCTGGGTGTGCTCGGTGCAGTGCAGCACCTCACCGGTGGGCAGCAGCCCGCGCTCCATCAGCCGTACGGCCGCCTCCGCCCAGCGCAGCGACTTCGCCGCGTCGGCGACCGGTACGGGCGGTCCGATCGCCCCGGACCAGCCGGTGAGTGCGCGGTCCAGCAGTTCGCGGCGGCCGGCCGCGTCCGGTTCGGGCACGACCATGCGGGGCCGCTCGTACTCCATGTCGAGCAGCACCTCCCGCCCCACGGCGGGCGCCACCGCCTCCCGCGCCGGGCGCAGCAGCACCCCCACCGCGACCTTCCCGGGCAGCGGCCAGCCGATCCGGGCGGCCCGTTCGGCGAGCTCGGCCGGCTCGCCCCGGTGGTGGCGTACCTGTCGCTGCTGGGTTACGACGGCTGGGTGCTGCCCGCCGGCACCTGGATCCCGCTGTCCCGCTTCCCGCTGGAGGCGCACCAGGCCCGCACCTCGTACGTCGTCACGCACGGACTGCTGCGCCGGGTGCTGCCGTACGGCCCGCTCAGGGGCCCGCGCTACGTCAACTCGGTGCTGTTCCTGCCGGACGGCCGCCGCCCCGGAGAGCCCTCGGTGGGCGACGACGGTTCCCGTGCCCATCGGACAACGCCCCACTAGCCCGTTCGCCCCGCGCGACTTCCGGCTCGTGCCGCTGCGCCGCACGGCCGACCACGATCCCGGCCCGGTGGAGGACCTCACCCCCCGGTCCCGCACGGTGGACGAGGCCGCCCGCGCCTTCGCCCCCGCCCGCCCCCTGGAGGGCACGGCCCCGACGCGCCGGGGTCCTGCCCTCACGGCCCCGGACACGGCCGGCGTACGGCGCGCGGTGGCCGCCGAGTTCACCCGGGGGCTGTCGCGGCGTACGGCGGTCAGCGGGTCGCGGCCTTGAGGATCTCCTCCGCCACGCGCGGGACCGACTCCGGGTGCAGCCACAGGAACAGGTTCGGTTCGACCAGTTCCAGCTCCATCACGCGGGGCCGGCCGTCCTCGCCGTCCACGAGGTCGACCCGTGCGTACAGCAGCTCGGGCCGGCCCGGCACGGAGGCCAACGCCTTTCTGGCGACGGCGGCTTCCTCGAGGGTCGGGGTCCAGTCGGTCAGCCCGGGGTGGGCCACCTTGCGCTGGTCGTAGGGCGTGCCGGGGGCGAGGACGGGTCCTTTGCGGCTGACGTGCAGCAGGCTCCCCCCGAAGTACTGCAGCGCCCGCTCGCCGGTGGTGTCGATGCCGCGCGCATAGGGCTGCACCATCGCGGTGAACCCCTCGGCGTGCATGCGCCGCAGGTGCCGTACGGCCGTGGCGTGCTCGTCGGGGGTGTAGCGGGCGGCGAACCGGGCGCCGGCGCCGGAGGTGGGCTTGACGACGTACTCGTGGCCGTCGGGGAGGTCGAGGGCGTCCCCGGGCGCCAGGTACCGGGTGTCCACCACCGGCACCCCGGCGGCGGCGAGCTCCCCGAGGTACCGCTTGTCGGTGTTCCAGCGCACCACGTCCGCCGGATTGGCCAGCCGGGTGAGCGTGCCGCACCGCTCGGCCCACGCGGTGAACTCCGCCGACCGCCAGCTGTAGTCCCAGGTGGAGCGGATCACGACGAGGTCGAAGCGGGCCCAGTCGACGGCGGCGTCGTCCCACACCTCGGCGGACGCCTCGGCCCCGGCCTCCTCCAGCGCCCGCACCAGTCCCGGCAGATCCCGGTCCTCGGAGACGTCGGGGCCGGGCCGGCAGGTCACGAGCGCGATACGGGGCACGACGACTCACTCCTCGCACGAACAACTGATCGACGAGCAGGCTAGCAACCACCCCGGGAACCGCGACAGACCGTTCACCGGTCAGGAGGCGGTCAGCGGTCCTCCTCCGGATCCCAGTCCAGGAGGCGCACCTTGGCGACCGTACGGACGTGGCGGCGCATGGCGGTGGCCGCCTGCCGCGGCCGGCCTTCGGCGATCGCGTCGAGGATGGCCCGGTGCTGGGCCAGGGAGCGGTGGGGGCGGCCGGGCTGGCGGAGGGACTCCGTGCGGCTCTCGGCGATCTGGTCGGCGATGGAGCGCATGAACTCCGCGAGCAGACTGCTGTGGGCGGCCGCCGTCACCGCCGCGTGGAACAGCCGGTCGCCCTCCACCCCGCCGCCGCCCGCCTCGATCTCCCCGGCCATGTGCGCGAGCGCGGACCGCATCGCGGCGAGGTCGTCGTCCGTGCGGCGCTCGGCGGCCAGTTCGGCGAGCTTCGTCTCCAGCGCCTCCCGGGCCTCCAGTACGTCGGGCAGGCGCCGGCGGCGTTCCACCATCCGGTCGACCGGCTCGACGTCGAGGCTGTCCCGTACCAGATAGGTACCGCCGCCGTGCCGGGCCTCGACCAGGCCCTGGACCTCCAGGACCACGATCGCCTGCTTCACCGAGGCCCGGCTGACACCGAGCCGCTGGGCCAGGTCCCGCTCGGGCGGGAGGCGGTCGCCGGCCCGCAGGCCGCCCTCGGTGACGTACTGGCGCAACCGGTCCAGGACCTGTTCGTACAGGCGCTGTCTCGTCATGGGGCGCAGGGCGTCGGTCACGGGGTCCCCCTCTCGTCGGGAGATTAGCACCGGGGCCCGCGCAGTGGACGAGTGGCTGAGCCAATTCCTGCGCGACCCCTTGACGGCTCTTCCCTCGGGGCCCACGCTGTCCAGCCGAACGGACCACACCATTCCAGCGACACAAGTGGTTCAGCCACTCAGCCACTCGGGAGCCCGCATGTCCCCCGAACTCGTCTCGATCCTCGTCCTGGCGGTGGTGTTCGTCATCGCCACCACCCGCTCCGTCAACATGGGCGCGCTGGCCTTCGCCGCCGCCTTCGGGGTCGGCACGCTCGTCGCCGACCTCGACGCGGACGGCGTCTTCGCCGGTTTCCCCGGCGATCTGTTCGTCGTCCTGGTCGGCGTCACGTACCTGTTCGCCATCGCCCGCGCCAACGGCACCACCGACTGGCTGGTGCACGCGGCCGTCCGGCTGGTGCGGGGACGGGTCGCGCTGATCCCCTGGGTGATGTTCGCCCTCACCGGCGCGCTCACCGCGATCGGCGCGGTCAGCCCGGCCGCGGTCGCGATCGTCGCGCCGATCGCGCTGAGCTTCGCCGCCCGGTACCGGATCAGTCCGCTGCTGATGGGCGCGATGGTGGTGCACGGCGCCCAGGCCGGCGGCTTCTCCCCGATCAGCATCTACGGCTCGATCGTCAACGGCATCGTCGAGCGCGAGAAGCTCCCCGGCAGCGAGATCACCCTGTTCCTCGCCTCGCTGCTGGCGAACCTCGTCATCGCCGGGGTGGTGTTCGTCGTCTGCGGCGGGCTGAAGCTGTGGAACCAGGGGGCCGTGACCGGCACCGGCACGGGAGCGCCCCGGGCGCCGGAAGCGAAGGGCGACGGCTCCGGCGCCACGGGACCGGGGAACGGCATCGGGACCCGTACCGCCCCGGCCCCCACCGCCGTCGCCACCCGCCCCGACGCCCCCGCGGTCGTCCCGCTCACCGCCCCCGTCATCGCCACCCTCGTCTCCCTGGTCGCCCTCGTCGTCGCCGTCCTCGGCTTCGACCTGGACGCCGGACTGACCGCGATCACCCTCGCCGTCGTGCTGAGCACCGCCTGGCCGGACGACAGCCGCAAGGCGGTCTCCGAGATCGCCTGGCCCACGGTCCTGCTGATCTGCGGTGTGCTCACCTACGTCGGTGTGCTGGACGAGATGGGCACCATCACCTGGGCCGGTGAGGGCGTCGGCGGCATCGGCGTCCCGCTGCTCGCCGCGGTGCTGCTCTGCTACATCGGCGCGATCGTGTCGGCGTTCGCCTCCTCCGTCGGCATCATGGGCGCGCTGATCCCGCTGGCCGTGCCGTTCCTCGCCCAGGGGGAGATCGGGGCCGTTGGCATGGTGGCGGCGCTCGCGGTGTCGGCGACGGTCGTGGACGTCAGCCCGTTCTCCACGAACGGCGCGCTGGTCCTGGCCGCCGCCCCGGACGTCGACCGCGAGCGTTTCTTCCGGCAGCTGATGGCGTACGGCGGGATCGTGGTCGCGGCGGTCCCCGCGGTGGTGTGGCTGGTGATGGTCGTGCCCGGCTGGGGGTAGGCCGTGGACGGCACGAGCACCTGACAGCCTTCGCACGACAGCCAGTTCCACAGAAGGAGTACGACGCGTGTCCTCTCTCTTCCCGGCCCTGACCGACGGCCCGGCCGACCGGCCCGCCCTGCGCTTCGGCGAGCGCTCACTGACGTACGGGGAACTCGCCTCGGCGGCCGGAGCGGTGGCCGGGGACCTGGCAAAGGCGCGCCGGGTCGCCGTATGGGCCACGCCGGCGCTGGAGACCGCGGTCGCGGTCACCGCGGCACTGCTCGCCGGGGTGACCGTCGTACCGCTCAACCCGAAGTCGGGAGGGAAGGAACTCGGTCACATCCTGACCGACAGCGCCCCCGGCCTGGTGCTCACCGCGCCCGGCGAGGAGCTCCCCGCCCCGCTGGGCGAGCTGCCCCGCATCGACGTGGACCCGGCGGCGCGGGGCACCCTCCCCGACGACCGTGCGCGCGGCGAGGACGACCCCGCCCTCATCGTCTACACCTCCGGCACCACCGGCCCGCCCAAGGGCGCCGTCATCCCCCGCCGCGCGATCGCCACGACCCTGGACGCCCTCGCCGACGCCTGGCGGTGGACCGGCGACGACGTGCTGGTGCACGGACTGCCCCTGTTCCACGTGCACGGCCTGGTCCTCGGCACCCTCGGCCCGCTGCGCCGCGGCGGCTCCGTGCGCCACCTGGGCAGGTTCACCACCGAGGGCGTGGCGCGCGAGCTGAACGGCGGCGCGACCATGCTGTTCGGCGTGCCGACGATGTACCACCGGATCGCGGAGTCGCTGCCCGCCGACCCGGAACTGGTCGAGGCGCTGGCCGGGGCGCGGCTGCTGGTGTCGGGTTCCGCCGCGCTGCCCGTGCACGACCACGAGCGGATCGCGGCGGCGACCGGGCGCCGGGTCGTCGAGCGGTACGGCATGACGGAGACGCTGATGAACACCGCCGTCCGCGTGGACGGCGAGGCCCGCCCCGGCACGGTGGGCGTGCCGTTGCCGGGCGTGGAGCTGCGGCTGGTGGAGGAGGACGGCTCGCCCGTGACGTCGTACGACGGGGAGACGGTCGGTGAGATCCAGGTGCGCGGGCCGAACCTGTTCACGGAGTACCTGAACCGGCCGGACGCGACGGCCGCCGCGTTCACGGCCGACGGCTGGTTCCGCACCGGCGACATGGCGGTGCGCGATGCCGACGGCTACGTCCGGATCGTCGGCCGCAAGGCCACCGACCTGATCAAGAGCGGGGGGTACAAGATCGGCGCGGGGGAGATCGAGAACGCGCTGCTGGAGCATCCGGGGGTGCGGGAGGCGGCGGTGACCGGGGAGCCGGACGCCGATCTGGGCGAGCGGATCGTGGCGTGGGTGGTGCCGGCGGATCCGCAGTCCCCGCCCGCGCTCGACGAGCTGGCCGATCATGTCGCCGGGCGCCTCGCCCCGCACAAGCGCCCTCGCGTGGTCCACCATCTCGACGCCCTCCCCCGCAACGACATGGGGAAGATCATGAAGCGGGCGCTGTCCCGTGGCTGACCGCTTCTCCGCCCGTGAGGCCGTCACCGCCCTCACCGACGACTTCACCGAACTGCCGTACCCGGACCGGCAGTCGCCCCCGGACGGCCCGCTCGGCTGGCCCGGCTACGGCGCCGCCCGCGCCCGCGCCGCCGAACGCACCGGTGAGCGGGAGTCCGTGATCTGCGGCACGGCACGGATCGAGGGCACCCGAGCGGTCGTCATCGCGTTCGAGTTCGGCTTCCTCGGCGGCTCCCTGGGCGAACGCACCGGCGACCGTCTGGAGGCCGCGTACGCGCATGCCCGCGCGCACCGGCTGCCCGTGGTGCCGCTCGTCTCCACCGGCGGGAGCAGGATGCAGGAGGGCATGCTCGCGCTCACCCAGCTCCAGCGGGTGGCCCGGGCATCGGCGCTCACCCGGGAGGCCGGGCTGCCGCAGATCGCGGTCCTGCGGGACCCGACGACCGGCGGCGGGTGGGCCACCCTGGGCGCGGGCGCCGACGTCGTCCTCGCCCTGCCCGGCGCACAGGTCGGTTTCGCCGGCTCACGGGTGCGGCCCGCGGACGCGGACCCGGCGGCGTACACGGCCGAGGCGCAGGTGGCGGCGGGCGCGGCGGACGCGCTGGTCCGGAGCGGGGAGCTGCGGGACACCCTGGGGCACTGGCTGCGCCTGCTGACCCGCCCCTCCACCGCGCCGGCCCCGCCGCCCCTCGCCCTCGGTGCCCCGGACCTCCCGGCCACCGGCTGGGACGCGGTCCGCCGCGCCCGCTCTCCCCGGCGCCCCCGCGCCACCGCCTACCTGGACGCCTACTTCACCTCCCGTGTCGCCCTCGGCGGCGACCGCTGCGGCGGCACGGACCCGGAGGGCGTGCTGTGCGGCTTCGGTGAGCACGGGGGCCGTACGGTCGCCTACGCGGCGCAGACCGGGGCGGCGACCCGTCCCGCCGGGTACCGCACGGCCGCCCGGCTGGTCCGGCTCGCGGACCGGCTCGGCATCCCGGTGCTGACGCTGGTGGACACACCGGGCGCGGCGAACGACGCGGAGGCGGAGCGGCAGGGCGCCGGGGCCGCCATCGCCGACCTGTTCGGCGCCGTGGCCGCCGCCCGTACGCCGGTCACCACGCTGGTCGTCGGCGAGGGCGGCTCCGGCGGCGCGCTGGCGCTCGCGGCCCCCGGCAACACCTGGGCCACCCCCGACAGCTACTTCTCGGTGATCGCCCCGGAGCTCGCGGCGGCCATCCTCAAACGGCCCCCGGAGCAGGCGGAGACGACGGCGGACCAACTCCGCATCCGCCCGCAGGACCTGGTGGAGCTGGGTGTGGTCCGGGGGATCGTGGGACCGGCGGACCGCACCCCCCGCGTCTGAGGGGCCCCGTTCGGCGGCCCCCCACCCGGCCCCCCAGGAAAGGCGCCCCTCCCCGCCTGCCGCACACGATGCCTGAGAGGTCCGTCGCCCGGCGGGCCACTGGGCGCGCACTCGGGAGGAACCGCCGTGACCGCCAGTCTGGAGCAGCTGCGCCGCTGCCACTTCGCCGTCGACCTGGGGGCGGCCCGCACCCGGGTCTACGTCAAGGGCGCCGGACTCGTCGTCGACCAGCCGTCCACCGCCGCCGTGAACACCCGTACCGGAGCGCTGATGGCGGTCGGTGAGTTCGCGGAGAAGATGACGGGCCGTACGCCGGACTACATCCGCGTCGTGCGTCCCGTCTCCGGCGGCACGGTCGTCGACATCGAGATGGCCCAGCGCATGCTGCGGCAACTGATCGGCGACAAGATGCGCCGCGCCCTGCGCCGCAGGCCCCGGCTGCGGGCCGCCGCCTGTGTCCCGCACGACGCCGATCCGCTCGCCCAGCGTGCCGCGATCGAGACCCTGGTCGGTCTCGGCGCCCGCCGGGTGGAGCTGGTCGACACGCTCATCGCCGCCGCCGTCGGCTGCGGTCTGCCGGTGGAGCGGCCCGAGGCCGCCATGATCATGGTGTGCGGTGCGGCGGCCACGCAGGTGGCCGTGCTCTCCCTCGGGGCGATCGTGACGGCGGAACGCGTCCCCGTCGGCGGTGAGGCCGTGGACAACGCGATCGTGCAGCACCTGCGCCACCAGCACGAGCTGATGCTGCCGAGCCAGTCCGTACGGCCCCTGCAGCTCGCCCTGCACGGCAACGGGCTCACTCCGCAGGGCCCGGAGTCGACGGAGATCCACGGGCGGGACGTGGCCACCGGTCTGGCCCGCTCCGTACGGGTCGACACGGCCGCCGTGCGGCAGGCCATCCAGACTCCGCTCACCGCCGTCCTCGACGGCATCGGCAAGGTGCTGCGGGAGTGCCCGCCGGATCTGGTCGCCGACCTGGTCGACCGGGGGATCATGATGGTCGGCGGGAGCGCCCTGCTGCCGGGCCTGGACCAGATGCTGCGTCAGGCGACGGGCATGCCGGTGCACATCGCCGAGCGGCCGGAACTCTGCGCCGTACAGGGACTGGGCGAGATGCTGGAGGGCAGGATCGCACCGATCGTGCTGGACCCGCTGCGCGCCTGAGCCGGGCGGGCGTCAGCCGGGGAACCGGCGTCCGACCGTCGCGCCCTCGTCCCGGTGCGCAGGCGGCCGGCCGAGCGGCCGGCCGGGCGTCAGCGGGGGAACCAGCATCTGATCGTCGTGCCCTCGTCCCCGGTGTGCACGCGCACCAGGTCGGCGATCAGATGGACCATCAGCAGGCCGCGCCCGCCGCGCTGGTCGCGGGACGCGGGGCGGCGCCCCGCGAGAGGGTCGGTCATCCGGCCCCCGTCGCGCACCTCGCACAGCACGTGGCCGTCCTCGGCCCAGATCCGCAGCATTCCCGAACCGCCGCCGTGCACCACGCTGTTGGTGGTCAGCTCGGCCGCGGCGATGGCCAGGTCGTCCAGGGTGACGCCGGTGAGGCCGAGCCGCCGTCCCTCGTCGGACGCGGCGTGCCGGGCCGAGGCCAGCGACTCGGCGACGAACGGGAAGGTCATCGCGTCCGTCACGAGCGGCAGCGGCTCGTTGTAGCGGGCGACGACCGCGTCGGGGGCGTACGCCTCGCTGTCCCGCACCGGGCGGGCCCCGGCGGGGATGACGGTGGGGTGGGTGGCGTGGGCGTCGGCGAGGACGTGCGCGGGCAGGCGTACGGCGTCGTAGGGGCACAGGATCGTCACCGTGCGGTCCCGGAAGGCGGCGTTGATCAGTGCCTCGTGCTGGACGCAGGCGGGGTACTCGGCCGCGGAACGGCCCGCCCAGATGGGTTCGCCGATGATCCGCACCCGCTGCCCGGCCGGGTGGGTGTCGGCGAAGGCGCGCAGCACGCCGGGGATGATCCGGCCGGGGTTGCGTCCGGCCTCGCGCATGTCGAGGAGGCGGACGGTGTCCGCGTCGTCGCCGAGCGCGTCCCGGACCAGCCGCAGCCGGTCACCGGGCACGGCGACCGCCACGGGCTCGCCGGCCGCGAGCCCCTCGCGCACGAAGGGGACGGTGCCCTCCAGGTACTCCTGGTCGTCCCGGTAGAAGAGGGCGGGGTGGACGAAGGGACCGGTGAGGACTTCCAGGGGTTCGGCCGCGGCGCTCATGACATCGACACCTCGATCGTCGGCAGGTCGGGCCAGAACATGTCCAGCACCCGGCTGAGGGCGGGCGGCGGACGGCGCACCACGAACCGGCGGCCGTCCCCGAGGCGCTCGGCCGCCGCCGCGAGCGCGTCGGCGCCCGCGACGTCGACGAACGTCACCTCGGACAGTTCCAGGTAGTACACGGCCTCACCCTCACGCACCGCCTGCTCCAGCACGCGCTCCCAGATCATATGCGTGGCCAGGCCGATCTCCCCGGCCGCGCGGACACCGCGACCGTCCTCCAGCGGGCGCACCGTCAGGCACGGCGCCGGAGTCCCGGGCCCGTACGGCGTCCGGTGACGATTGCCCAACACCCGTCTCCCCACACTCCCAGGACTGCACGTACCCCGTCGGTTCCCGGCCGCTCCCCGGCACGGTGTGTAGTACGCCGCGGGGTGGGCAGGCGCACCCCCAGCGCAGCCGGGACCGTGCGCAGCCTACCGCTCCGGTGCCGGCCGGGCCTCACCCGAACGCCCCGACCCCCCACGAGGACCGACAAGGCGGTGAGATGACCTCCGCGGCATCCCTCCCTCCCCCCGGAAGGCCGGACACCTTGGTCATAGGCGGTCGCATGGACGCGGACCGGGCGCTGCTCACCCCGCGCGGCGAGCTGGTCCGCGGGTGCGCCCGGGCCCTGACGGAGAAGCTGGCGCGGCTGCCCGCCGGCACGGCCCGCGTCGACGTGGACATGAGCGGCGTGTACTTCATGGACACGGCGGGGCTGGAGTTCCTGGAGGTGCTGCGCGACCACGGCCGGCGGCGGTCGGTACCGGTCACGGCCACCCGCTGGAACGGCCAGCCGCGCCGCATCCTGGAACTCGCCGGCCTCGACAGCACGGACCCGCTGCGCTCCCCGCCCCCGGAGGGCGCGCCGCAGCCGGCCGTCTCGGCGGTGGCGCTGGAGCGGGAGGAGCGGCTGCGCCTGCTCCAGGAGGAGGTCGAGCAGTTGCGGCAGGCGATCGCCTCCCGCCCGGTGATCGACCAGGCCCGCGGCATCCTGATGGCCACGTACGGCTGCACCTCGGACGAGGCCTGGCACATCCTGCGGGAGGTGTCCCAGCTGTCCAACACCAAGCTCCGCGCGGTCGCGGAGGCGCTCACCGCCGGCGCGGAGGCGAAGGGCGCTCCTCCGCCCGAGGGGGTCCGCTGCGCCCTGTCCCGGGCACTGGCCCGCCGCTCGGCACGGTGACACCGGCCGGCGCGGGGTACCCGGCGACGGACGACCACCGGCCCCGTGATCGGGAGGCAGCACCATGAGCGAGCTGAGCGAACACACTCCGTCCCAGGCCGAGGGCGACAGGGACGACGACGAGTGGACCACCCCCGAGATCCCGCACTCCACCCCGTCCCAGGCGGAGGGCGAACGCGACCCGTCGGACGCCCCCGCCTCCGGCGAGGGGACCGCCGAGTAGCGGCTTCGCCGTTGCGGTCCGAGGGTGCCACGAGGGGCGCACGGTGGGGCGGGTGGGACTCGAACCCACGGCCGACGGATTATGAGTCCGCTGCTCTAACCGGCTGAGCTACCGCCCCATAGCGGCGTGTCGCGTACATGTGTGCGCGCCGTCTGCCGCAGCATAGCCGCTCATACGATCTCCTGCTTCGGATGGTCGGCTGCGTACGGCCCTCGTGACCATGGAGACTTCACCGAGCCCCGCACGGTTCCCCCGGACATGAAAAAGGACCCCTGCGGGGTCCTCGTTCAGCATGCTCCCCCGACTGGACTCGAACCAGTAACCTGCCGGTTAACAGCCGGCTGCTCTGCCAATTGAGCTACGGAGGACCGAGCTCCCCCGACTGGACTCGAACCAGTAACCTGCCGGTTAACAGCCGGCTGCTCTGCCAATTGAGCTACGGAGGAATGCCTCGTTGCATCGAACGCATCCGCCTGGGTATCCGCCAGAGGGCGCGCGCTCGCTGCGACACATACATTAGCGCAAGCAGGGGGGTGCTCCGCCAATCGGTACTCCCCGGCGCTGTCGCCGCACCGGAGATCTACACAGACTGGAACCACGGGAAGGGTGGCCGACATGCGTTACCGGCTCACATTCGTCGCCGGAGTCGTCCTGGGTTACGTGCTGGGCACGAAAGCCGGACGCGAGCGCTACGAACAGATAAAGAGGTCCGCGCGGCAGTTCACGAAGAACCCCGCCGTCCGCAACACCGCGGAGAGCGCGGCGCAGCAGGGCCGCGAGTTCGCGGACAAGGCGTACCACGCGGTCAGCGACAAGGTCGGCGACCGCATGCCCGACTCGGTCGCCCAGCGGGTCCGCACGCTGCGCGAACGCACGGCCCACGGCCCGTCGGAGGACGGCTGGGGCACGAGCAACACCTGACGGCTGTCCCGCCCCGAGGGCTCCCATGCCCCACTCACCCCTCCCCATGCGGCAAAATCGGCCGCATGGGGATAGTCGCCGGACTGGACAGCGCGCCAGACTTCACTCGCATCGTCGTCTGTGACACGGACACCGGAGCCGTGCTCAGGCAGGGATATGCCCAGCATCCGGTACAGAGCACCGACGGCGGCGGCCGTCCCTCCGACGTCGACCCGCAGGCCTGGCTGCTGTCCCTCGGCGAGGCGGCGGGCGGTGGTCTGCTGGAGGGCGTGCAGGCCATCGGCGTCTCCGCGCAGGCGAACGCGCTGGTGCCGCTGGACGCGCAGGGCAACACCGTGCGGCCGGCGATGACCGGCGGTGACAAGCGGGCGCAGGTCGCGGCGGCGGATCTGATCGACGCGGTCGGCGGGCGCGAGGCGTGGGCGCAGGCCGTGGGCTGTGTGCCGGGGGCCGCGCAACCGGTGACCAAGCTGCGCTGGATGGCCCGCAGCGAACCGGAGAACGCGGCGCGCACCGCCGTACTGCTGCAGGCACACGACTGGCTGGTGTGGCAGCTGCTCGGCCGGCCGGTGCGGCGCACCACCGACCGGGGCGGGGCGTCCGGCACCGGGTACTGGGCGGCGGCCACCGGCGGCTACCGGCCCGATCTGGTGGAGCTGGCGCTCGGGCACCAGGTGATGCTGCCCGAGGTGATCGGCCCGTCGGACGCGGCCGGTACGACACCGGAGGGGCTGCTGATCTCCGCCGGTACGGGCGAGACGATGGCGGCGGCGTTCGGGCTGGGCATCGGGCTGGGCGACGCGGTGGTGTCGCTGGGCGCGTCCGGGTCCGTGATGGCCGTGCACCCCGAGGCGCTCGTCGACCGGCACGGGATGATCACCTCTCTGGCGGACGCGACCGGCATGCACCTGCCCGTCGTCACCACCCTGAACGCCGTGCGCGCCCTGCGCGGGACCGCCGAGCTGCTCGGGCTGCCCGATCTGGAGAGCCTGTCCGACCTGGCGATGAAGTCGACGCCGGGGTCGCACGGGCTGGTGCTGCTGCCGTATCTGGAGGGTGAGCGCACCCCGAACCTGCCGCACACCGCCGGGACGCTGGCGGGGCTGCGGCGGGAGTCGATGAAGCCGGAGCACCTGGCGCGGGCCGCGTTCGAGGGGATGCTGTGCGGGCTCGGGGACGCGCTGGACGTGCTGCGCGGCCGGGGCGTGGAGGTGCGGCGGGTCTTCCTGCTGGGCCAGGCCGCGGAGCTGCCGGCCGTGCAGTCGGCGGCGCCCGCGCTGTTCGGGGCGCAGGTGGTCGTACCGCAGCCCGCGGACTACGCGGCGATCGGCGCGGCCCGGCAGGCGGCGTGGGCGCTCGGCGTGTCGCAGGGCACCCTCGATCCGCGCACTCCGCCGGTGTGGCAGGGCGCGGTGGCGCAGGTGCTGGATCCCGGGGAGGACCTGGCGGTGGGGCAGGCGGTGCGCCAGCAGTACGTATCGGTGCGCGAGCAGACACATCCGGGGGCGTTCCACCTGTAGCACGGGCCGGTGGGTTAATTCGGTTGGGGTAACGCGGGTGGAGTGTTCGACGATAGGGGCCACGGGCAACCGACGCCCTCGCCGACCACTCCGAGAGATTCAGCGTGCTCATACGACTCCTGCGGACCCACCTCGAGCCCTACAAGAGACCCATCGCCCTGCTGGTGCTGCTGCAGTTCCTGCAGACCTGCGCCTCGCTCTACCTGCCCACGCTCAACGCGGACATCATCGACAGAGGTGTCGTCGAGGGTGACACCGGTTACATCCTGAACTACGGCGTCCTGATGATCGGCATCTCGCTGGCCCAGGTCGTGTGCAACATCGGTGCCGTGTACTACGGCGCCCGCACCGCCGCCGCACTGGGACGGGACGTGCGCGCCGCCGTGTTCGACCGGGTGCAGTCGTTCTCCGCGCGTGAGGTGGGTCACTTCGGCGCGCCCTCGCTGATCACCCGTACGACGAACGACGTCCAGCAGGTGCAGATGCTGGTCCTGATGACGTTCACCCTGATGGTGTCGGCGCCCATCATGTGTGTGGGCGGCATCGTGATGGCGCTCGGCCTGGACGTCCCGCTGTCCGGGGTACTGGTCGCCGTGGTGCCGGTGCTGGGCGTCTGCGTGACGCTGATCGTACGGCGGCTGCGTCCGCTGTTCCGGACCATGCAGGAGCGGCTCGACACGGTGAACCGGGTGCTGCGCGAGCAGATCACCGGCAACCGGGTGATCCGCGCCTTCGTGCGGGACGCGTACGAGCAGGGGCGGTTCCGTGGGTCGAACACCGAGCTGACCGATGTCTCGCTGCGCACGGGCAATCTGCTCGCGCTGATGTTCCCGGTGGTCATGACGGTGGTGAACCTGTCGTCGGTCGCGGTGGTGTGGTTCGGCGCGCACCGCATCGACAGCGGCGGGATGCAGATCGGTGACCTGACCGCGTTCCTCGCCTATCTGATGCAGATCGTCATGTCCGTGATGATGGCCACGTTCATGTTCATGATGGTGCCGCGCGCCGAGGTGTGCGCCGAGCGCGTCCACGAGGTGCTGGACACCTCCTCCAGCGTGGTGCCGCCCCTCGCGCCCGTCACCGAGCTGCGCCGGCACGGGCATCTGGAGCTCCGGGGCGCGGGCTTCCGCTACCCGGGTGCCGAGGAGCCGGTGCTGAAGGCCGTCGACCTGGTGGCACGGCCCGGTGAGGTCACGGCCGTGATCGGCTCCACCGGCAGCGGCAAGTCCACGCTGCTCGGTCTCGTCCCCCGGCTGTTCGACGCGACCGACGGGGAGGTGCTGGTGGACGGCGTGCCCGTGGCGGATGTCGAGCCGCGGCTGCTCGCGAAGACGGTCGGACTGGTGCCGCAGAGGCCGTACCTGTTCGCCGGGACGGTGGCGACGAACCTGCGCTACGGCAATCCGGACGCCACGGACGAGGAGCTGTGGCACGCGCTGGAAGTGGCGCAGGGCAAGGACTTCGTGGAGCGGCTCGAGGGCGGCCTCGACGCGCCGGTCGCCCAGGGCGGGACGAACGTCTCCGGCGGTCAGCGCCAGCGGCTCGCGATCGCCCGGACGCTGGTGCAGCGCCCGGAGATCTACCTCTTCGACGACTCCTTCTCCGCGCTCGACTACGCCACCGACGCGGCCCTGCGGGCGGCTCTCGCACGGGAGACGGCCGAGGCGACCGTGGTGATCGTCGCCCAGCGGGTGGCGACCATCCGGGACGCCGACCGGATCGTGGTCCTGGACGGGGGCCGGGTCGTCGGCACCGGCCGGCACCACGAACTGATGGCGGACAACGAGACCTACCGGGAGATCGTGCTCTCCCAGCTGACGGAAGCGGAGGCTGCCTGATGGCGGGGCCCGGAGGACGGATGATGGCCGGGGGCGGCCCCGACCAGCGGTCGATCGACTTCAAGGGGTCGGGCAAACGGCTGATCGCCCGGTTCGGACCCGAACGCCTCACGATCTACGGGCTGCTGGCCTGTGTCGTGCTCAGCGTGGGCCTCAGCGTGATCGGACCGAAGATCCTCGGCGAGGCGACCGACCTGGTCTTCGCGGGCATCGTGGGACGCGAGATGCCTCAGGGCGCCACCAAGGAAGAGGTGCTCGACTCGATGCGGGAGCGCGGCGAGGGCGATGTCGCCGACATGCTCCGCTCCACCGACTTCACCCCTGGCGAGGGCATCGACTTCACGGCGGTCGGCGACGTCCTGCTGTTCGCGCTGGCGGTGTTCCTGGTCGCCGGTCTGCTGATGGCGGTCGCGACCCGGCTGGTGAACCGGGCGGTCAACCGCACCATGTTCCGGATGCGCGAGGACGTGCAGACGAAGCTGTCGCGGCTGCCGCTGTCGTACTTCGACAAGCGGCAGCGCGGTGAGGTGCTGAGCCGCGCCACCAACGACATCGACAACATCGGGCAGACGCTCCAGCAGTCGATGGGCCAGCTCATCAACTCGCTGCTCACCGTCATCGGCGTACTCGCGATGATGTTCTACGTCTCCTGGATCCTGGCGCTGGTCGCGCTGGTGACGGTGCCGCTGTCGTTCGTCGTCGCCACGCGTGTCGGCAAGTGGTCGCAGCCGCACTTCGTGCAGCAGTGGCGCAGCACCGGCACCCTCAACGCGCACATCGAGGAGATGTACACCGGGCACACCCTGGTGAAGGTGTTCGGGCGGCAGGAGGAGTCGGCGAAGAAGTTCGCCGAGGAGAACGAGGCGCTGTACGAGGCCGGGTTCAGGGCGCAGTTCAACAGCGGCATCATGCAGCCGCTGATGTTCTTCGTCTCGAACATCAACTATGTGCTGGTGGCGGTCGTCGGCGGCCTGCGGGTCGCGTCGGGCACGCTGTCCATCGGTGACGTGCAGGCGTTCATCCAGTACTCGCGGCAGTTCTCCATGCCGCTGACGCAGGTCGCCTCGATGGCGAACCTGGTGCAGTCGGGTGTCGCCTCGGCGGAGCGGGTCTTCGAACTGCTGGACGCCGAGGAGCAGGAGGCCGACGCCTCGCCGGCCGAGAAGCCCGGGCGGTTGCGCGGGCGGGTGGCGCTGGAGCACGTGTCGTTCCGGTACGCCCCCGAGAAGCCGCTGATCGAGGACCTGTCGCTGACGGTCGAACCGGGCCACACGGTGGCCATCGTCGGCCCGACGGGCGCCGGCAAGACGACTCTGGTGAACCTGCTGATGCGGTTCTACGAGGTGTCCGGCGGGCGGATCACGCTCGACGGGGTGGACGTCTCCCGGATGTCCCGGGACGAACTGCGGGCCGGGATCGGCATGGTGCTGCAGGACACCTGGCTGTTCGGCGGCACCATCGCGGAGAACATCGCCTACGGCGCGGCGCGCGAGGTCACCCGGGAGGAGATCGAGGAGGCGGCACGGGCGGCGCACGCCGACCGGTTCGTCCGGACGCTGCCCGACGGGTACGACACGGTGATCGACGACGAGGGCAGCGGGGTGAGCGCGGGCGAGAAGCAGCTCATCACCATCGCTCGGGCGTTCCTGTCGGACCCGGTGATCCTCGTCCTGGACGAGGCGACGAGTTCCGTGGACACGCGTACGGAGGTGCTGATCCAGAAGGCGATGGCGCAACTGGCCCACGGGCGCACGTCGTTCGTGATCGCTCACCGGCTGTCGACGATCCGGGACGCGGACACGATCCTGGTCATGGAGAACGGCTCGATCGTCGAACAGGGCGCGCACGAGAAGCTGCTGGCGGCGGACGGGGCGTACGCCCGCCTGTACAAGGCCCAGTTCGCCCAGGCGGTGGCGGAGGTCGACTGACGCGCGTCCCGGGCCGATCCGGGGACGCGCGTCCCCGGATCAGCCCGTGCCCGCCGTCTCCGTCAGCTTCTTCAGCTGGGCGGTGATCACCTCGTCCGGGGCCTCGCCCGCGTTCTTGTTCGCGACCTGGCTCTTCCAGCCGAAGACGGCGACGTGGGGGCCGCTGCGCACCACCCGGTACCAGTGCGCCGTGCCGGACAGCTCCCGCTGGTAGGCGACCGCCTCGTCGCCCGGGCCGGGGTCGGGGTCGGCGAGGGCGGTGACGGTCGGGTTCAGGCCGGTGTCGTCCTGGTAGCCGGCGGGGCAGTTCTTCGCCGCTTCGCGGACGCGGGTGAGGAGTTCCTCGGCGTCGGTCGCCTGGTCGTAGGAGTACAGCGTGATCTCGGTGGCCTGTGTGTCCGTCTTCGGGTGGACGGAGCGGGCCGCCGCCGCGGCCGGTGCCGGTTCGGGGGAGCGCAGGCGGATGTCCTCGATGGGCCGGCAGACCGCCGGGTCGGCCGGTTCGCCCTTGGTGCCGAGGACGGTGCCCTGCTTGAAGACGGTGAAGGTGTAGTCGGGCAGGTCCGCCTCGGCGACCGCCGCGCTCTCCAGCCCGGCCGCGTCCAGCGGGCCGCCGCCCGCCTTCCCCCCTGCGGTCCCCTTCTGCGAGCTCTCGGCCGCGGCACCGCTGCCCCCGTCCGCGGACCCCTGCTCGCCGCCCCCGCAGCCGGCCAGCAGGGCCGCGGCCGCCAGCATCACCGCGGCCGCCGGAACCCGTCGCAGCCCGTCCACTCTCATGCTCACTCCTCAGACACCGGTGCCCGGTACGTCGGTACCGAGGTCACATCTGGGAAGACAGTGACAGAACACAGCGGGTGCGGCATCAGTGAAAATACGTAGGGCCCTTACGCATGCGGCCAGTCGAGGGCGGGGCCGTTCCACCACGGCAGCCGCGCGGCGCGGCGCGCCGTCAGTCCAGATACCCGCGCAGCTGATCCGCGAAGGCGTGGTCGCGGAGCTTGCTCAGCGTCTTGGACTCGATCTGGCGGATGCGTTCGCGCGTGACGCCGAAGAGGCGGCCGATCTCCTCCAGCGTGCGGGGACGGCCGTCGACCAGGCCGTAGCGGAGCTGGACGACCTTGCGCTCCCGCTCCCCCAGCGTCGACAGCACCGCTTCCAGGTGCTCCCGCAGCAGCAGGAACGCCGCCGACTCCACGGGACTCGCCGCGTCACTGTCCTCGATGAGATCGCCGAGCGCCACGTCGTCCTCCTCCCCCACGGGCGCGTGCAGGGAGACGGGTTCCTGCGCGAGCCGCAGCACCTCGCCGACCCGCTCGGGCGGCAGGTCCAGGTGCGCGGCGACCTCCGCCGACGTCGGCTCGTGCCCCCGCTCCTGCAGCATCCGCCGCTGCACCCGCACCACCCGGTTGATGAGCTCCACCACGTGCACGGGCACGCGAATGGTCCGGGCCTGGTCCGCCAGCGCACGCGACATGGCCTGGCGGATCCACCACGTGGCGTACGTGGAGAACTTGTAGCCCCGCGCGTAGTCGAACTTCTCCACCGCCCGGATCAGCCCGAGGTTCCCCTCCTGGACCAGGTCCAGCATGGTCAGCCCCCGGCCCACGTACCGCTTGGCGACGGACACGACGAGCCGCAGGTTCGCCTCGATCAGCCGCCGCTTGGCCATCCGGCCCATGACGACGAGCCGGTCCAGATCGACGGCGAGCCGGCTGTCCAGGTCGGGGGTCAGCCGCAGTTTCTCCTCGGCGAACAGCCCCGCCTCGACACGGCGGGCGAGTTCGACCTCCTCGGCGGCGGTCAGCAACGGGATGCGCCCGATCTCGCGCAGATACTGCCGGAACAGATCCGAGGAGGGGCCGCCGGTCTCGGGGCGGACGGGCGGCGCGGCCGGCTCGGCGGGTTCGGCCGGCTCGGGCGGTGTCTCGGGGTGGTGCGCGACGCGGCTCTGCGCGGGCACGGCGACGAGAACGCCGGCGTCGGGCTGGGTGAGGGTCTGGGTCTGGGTCTGCACGGGGGCGACCTCCAGGATGATCGCTGCCGGGGGGTGGGGCAGCGGTACTTCGGGGACGGAGTCGGCGGCCTCGCCGCTGTCCGTCCCGTACGCGATGAGCACAACCGCGGATGTCCGGGACCCGTCGGTGACGGGTCGGCCGCGCTCCGAGGACTCAGGCACCGGGACCAGTGTGGGGTACGACACATCGTCCCCACGAGGGGCGTGCGGCGACTTTTTGCGTCCGGTCGGTGACCGGCCGATTACCCGGGCCCGCCCCCGGCCGCCCTCACAGTGCGGCCGGGCCGCGCTCCCGCAGGGCCTGGTCGTACTGCTGAAGCACCCACAACTCGTTCTGCACGGCGGCCAGTTCGCCCGGGTCGCCGTGGGTGCTGAGGCGGGCGAAGCGGCTGGCGACGTCACGGATGCGGCGCTCGACCGCGCGGCGGCGGACGGTGACCAGCTGGGCGCCGGCGTAGGTCTCGTCGGCCCCCTTGACCCCGCGGTGCAGCATGATCGCCTCGACGGCGAGTTCGGTGACCATGGCGCGGACGGTGTCGTCGGGGGCGGCCTCGCGGACCCGGATCAGGTACTCCTGCGGGTCCTGGGTGCCGTACTCCGCGCCGCCCGCGTCCAGGATCGCCTGGCGTACGGCCGCGTAGGGCGGGGCGGTGAACTCGTCGACGCCGTACGCGTCGAAGGCCGGGGAGACCAGCTCCGGGCGCTGGAGGGCGAGCTTGAGCAGCTCGCGTTCGGTGGCGAAGACCGGGTTGCGGAGGTTGAGGGCGGGACCGCGCGGGGCGGCCTGGGCGGGGGCGTACTGCTGGGGACCGCCGCCGCGCTGCCGCCGGTCGGGGGCGGGGCCCTTGCCGCCGCGCTCGCGGGCCCAGCGGGCCAGCTGCGCCACCCGCTTGACGACGAACTGGGTGTCGAGGATGCCGAGCATCCCGGCGAGCTGGACGGCGACCTCGTGCTGGGCGCCGCTGTTCTTGATGCGGGCGACGATCGGGGCGGCCTCGTCGAGGGCGGCGGCGCGGCCGGCCGGGGTGTCCAGGTCGTAGCGGACCACGATCTGGCGGAGGGCGAACTCGAAGAGTGGGGTGCGGGGTTCGGCCAGGTCGGCGACGGCCTCGTCGCCCTTGGCGAGGCGCAGGTCGCAGGGGTCCATGCCGTCGGGGGCGATGGCGATGTAGGTCTCGGCGGCGAACTTCTGGTCGTCCTCGAAGGCGCGCAGGGCCGCCTTCTGGCCGGCCGCGTCGCCGTCGAAGGTGAAGATCACGCGCGCGCTGCCGTTGTCCATGAGCAGCCGGCGCAGGATCTTGATGTGGTCGCCGCCGAAGGCGGTGCCACAGGTGGCGATGGCGGTCGTCACACCGGCCAGGTGGCAGGCCATGACGTCGGTGTAGCCCTCGACGACGACCGCGCG
The DNA here is from genome assembly GCF_042749965.1 of Streptomyces sp. NPDC059454. Classification (NCBI taxonomy): domain Bacteria; kingdom Bacillati; phylum Actinomycetota; class Actinomycetes; order Kitasatosporales; family Streptomycetaceae; genus Streptomyces; species Streptomyces sp. NPDC059454. The sequence goes on along the minus strand of NZ_JBHYVC010000024.1, from coordinate 85,092 downwards.
GGAGGCCTTCGCGATGTCCTTCTTCGCCAGGTCGATGCCGTAGAGGACCTGGGACTTCTTGTAGATGGCGGTGTCGGGGGTGTTGAGGTACTTCGGGCCGGTGTCCGCCTCGTAGAGCTTGCGGGCACCGAAGCCGACGACCTCCCCGCCGATGTCGCGGATGGGCCACATCAGCCGGCCGCGGAAGCGGTCGATGGGACCGCGGCGGCCCTCCTGGGAGAGGCCGGAGAGGATCAGTTCCTTGTCGCTGAAGCCCTTGCCGCGCAGGAAGCGGGTGAGGTGGTCCCAGCCCTGCGGGCTGTAGCCGACGCCGAAGTGGACGGCGGCGGCCTGGTCGAAGCCCCGGTCGGCGAGGAAGGCCCGGCCGGTGTCCGCCTCGGGGGAGGTCGCGAGCTGTTCCGCGTACCACTCGGCGGCGATCTTGTGGGCCTCGACCAGGCGGATGCGCTCGCCGCGCTGGTGGGTGGGGTTGTACCCGCCCTCCTCGTAGCGCAGGGTGATGCCGGCCTGTCCGGCGAGGCGCTCGACCGCCTCCGAGAAGGAGAGGTGGTCGATCTTCATCACGAACGTGATGGTGTCGCCGCCCTCCTGGCAGCCGAAGCAGTGGAAGAGTCCCTTGCTCGGGCTGACCTGGAAGGACGGCGACTTCTCGTCGTGGAAGGGGCAGAGGCCCTTGAGGTTGCCGCCGCCCGCGTTCCGCAGCTGGAGGTACTCGGACACGACGGCGTCGATCGGGACCGCGTCCCGAACCGCCTTCACATCCTCGTCATTGATCCGTCCAGCCACGCGTAGATTCTACGGGTGCGCTGTGACATCCCCGGGCCGTGGAGCGCCCCGGAAGGGGCGCGGGGCTGTGACATCCGCGGCTCCTCCGCCGCGTGGGCGCGACCGGCCACGACGACGCCGGGGAGATCACGGGATCGTGCCGGGTACTAGGCGCCCACGCTCTCCAACGGCACACGCGGATCCGCCAACGCCTCCGTGTCCACCCGCACGCCGGAACGGACCAGCCCCTGGATCGGGTCCGTGACATCCCACACATTCACATTCATCCCCGCGAGCACGCGCCCCTCCTTCACCCAGAACGCGATGAACTCGCGCTTGCCCGCATCGCCCCGGATGACCACCTGGTCGTACGAGCCGGGCGGCGCCCACCCCGAGTACTCCATCCCCAGGTCGTACTGGTCGGTGAAGAAGTAAGGGACGCGATCGTAGGTCTCGTCCCGGCCCAGCATCGAGCGGGCGGCGGCCGGCCCGCCGTTCAGCGCGTTGGCCCAGTGCTCCACCCGCAGCCGCGTGTCGAAGAGGCCGTGCGGGAAGGACGCGACGTCGCCGGCCGCGTAGATGTCGGGATCCGACGTCCGCAACCGCTCGTCGACGAGAACGCCGCCGCCGGCCGCGCGGTCGGCGAGCTCCAGTCCCGCCGCCTCCGCGAGGGAGACCCGCGGGGCCGCGCCGATCGCCGCGAGGACGGCGTGCGCGGGGTGCTCCTCGCCGTCGTCGGTGCGGGCGGCGAGGACCATGCCGTCCTGGCCGGTGATCTCGGTGAGCGTGGCACCGAAGTGGAAGCGGACGCCGTGCTCGCGGTGCAGCTCGGCGAAGAGCTGGCCGAGCTCGGGCCCCAGGACCGAGTGGAGCGGGGTCTCGCCGCGGTGGACGACGGTGACCTCCGCGCCGTACTGGCGGGCCGCCGCCGCGATCTCCAGGCCGATCCAGCCGGCGCCGGCGATCACCAGATGACCGTTGTCCCGGCCGAGGGAGGCCAGGGCGCCCTTGAGGCGTTCGGCGTGGGCGAGGCGGCGCAGGTGGTGGACGCCCACCAGGTCCGTGCCCGGGATGTCGAGGCGGCGGGGCTCGGCACCGGTGGCGAGCAGCAGTTTGTCGTAGCGGACGACGGTGCCGTCCTCGCCGAAGCGGACGGTCTTCGCGGTGCGGTCGACGGCGTCGACGGTCTGGCCGAGGTGCAGTTCGATGTCGTGGCGCGCGTACCAGGCGGGCTCGTGGACGAAGACGCTGTCGCGTTCGTCCTTGCCGAGGAGGTAGCCCTTGGAGAGGGGCGGACGCTCGTACGGGTGGTCGCGTTCGTCGCAGATCAGTATCACGCGGCCGGTGAAGCCCTCCGCTCTCAGCGTCTCGGCCGCCTTCGCGCCGGCCAGGCCGCCTCCGACGATGACGAATGTCTGATCCGCGTCGACCACGTCGATGCCTCCTCGTAAGGGTGTCGCCACCTGCGAGCGTCCCGCACGCAGGGTGTTGCCGGAAGGGGGAGTGCCCCGATCAGGCCATACAGCTCATGCCTGCCCCGTGAGACGGGCGTGAAGCGAGCGGGCCGAGGCGTCGGTGAGCGACGCGATCTGGTCGACGATCACCCGCTTGCGGGCGCGGTCGTCCGGGGCCCGGTCGAACAGGGTGCGGAACTGGGGGTCCAGGCCGTCGGGGGCGCGGGAGGTGAGCGCCTGGGCCAGTTCGAGGACGACGATCCGCTGGTCGGCGCGGAGCAGTTCCTGTTCGGCGCGCTGCATGACGTACCGGTCGGCGACCGCCTTGAGGACCGCGCACTCCATGCGGGTGCTGCGCGGTACGACCAGCTCGGCGTCGTACCGGGTGAGGCGACCGTTGCCGAAGGCCTGCCGGGTGGCGCCCTCGGCGGCGAGGCAGAAGCGGCCGATGAGCTGGCTGGTGGCGTCCTTGAGGCGGGCCTGGGCGACGGCGGTGCCGTCGTAGCCGTGCGGCCACCACTCCTGGCCGAGGAGGCGGTCGAGGGCCTCCGCGAGTTCTTCCGTGTCGGTGCCGGCGGGGACGTACCGCCCCACGGCGACGGCGAAGACCGCCTGGCGTTCGGGTTCGGCGTGCAGACAGCCGGGATCGATGTGGCCGGCGTGCAGGCCGTCCTCCACGTCGTGCACCGAGTAGGCGACGTCGTCGGCCCAGTCCATGACCTGGGCCTCGAAGCAGACGCGGGTGTCCGGGGCCTCCTTGCGGACCCAGTCGAAGACGGGGCGGTCGTCCTCGTAGACCCCGAACTTCGGGGAGGCCGGGTCGGTGGGGTGGGCGCCGCGCGGCCAGGGGTACTTGGTGGCGGCGTCGAGGGCGGCGCGGGTGAGGTTGAGGCCGACGGAGCCCTCGGGGGTGAACCGTTTGGGTTCGATGCGGGTGAGGAGACGGAGCGACTGTGCGTTGCCCTCGAAGCCGCCGCAGTCCTGCGCGAACTCGTTCAGCGCCTGTTCGCCGTTGTGCCCGAAGGGCGGGTGCCCGAGGTCGTGGGAGAGGCAGGCGGCCTCGACGAGGTCGGGGTCGCAGCCGAGCGCGGCGCCGAGCTCGCGGCCGACCTGGGCGCATTCGAGGGAGTGGGTGAGGCGGGTGCGGGGGCTGGCGTCCCAGACCTGGCTGCGCTCACCCGGGGTGACGACCTGCGTCTTTCCGGCGAGGCGGCGGAGGGCCGCGGAGTGCAGGACGCGGGCGCGGTCACGTTGGAAGGCGGTGCGGCCGGGGCGTTTGTCGGGCTCGGCGGCCCAGCGGGCGACTGACGTCGGGTCGTATGCGGCGGGGGGTGCGGTGCCTTCCATGCCATGACAGTACGGGGGAGGTGTGACAGCGGGGGTGCCCTACACGTTCGGTTTTCCTCGCCCCCGCCGCCCCTTCCCGTCCCGTCCCCGGGGGGTGCGCCCCCGGACCCCCTTCGCGCGGTTCCCCGCGCCCCTTCGAGGGCCGGCCCCTTCAGGAAGCCGACGCCAGTTCCAGGAGAGGCGCGGACGGGGTCCGCAGGGCCTGGTCGTAGCGGTGGAGGAGGAGGTGGGCCATCGCGGGGTGGGTGGCCAGGGGGGCGGAGGCGATACCGGGTGCCGCCGCCGCGCACTCCGTGGCGAAGCGGCCGGGGGCGGTGAAGTAGGAGGCGACGGCCACGCGGTGACGGCCCCGGGCGGCCAGGGCGCGGACGGCGTCGGGGACCGTGGGGGCGGCGGCGGAGGCGTAGGCGGGGACGACGGGGACGCCGAGGCGTTCGGCGAGCAGCCGCGCGGTGCGGCCCGTGTCGACCCTCGACTCGGGATCGCGGGAGCCGGCGGCGGCGAGCACGATCCCGCTCGCGCGGCGGGTCGCCGCGTCCGCCGGGGTGCGCCAGCCGGCCTCGGTGAGGCGGGCGTGCAGGGCGTCCACGAGCAGGGGGTGCGGGCCGAGCGGTGCGGCCACGCGCGTGTGCAGCCGCGCCCCGGCGGCCATGTCGGGGATGTCCCGCTTGACGTGGTGGCCCCGGCTGAGCAGCAGCGGTACGAGGACGGCGGCCCCGGTGCCGTGCGCGTCCAGTTCGGCGAGGGTGTCGGGGAGCAGGGGTGCGTTCAGCTCGATGTGGCCCAGGTGCACGGGCAGGCCCGGCCGCAGTGCGCGGACGCGGTCCAGGAGCTGCCGTACGGTGCCCAGCGCGCGCGGGTCGCGGCTGCCGTGGGCCACGACGACGAGGGAGGGGCGGTTCATGGTGTGCGCCGTCATGCACCGATCGTGGATGCGGCACGTTGCCTTCCCGTTGCGCGGGCGTGACGGGTGTTTTCCGGTCGTTCACCATGTGGACGGCGGCGGGTGTGAGGCGGTTTGACCTGTGGGTTCATCCCAAGCCGTGAAGCTGGTCACAGCCCGTGACGTGAACCGGAAGGCTCTGCGGGGCGTCTTCCCCGGTCGAGGACCGACCGGGGAGGGCCCGTCCGATGCGCCGTTTCAGAGTCCGCCGCCCGCGTCTGCCGCGTACCCGTACGGGATGGCGACGGCTGGTGCAGGGGGCGGCGGCGGTGTGCGTACTGGCGCTGCTTCCGGCGACCTGGCTGCGCGTGACGACGGACGACCGGCTGCGCACCGTCGCCGACGTGCCGCGCACCGACGTCGCCGTGGTCTTCGGCGCGGGCCTGTGGGACGGGGAGCCGTCGCCGTACCTCGCGCACCGGCTGGACGCGGCGGCGGAGCTGTACCGGGCGGGGCGGATCGAGGTGGTGCTGGTCACCGGCGACAACAGCCGCGAGGAGTACGACGAGCCGGACGCGATGCGCGCGTACCTGACCCGGCACGGCGTTCCCGGCACGAGGATCGTCAGCGACTACGCGGGCTTCGACACCTGGGACTCCTGCGTCCGCGCGAAGAGGATCTTCGGCGTGGACCGTGCGGTGCTGATCAGCCAGGGCTTCCACATCCGCCGCGCGGTGGCCCTGTGCGAGGCGGCCGGGGTCGCCTCGTACGGCGTCGGCGTCGACGACCGGCACGACGTGACCTGGTACTACGGGGGCGTCCGGGAGGTCTTCGCGGCGGGGAAGGCGGCACTGGACGCCGCCTTCCGCCCGGATCCGCACTTCCTGGGCCCGAAGGAGCCGGGGGTGGAGCGGGCGCTGGCCGACGTCCACGATTCGGGGACACCGGACTGACGAGACGCGCATACTTCAGTATGCTCCTACCCATGGCGGACACGACGCGGATCACGGTGACGCTCCCGACGGAGCAGGTCACCGAACTGAAGAAGCTCACCGACAACGTCTCCGGCTACGTCGCCGAAGCGGTGGCGCGTCAGTTGCGGCACCAGTTGCTCGGGGCCGATCTGCTGCGCCATCAGGAGGAGTACGGAGCCTTCACCGATGAGGAGCTGGCGGAGGCCCGCTCCCGGATCTTCGGGAACACCGGTGCCGAGGGGTCGGCGAGCGCTGCGTGAGCGGGCACGTCGAGACCGTCGTCCTGGACTCCGAGGGCCTCTCCGCCTGGATCGCCCAGGATCGCAAGACCGCCGCGATGTTCCAGGTGTTCCATGCGGCGGGGGCCGATTTCGTCGTCGGGGCCAACACCATCGTGGAAGTGAGTCACGCGCGGGTGAACACGGCCCGGCTGCGATGGGCGCTGTCCCGCGTCAGGGTCGAGCCGGTGACCGAGCAGACGGCGAAAGCGGCGGCGGAACTGCTCAAGGCCGCTGGCCTGCACGGGCACAAGTACGCGATCGACGCGACGGTGGCCGAGACGGCACTGCGCCAGCCGGGTCCGGTGGTCCTACTGACGTCCGACATCGACGACATGTCCCGGCTGTGCGGTGACCGCATCCGGCTCGTCGGCGTCTGAGCGGCTCCCCGCCGACGCCTCACCGCGGGCCGCCGTCAGCGGGGAGGTCGCCGTACCGGGCGTGTAACAACGGCCGGTGCGGTGCGTAACACCGACGGCGCAGCCTGGGTCGTATGCGAGACACCGTGACGCCCACGCACTGCCCCTACTGCGCCCTGCAGTGCGGGATGAACCTGACGCCGACCCCGGACGGGAGAGCCGTCGAGGTGAGTGAGCGCGCGGACTTCCCGGTGAACCGGGGGGCGCTGTGCGGGAAGGGGCGTACGGCTCCGGCCGTGCTGTCGTCGAGCGTGCGGCTGACCTCGCCGCTGGTGCGGTCCGAGGGGGGCACGCTGGTGCCGGCCTCCTGGGAGGAGGCGCTGGGGCGGGTCGCCGAGGGGCTCGGGCGGACGCGGGCGGAGTACGGGGCGGACGCGGTCGGGGTGTTCGGCGGCGGCGGGCTGACCAACGAGAAGGCGTACAGCCTGGGGAAGTTCGCCCGGGTGGTGCTGGGGACCTCCCAGATCGACTACAACGGGCGGTTCTGCATGTCGTCGGCCGCGGCGGCGGGCGGCAGGGCGTTCGGACTGGACCGCGGGCTGCCGTTTCCGCTGGAGGACATCCCGCGGACCGGGTGCGTCATCCTCGTCGGGTCGAACCCGGCGGAGACCATGCCTCCGTCGCTGCGGTACTTCACCGAGCTGAGGGAGAACGGCGGCACGCTGATCGTCGTCGACCCGCGCCGCACGAAGACCGCCGAGCAGGCCGATCTGCACCTGGCGCCGCGGCCCGGCACCGATCTCGCGCTGGCGCTGGGACTGCTGCACCTGATCGTCGCCGAGGGGCACACCGACGAGACGTACATCCAGGAGCGCACCCGCGGCTGGGAGGAGACCCGGGCCGCCGCGATGGCGCACTGGCCGGAGTACGTGGAGCGGATCACGGGCGTGTCCGTACCGCAACTGCGGGAAGGGGTAAGGCTGTTCTGCGAGCCGGAGGCCGCGATGGTGCTCACCGCGCGCGGGCCCGAGCAGCAGTCCAAGGGCACGGACACGGTGGGCGCGTGGATCAACCTGTGCCTGGCGACGGGGCGGGCGGGCCGCCCGCTGTCCGGGTACGGGTGTCTGACCGGGCAGGGCAACGGGCAGGGCGGGCGCGAACACGGCCAGAAGGCCGACCAGTTGCCCGGTTACCGCAAGCTCACCGACCCGGCGGCGCGGGCGCACGTCGCCGGGGTGTGGGGCGTCGACCCCGACAGCCTTCCCGGGCCGGGGCGCAGCGCGTACGAGCTGCTCGACGCGCTCGGCACGGACGTCCGCTCGCTGCTGCTGATGGGCTCCAACCCGGTGGTGTCGGCGCCGCGCGCCGCGCACGTCGAGGAGCGAATCCGCTCGCTGGACTTCCTGGCGGTGTGCGACGTCGTGCTGTCGGAGACGGCCGCGCTCGCCGATGTCGTCCTGCCGGTGACGCAGTGGGCGGAGGAGACGGGGACGACGACGAACCTGGAGGGGCGGGTGCTGCTGCGGCGGCGCGCGATCACGCCGCCGGAGGGCGTCCGCAGCGACCTGGAGGTCATGCACGAGCTGGCGGCGCGGCTGGGTGGGGAAGGGAGCCCGGAGAAGAGGTTCCCGACCGATCCCGAGGAGGTCTTCGAGGAGCTGCGCCGGGCGAGTGCGGGCGGGCCCGCGGACTACTCCGGGATCACCTACCGCAGGCTGGCGGAGGAGAACGGTGTGTTCTGGCCGTGCCCGGCGGACGGGGACCCCGCGACCGGGAGCCCGACGGCCGGGGACCCGACGACCGGAAGCCCGACGGCCGGCGTCCACCCCGGCACCCCCCGCCTCTTCCTCGACCGGTTCGCCACCGAGGACGGGCGGGCACGGTTCGCGCCGGTGTCGCACCGGGCGGCCGCCGAGGAGCCCGACGACGAGTACCCCGTGCTGCTGACCACCGGGCGGGTCGTCGCGCAGTACCAGTCCGGTGCCCAGACCCGGCGCGTCGACGAGCTGAACGCCGCCGCGCCCGGCCCGTTCGTGGAGCTGCATCCCCGGCTCGCGGAGCGGATCGGCACGGCCGAGGGCGACCCGGTGGCCGTGGTGTCCCGGCGGGGGCGGGCGGTGGCGCCGGCCAGGATCACGACCGCGATCCGGCCGGACACGGTCTTCATGCCGTTCCACTGGGCCGGTGAGGGCCGCGCCAACACCCTCACCAACCCCGCCCTCGACCCGGTCTCCCGCATGCCGGAGTTCAAGGCGTGCGCGGTCCGCCTGGAGGCCGTACGGCCCGCGCGGTCCGGTCAGTCCACGCCGACCGCGCTCCACGCCGCCGCGACCGCCGCGTACTCCGCGCCGCCCTCGCCGTAGAGGTCCTCGGCCGCGTCCAGGGTCGCCGTGCGGGCGGCCGCGTAGTCGGTCGAGGAGGTCATGTACACCGTGAGGGCGCGGTACCAGATCCTGCCGAGCGCGGCGCGGCCGATACCGGTGACCGTGGAGCCGTCGCAGGTGGGCGCGGAGTGGGCGACACCGCCCACGGTCTTGGCGCCGCTGCCCTCGGCGAGCAGGTACGCGAAGTGGTTGGCGACGCCGGACGAGTAGTGGACGTCCAGGTCCTTCACCGAGGTGTCCCAGCAGTCCGCCGACTTGCCGTCCTTGGACGGCTCGTCCATGTACCGCAGGGCGTCCCGGCCGAAGCCGTCCCGGACGATCTCCTCGCCGATCAGCCAGTCACCGGTGTCCTCGGGATTGGCCGCGTGGAACTCCACCAGCGTGCCGAAGATGTCGGAGGTCGCCTCGTTCAGGCCGCCGGACTCGCCCGAGTACGTCAGGCCGGCCGTCTTCGAGGTCACCCCGTGGGTCATCTCGTGCCCGGCCACGTCCAGCGACACCAGCGGGCCCATCAGCTCGCCGTCACCGTCGCCGTACGTCATGCAGAAGCAACGGTCGTCCCAGAAGGCGTTGTTGTAGTCGTTGCCGTAGTGCACCCGGTTGTACGAGCCCTTGCCGTCGCCCGCGATGCCCCGGCGGCCGTGGACGTCCTCGTAGTAGTCCCAGGTGACGTCGGTGCCGTACTGCGCGTCCACCGCGACCGTGGCGCGGTCGGAGGTGTCACCGCTGCCCCAGTGGTTGTCGGCGTCGGTGAGGACGGGGGCGGCGGCGCGGCCGAGACAGACGACGAGTACGCACAGGTCGGTCCTGTTGCCCGCGTCGCCGGTGTAAGTACCGCCGCGGGTGGGGTCCTTCAGTTCGTACCCGGACGCCGTGGGTGTCGTCTCCAGCGGGACCGTGCCGCCGTACAGGGACTCGCCGTCGCCGGAGGCGTTCTCGAGGCTGTCCCAGGCGTCGATGCGGGTTCCGGTGTGCGCGTCGGTCAGCACGGTGCGCGCGACCGGGTTGCCGAGGGGGTCCTGGGCGATCGCGTCGGTACGCCAGGCCAGCCTCGGGGCGCCGTGCAGGGCGTCGACCACCAACTGCGGCTTCGCGGTGAGGTTGTCCAGGGTCTCGCCGAGGTGGACGGCGCGCAGGGCGTTCGCCGCGAGGTCGGCGGCCTCGGGTGCGGCGAGCTCCGGGGTGACGGTGGGGAGGTCGACGGCGGCGCGGGTCGCGCGCGAGACGCTCCGGTAGCTGCCGTCCGGGGCCAGGTGGAGCACGAAGTCGCCACCGAGGACCGGCAGTCGGCGGTAGGTGCGGTCGTAGCGGACGTGCTGGGTGCCGTCCTCGTCGACGACGACGTCCTCGACCTTCGTCTGCTGGGCCGCGGTGATCCCCAGGGCGGTGGCGTGGTCCGCGAGGACGGCCGCGGCGTTGTCGACGGCGGCGGCGCGGGTCGGGCGGTCGGCCGCACCGGCGGTGGGGGAGAGTGCGGCGGCCAGCAGTGCGGCGCTGGTGACGGTGGCGCCGGCGGTGATGAGACGGGCTCCTCGGGCATGCCGTATCGGGCTCAAGCGGTCTCCTGGAACGGGCGCCCCGACGCAGGTGGGGGGTGGGGCGGCGCTGATGTTGACCGCGATTCAAGTGGTGCCCGGTCTGTCATGTCCATAGCGCGAATGTGGGGGTGTGTGAGGGGTGGGAATCGTTCCTGCAAGGCTCCGGTGGCACTTCCGTGCAGGCGGACTCAGCCGACCGTCCGCGCAGGTGAACGAGTGCTCCTCCTCTTCTTCGTCCACGGCGCCCTCCGCCCCGGCGAGCGCCACCACGGCCCCTTCCCGCGCGGCCGCACCCCGAGCGAGGAACCCGGCCGGCTCCGGGGCGCGGTGCTGTACGGGGGACCCGGACATCCGTACGCCGTCGAGGAGTCGGAGGGCGTGGTGAGCGGGGAGCCGGTGACCGCGCTCCCGGAGGCGTACGCGGGGCTGCCCGCCGAACCGGACCGGCCGGAGGAGTACGTGCCGGACGATCCACGCGGTCTCCACGAGCGGGCGGCGCGGAACGCCGTCCGGGCCGACGACGGCACGGCGGTCCGGGCGTGACGGTATGTCGCCGGCAGCACCCCGGTGCGCGCTCCCCCCGCATCCGCCTCCCCGCACGCGGTCCTCGCGGACCCGCCGGTCACCCGTTCACCCCCGTGCGCCGCACCCTTCGGGTGCTTCACCGCGTCCGGATCGACGCGACACCGGTGACCTGCTGAAACGCGGCGAAGGGGACGGCCGTCCGGGTGCGGTCCGACACCCGTTCAGCCCGCGTCCTGACGTCTGCTCAGGAAGCGGTACGGCCCCGGTGGCACTTACCTCGAAGGGGCAGGGACACGTCCGACGGCGGCACATGGGGGTGCCGCGGGCCGTGGCCCGCTCGAGGGAGCACCGATGCGACGTACCCCCCGGCCGCTGACCGGCATGACCGGCACCGCGCTCGCCGTGGCCACCGCGGGGCTGCTCGCCGCGCCCGCGTACGCCGGGGAGTCCCACGGCACGCCGGCCGGGAGCCTGGAGGTGTACCCGTCCTCGGCCGCGCCGGGATCGCACGTCACGGTGAACACCGGGGCGTGCGGCGACGGCGGGACGGCGGCGGGCGACGCCACCGCCGTGGGCGCCGGCCGGTTCACGCTGGCGCCGAGCGCGCACGAACAGGACGCGATCGGACAGTTCAGGGTGCCGCCGAGCGCGCAGCCGGGGACGTACGAGATCGTCGCGACGTGTGACGGGAGCGGCCGGCGGGTGGCCGGTGACCTGGTGGTCACGCTGACGCCCGACGCGCGGCAGATGGTTCCCCGGGGGAGTGTGAAGACGGGGGTCGGAGGCGCGCTGGGCCCCGACCCCGTGCAGACCGCGGCCGGTGTGACGGCTCTCGCCGTCGCCGCCGCGGGCGGTACCTGGCTCCTGCATCGCCGGGCGAGAGGCGACGGGATCTGACGGGCACCCTCCGCCGCCCGTCCCGCCGGTACCGCATGTCCCCTCCCCCTCCGGGTCCGACGCCCCTCGCGGCCCGGAGGGGGCACGGGGCCGACTCGAGACGAGGTCAGTCCACCATGCGCCGCAGGTTCCGCCGGACCGGGGGTCCGGGCAACGCAGCGATAACCGCCGTCACGGTGCTCGCCCTGTGCGCGGGGATGTGGCTGCTGCGCGACGGGACCGGGACACAGGCGCCGCCGCAGCCGTCCGCCGCCCAGGCGCACACGGGGAACGACGACCGCAGCGCGGGCCGGAGCTCGCCCCCTGCCCTGCCGCCCTCCCCTCCCGACCGCATCCGCATCCCCGCGATCGGCGTGGACGCGCCCCTGACCGGCCTCGGCCTGACGAGCACCGGCAGCCTCGACGTCCCCCCGGCCGGCCGCGAGAACCTGGCCGGCTGGTACGAGGCCGGCACCACCCCCGGCGAGACGGGCACCGCGATCGTCGCGGGCCACGTCGACAACGCCGACGGCCCCGCCGTCTTCTACTCCCTCGGCGCCCTGCGCAAGGGCAGCACCATCGAGGTGGACCGCCGCGACGGCGGCGTCGCGGTGTTCACGGTGGACGCCGTCGAGGTGTACGACGCGCGGGGCTTCCCCGACGGGAAGGTGTACGGCGCGGCGCCCCGCCCCGAGCTGCGGGTCATCACCTGCGGCGGGAGCTGGTCACGGACGACCGGCTACCAGGGCAACGTCGTCGTCTACGCGCACCTGACCGGCAGCCGCTGAACCGCCCGGCACCCCGCGGTACGCGTCCCCCAGCACGTTCTCCCGTCCCCAGGCCCCGAGCGGCTCCAGCGCCGCGTTGAGGGACATCCCTCGCGGCGTCAGCGAGTACTCGACGCGGGGCGGCACCTCGTCGTACTCCTCGCGGTGCACGATGCCGTCGGCCTCCATCTCCCGCAGGTGCGAGGCGAGCACCTTCTCGGTGATCCCGGGCAGTTCCCGGCGCAGCTCGCCGAAGCGGTGCGGCCGTTCGCCCAGCTCCCAGAGGATGAGCACCTTCCACTTGCCGCCGATCACGTCCATCGCCGCGTCGATCCCGCACACGTACCCGCCCGGCCGCCGTACCGTCGCCATCTCCGCCACCCCGTCCGCTCGCGCTGCCCGCACCCTTTCCCGGGAGCAAGCACCCATTTCGAAGTACGTACTTGCAGCAGGTCCTTCCCCCCGCGGCGAGCCTAGTCGCCCTGACCGACAACACCCTGCCACCGCTCCCGCTTCCCGCGCTCCCCCGACCCTCCTCGGCACCGGTGCCACGGGCACCGCGCCGGCCGGGGCCTGGCTCGCCGCCGGGCAGGGGCGAGCCCGATGAAGCCCACGACGGTGAGCACGGACGTCGGGACGAGGGCCGGCGTCGTGCCCTTCGGGCAGGGACCGCAGCTGCCGCCACAACTGCCGCCGGGAGCGGACGACCACCCCAGTCGGTGGAACTCCACGGCGAGCCGACCGGCGCGCCCGCTCCGACCAGCGGTGCGGCCTTCCCCAACGGCCACGTCCCGGACGGTCCGACGTCCTCGGCCGTCGTCTCCCCCACTCGTGTTCTGTTCTCCGGCGCTCCCCGGCACCGGCCGCCCGCGTCACGGGACGGCGCTGGAGCCTGACCCGTACGGGCGTACGTCAGTCACCTTGATCACCCGGCGTGTCACTCAGGCCAGCCACTGCTCGTACGCCAGGTTCGCCACCAGGGCGAAGACGACCGTCAGCAGGACGACGCGGACGAAGCCGCTGCCCTTCTTCAGGGCCGTGTGCGCGCCGAGCGTGCCGCCCGCCAGGTTGAACACCGCCATCAGCGCCGACAGCTGCCACAGCACCGCGCCCTGCCAGGCGAACATCGCGAGCGCGCCCGCGTTGGTGCAGCAGTTGACGATCTTGGCGGTGGCGGAGGCGGTGACCAGGTCGAGGTGGAGCAGGGCGGTGAGCGCCAGGACGAGGAACGTACCGGTGCCGGGGCCGATGAGGCCGTCGTAGAAGCCGATGCCGAGGCCGGCCAGGCCGATCGCGGCGAGGATCCGGCGGCGGGTCGCCGGGCCGGTGGCGGGGGCCGTGCCGAAGGCGGGGCGCAGGATCACGAAGGCGGCGACGGCGAGCAGCACCACCATGATCACCGGTTTGAGGACCTCGGTGCTCATCCCGGCCGCGAAGAACGCCCCGCCCGACGATCCGGCGAGGGCCGCCAGGCCGATGCGCACGGCGGTCTTCACGTCGACCGGCGCCTTGCGGGCGTACGTCACCGCCGCGCCCGTGGTGCCCACGATCGCGACCGCCTTGTTGGTGCCGAGCGCGTGCGCGGCGGGGGTGCCGGCGGGCAGGCCGAGCAGCAGGGCGGGCAGGAGCAGCAGCCCGCCGCCGCCGACCACGGCGTCGATCCAGCCGGCGGCAAGGGCGGCCAGACAGAGCAGGACGACCGTGGTCAGGGAGATGTCGGGCATGGCCGTGAGCCTAGGGACGGGATAGATGCTGCGTCCATCAAGATGAGCGTTACTTGAGGTTGCCGCCGGGGCCGGTCTCCTCACATCCACCGCGTCCCCTCGCTGAGGGCAGCGTTCCGCGCGGGAAACAGAGGGGATGCCACCGGGTAACACCCGCACCGCACGCTCAGGAACATGACCTCGAACGATCGTGTGGTGGTGATCGGCTCCGGCCTCGCGGGCGTACGACTCGCCCGGCGGCTCGGCGAGCTCGGCACGCCCGTGACGCTGGTCGGCGAGGAGGAGCACCGCCCGTACAACCGGGTGCTGCTCGCCGAGGTGCTGGCCGGGCGGTACAGCCCCGAGGTGATCGCCCTGCCGGCGCCCGCGGAGCTGACCCGCGCCCGGGTCACCCGCATCGACCGCGCCGGGCGGTCCGTCGCCTGCGCGGACGGGTCGGTGATCGCATACGACAGGCTGGTCCTGGCCACCGGCTCCAACCCCGTACTGCCGCCGCTGCGGGGCCTGTTCACCGAGGACCACGAGCTGCCCGAGGGCGTGCACGCGTTCCGCACCCTGGACGACTGCCTGGGCCTGGCCAAGGCGGTACGGCCCGGGGTGCGGGCGGTGGTGATCGGCGGCGGGCTGCTCGGGGTCTCCGCGGCCCGCGCGCTCGCCGTGCGCGGCGCGCAGGTCGTCCTCGCCCAGCAGTCCGAGCGGCTCATGGAACGTCAGCTGGACCCGGCCGCGTCCAAACTCGTCGAGCGGCACCTGACCGGCCTCGGCGTGGAGACGCACACCGAGTGCCGGGTGCGGGACGTGCGCTGCGTCGGCGGCGCGGTCCGCTCGGTGGAGATGGCCGACGGCTACGCCCTCGACGCCGACCTCGTGGTGCTGGCCTGCGGGGTGCACCCGCGCACCGGCCTCGCGCAGGCGGCGGGGCTCGACGTCCGCAAGGGCGTCGTCGTCGACGACGAGCTGCGCACCTCCGACCCGTACATCCACGCCGTCGGCGACTGCGCCCAGCACGCCGGCACGGTGTACGGGCTGGCCGCCCCGGCCCTCGAACAGGCCGACGCGCTCGCCGCGCTGCTCGCCGGGGACACGGGCTCCCGCTACACCGGCACCCGCTCCCTGACCCGGCTCACCCTCACCGGACCGGACGACCCCTTCGACCTGGCCGCCTTCGGCGAGACCGAGGCACTGCCGGGCGACGACGTCGTCCAGCTCACCGACCACACCCGGGGCACCTACCGCAAGGTCGTCGTCCGCGACGACCGCCTGGTCGGCGGGGTCCTCGTCGGCGAACTCGGCACCGTCGGCGCCCTCGCGCGCGCCTGGGAGGGAGCAGAGCCGCTCCCCTCCGACGGCGGGCCCCTGCTCCACCTGCTCACCCATGATGGAGGCTCCTGATGACCGCCACTCCCGGGGCATCCCCCACGATCGTGCTCGTCGGCCACGGCATGGTCGGCCAGCGTTTCCTGGAGGCCCTCGCCGAGCGCGGCCTGACCGCCACGCACCGCGTGGTCGTGCTGTGCGAGGAACCGCGCCCGGCGTACGACCGGGTCCAGCTCACCTCGTACTTCTCGGGGAAGACGCCCGAGGACCTGTCCATGACGGACCCGGCGTTCCTCGAGACGCACGGCATCGAACTGCACGTCGGCGACCCGGCGGAGACGGTCGACCGCGCGGCGCGCCGGGTGACGGCCCGCTCCGGGCTGACCGTCGACTACGACGTCCTGGTCCTGGCCACCGGCTCCTACCCGTTCGTTCCGCCGGTGCCGAACAAGGACGCCGAGGGCTGTTTCGTCTACCGCACGATCGAGGACCTGCTCGCGATCGAGGAGTACGCGAGGAAGTCGACGACCGGTGCCGTGGTCGGCGGCGGTCTGCTCGGCCTGGAGGCGGCGGGCGCGCTCAAGGGCCTCGGACTCACCTCCCACATCGTGGAGTTCGCGCCCCGGCTGATGCCCGTCCAGGTCGACGAGGGCGGCGGCGCGGCACTGCTGCGCACCATCGAGGAGATGGGCCTGTCCGTCCACACCGGCGTCGGCACCCAGGAGATCGTGGTCGGCGAGGACGGCGCGGTCACCGGGATGAGGCTGTCGGACGGTTCCGAACTCGCCACCGACCTGGTGGTGTTCTCCGCCGGTGTCCGCCCCCGCGACCAACTGGCCCGCGCCTGCGGTCTGACGGTCGGCGAGCGCGGCGGCATCGCGGTCGACGAGCAGTGCCGTACGGTCACCGACCCGCACGTGTTCGCGATCGGCGAGTGCGCGCTGGCCGCCGACGGCCGGGTGTACGGCCTGGTCGCGCCCGGTTACGAGCAGGCCGAGACGGTCGCGGCGACGATCGCCGAGGACGAGTCCGCGTTCACCGGCGCCGACCTGTCCACCAAGCTGAAGCTGCTCGGCGTGGACGTGGCGTCCTTCGGCGACGCCCACGGCACCACCGAGGACTGCCTGGACGTCGTCTACTCCGACTCCCGCTCCGGCCTGTACAAGAAGCTGGTCATCGGCCGGGACGGCACACTGCTCGGCGGCATCCTGGTCGGCGACGCGGAGACGTACGGCACGCTGAAGGCCTTCACCGGCTCCGTCCCGCCGGTCTCGCCCGAGTCGCTGGTGCTGCCGGCCGGCGCCGGGGCGCCCGTGCAGCTCGGCCCGTCCGCGCTGCCGGACGACGCGATCATCTGCTCCTGCAACAACGTCCGCAAGGGCACGATCCGCGAGGCGGTCACCGAGCACCGGTGCACCACCGTGCCCGAGGTGAAGAAGTGCACCAAGGCCGGTACGACGTGCGGCAGTTGCGTCAAGGTCCTCGGCCAGCTGATCAACGCCGAGCTGGAGGCGAGCGGCGTCGAGGTCGACAAGGGCCTGTGCGGCTGCTTCTCCCAGACCCGCGAGGAGCTGTACGAGATCGTCCTCGCCCTGCGCGTCACCTCCTTCCGGGACCTGCTCGACCGGCACGGCCGCCAGGGCGCCCGGGGCGGCGACGGCTGCGAGGTCTGCAAGCCGACGGTCGGCTCGATCATCGCCTCCCTCGCCCCGGCGATCGGCGCGAGCACGCACGTCCTGGACGGCGAGCAGGCGGCGCTGCAGGACACCAACGACCACTTCCTGGCCAACCTGCAGAAGAACGGCTCGTACTCGGTCGTGCCCCGCATCCCCGGCGGTGAGATCGCCCCGGAGAAGCTGATCGTGATCGGCGAGATCGCCCGCGACTTCGGCCTCTACACGAAGATCACCGGCGGCCAGCGCATCGACATGTTCGGCGCGCGGGTGGAGCAACTGCCCGTCATCTGGGCCCGCCTGGTCGACGCCGGCTTCGAGTCCGGCCACGCCTACGGCAAGTCCCTGCGCACGGTGAAGTCCTGTGTCGGGCAGACCTGGTGCCGGTACGGCGTCCAGGACTCCGTGCGCATGGCGATCGACCTGGAGCTGCGCTACCGGGGGCTGCGCTCCCCGCACAAGCTCAAGTCGGCGGTCTCCGGCTGCCAGCGCGAGTGCGCGGAGGCCCAGTCGAAGGACTTCGGCGTCATCGCCACCGCGGGCGGCTGGAACCTCTACGTCGGCGGCAACGGCGGCGCCACCCCGCGCCACGCCGACCTGCTCGGGCAGGACCTCTCCGACGCCGAACTGATCCGTCTGATCGACCGGTTCCTGATGTTCTACATCCGCACCGCGGACCGCCTGGAGCGCACCAGCGTCTGGCTGGACCGCATCCCCGGTGGCCTGGACCACGTGCGGGACGTCGTCGTCCACGACTCGCTCGGCATCTGCGACGAACTGGAGACCCTGATGGCCGCCCATGTCTCGCACTACCGCGACGAGTGGGCCGAGACCATCAACGACCCCGAGAAGCTGGCCCGCTTCGTGTCCTTCGTGAACGCCCCCGACACCCCCGACCCGGTGGTCGCCTTCGTCCCCGAGCGCGACCAGATGAAGCCCGACCTGCCGCTGCTGAACATCGGCCTGCGACCCGCCGACGACATCCTGGAAGGAAGCGCCTCGCGATGACCCTGGCACTGGAGACCACCGACCTGAAGGTCCGGCTCCGTCTTGCGGACGGCTGGTTCACGGTCTGCGACCTGAGCGCGCTGCTCCCGGGCCGCGGGGTGGCGGCCCTGCTGCCCGACGGCCGCCAGATCGCCGTGTTCACCGACCGCACGGGCCGGCTCTTCGCCATCGACAACCGTGACCCCTTCACCGGCGCCGCGGTCCTCTCCCGCGGCCTGACCGGCACCCACCAGGGCCGCCCCTTCGTCGCCTCCCCGCTCCTGAAGCAGCGCTTCGACCTGGAGTCGGGCCAGTGCCTGGACGACGAGACGGTACGGGTGACGGCGTACGAGGTGAAGGCGGCGTAACCGGCCGGGCCTGTCGAGTTCCTGTCGGGTCCGGGTCGTTCCGTCCCTGGGGCCTGGTTCATCGGGTTACATCGGTTGCGCCCGCGTTCCAGGTTCCACCCCATCCGTGACGGAGGACCGAACCATGATCCGGAAGCACACCCGCCCTTCTCGGCGCACCCTGCTCGGCGGTGCCGCCGTCACCGCGTTGGCGGTGGCGGCCGGCACCGGTACGGCGCAGGCCGCCGGCCACCGGCCCGCCTGGCCGACCGAGTTCCCGCTGCCGGACGGCTGGCTGCCCGAGGGCATCACCATCGGCGGCGCGCCGTACGCCTACCTGGGCTCCCGCGCCGACGGCTCGGTCTACCGCACCGACCTGCGCACCGGAGAGGGCGCGGTCCTCCACGAGGGCGCCCCCGGCCTCGTGGCCATCGGCCTCAAGCTGGGCGACGACGGCCTGCTGTACGTCGCCGGCGGTGGCGGCGGCACCGCGCGCGTCGTCGACGCCCGCACCGGCGAGCTGCGGAGTACGTACGAACTCACCGCTCCCACCGGTCACTTCGTCAACGACGTCGTCCTCTTCCGGGACCGCGCCTGGTTCACCGACTCCCGCGACGCGGTCCTGTACGGCGTCCCGCGCGGCCGGGGCGGCAGCGTTCGCACCCTGCCGCTCACCGGCGACTGGGAGCAGCTGCCGGACGTCAACAACGCCAACGGCATCGTCAGCGCACCCGACGGGCGCGACGTGATCGTGGTCAAGAGCACCCCGGGCGAGCTGTACCGCGTGAGCCTGCGCACCGGGCGCGCCACCCGCATCGCCCTGTCCGGCGCGGAGAACGTGGTGGGCGGCGACGGCCTGGTCCGCGTCGGCCGCACCCTGTACGTGGTGCAGAACCGGCTGAACGTGGTGACCGTCTTCGACCTGGACGCCCGGGCCACCACGGCGACCCTGCGCCGCTCGATCACCGACCCGCGCTTCGACGTCCCCGCCACCGCGGCCCGCTTCCGCGACCGCCTCTACCTGGTCA
Organism: Streptomyces sp. NPDC059454; assembly: GCF_042749965.1. NCBI lineage: Bacteria > Bacillati > Actinomycetota > Actinomycetes > Kitasatosporales > Streptomycetaceae > Streptomyces > Streptomyces sp. NPDC059454. The sequence goes on along the minus strand of NZ_JBHYVC010000024.1, from coordinate 65,866 downwards.
ACGCCCGTTTCACCAGCCCGCAGACCCCACAGACGACGTTCACGGCGGTGGCCGTGCCCCTGTAGGCCCCTGGGATGGTCATCCGCCGGTACGCCCCCGGTCATGAAGCGTCCATTCCGCGCCCCTAGGTTCCCTGACCGCACGCTCCCGCCGCCGACCGGTGGCGGGACGGTCACGGCACCCTTGGAGCGACAGTGGAACGTCGTACCTTCCTTCGTGCGGCCGCCGTAGGCGGCACCTCCTCCGTGCTCGGCGGGACCCTGTGGCGCGGCGCGGCGTACGCCGCGCCCGCCCAGCCCGGCAGCGGCCCGTACGGTCCGCTCGGGGCGGCGGACGCCAACGGCATCAGCCTGCCGGCCGGTTTCACCGGCCGGGTGGTCGCCCGCTCCGGGCGAACGGTCACCGGCACCTCGTACACCTGGCACAACGCCCCCGACGGCGGCGCCTGTTACGCGGACGGGTCGGGCTGGATCTACGTCTCCAACTCGGAGATCAACCCGTCGGGCGGGGCGAGCGCGCTGAAGTTCTCGGCCACCGGCGCCATCACGGGCGCGTACCGCGTCCTGTCCGGCACCCGGCAGAACTGCGCGGGCGGGAAGACCCCGTGGAACACCTGGCTGTCCTGCGAGGAGGTGGACCGCGGGTATGTCTACGAGACCGACCCGTGGGGCGTGAAGGCGGCCGTCCGCCGTGACGCGATGGGCCGCTTCAAGCACGAGGCGGCGGCGGCCGACCCGGTGCGCAGGGTCGTGTACCTGACGGAGGACGTCTCGGACGGCTGCTTCTACCGCTTCCGGCCCACCACCTGGGGCGACCTGTCGTCGGGCACGCTGGAGGTGCTGGTCGGCGGCAGCGGCACCAGCGGCCCGGTGAGCTGGGCGCGGGTCCCGGACCCGTCCGGCGCCACCGCCACCCGCAACCAGGTCTCCGGCGCCAAGCGCTTCAACGGCGGTGAGGGCTGCTACTACGCGAACGACACCTGCTGGTTCACCACGAAGGGCGACAACCGCGTCTGGCAGTACGACGCGTCCGCCCAGACCGTCGAACTCGCCTACGACGACTCGCTGGTGACGGGCGGCGGCGCTCCCCTGACGGGCGTCGACAACGTCACCGGCGCCGCCTCCGGTGACCTCTTCGTGGCCGAGGACGGCGGCACCATGGAGATCTGCGTCATCACGCCCGACGACGTGGTGGCCCCGTTCCTGCGCGTCGCCGGCCAGTCGGGCTCCGAGATCACCGGCCCGGCCTTCTCCCCGGACGGCACCCGCCTGTACTTCTCCAGCCAGCGCGGCACGAGCGGGAGTTCGTCGGGCGGGATCACGTACGAGGTGCGGGGCCCCTTCCGGTCGTAACGGGGACGACGACGGCACCGGCCGCGACCGGCGGCCCGCGGACGTGAGGAGGAAGGGCGGCGCCCCGCGCGGGTGCCGCCCTTCCTTCCCTGTCCCGTCGCGGTCCCGGTGGCGGAGAGCTACCCTCCGGTCACGTCACGTTCGCATCACAAGCCTTTCATATGCCCCACCCGGCGCGAGCCTCCCAGTAACTTCGTCACCCTCGTACCAAGCACACGCAATCACCCGATCCGGGGGGACTCCTCACCATGCACCCGTTCCGTACCTCCACCGCCGCGGTCCTCGCCGCGCTCGCCCTGGCCGCCGTACCGGCCACCGCCGAGGCGCACGGCGGCAACACCCCGTTCGAGAACTGTTCCGAGGCGTACGAGAACGGGCACGCCAACATCCCCGCGAGCAGCCCCCACTACGGCGAGCACCTGGACCGCGACGGCGACGGCATCGGCTGCGACAAGCCGCCCGCGGACTTCACGCCCCACGAGGAGACCGGGAGCGACACCGGCGACGACACCGGGAACACCGAGGCCACCGGCTCCGACAGCGAGGAACAGGGCGGCGGCACCGACCTCGCCGAGACCGGCGGCAGCGACGCCACGCCGTACATCGCGGCCGGCGGCGCGGCCGTCGTCCTCCTGGGCGGCGGCGTGATGATCGCGGCCCGCAGGCGCCGCGACGACGCCCGCTGACGCCGTACCGCGTGAAGACCGGCTCCCCGCCCCTACAGGGACAGCAGCAGGGAGTCGGTCTTCCCCCGCCGCCGGCGCACATGCCCGCGCCGCCCGGCGAGGAGTGCCAGGAGCGTCCACGCCACGAGGCCGCCGATCAGACCGCCCAGCCGCCCCGCGGCGTCCACCTCGTCCGCCTGCTCCATGGGCGCCACACCCTCCGGGTCGCGGAGGACATCGAGCCGGTCCCCCACCTCCAGACCCGAGCCGTCACCGTTGTAGGTGAGCCGCTCCTCCAGTTCCTCCCCGTCCGCCGTACGCAGCGTGAACCGGTGATTGTCGCCGCCCGTCCCGTCCACACTGTCCGCCACGATCACCACGCCCTCCCGCACCCCGCGCACCTCCAACGCCGCCTCGGGCGCGTACTGGACGGCCCCGACGAGGACGAACAGCCCCGGCACGAAGGACAGCAGGGCGATCCACCCCGCGCGATGGAGCAGCATCAGGGCTACGGCGAACCCCAGACACAGCGGAACCCCCACGGCAATGGGCACCCACACCCAGCGCAGCGCCAGGTACGACGCCCCCGCGGTGACGGCCGCGGCGGCCCACCCGAACACCACCACCCCGGCCGTGCGCCGCACCGACCGCCAGGGGTCGACGGCGTACCCGCCCATACTGCTCAACGGCCTGATGCTGCTCCTGCGCATGCCGAGTGGCACTGGGTCCCCCGCGTTCCCCGCCGTAGCGGTCCGTACGTTCCGGGACCGGACACTACACACACGAAAGGGCGGCACCCCCGCACGGGTGCCGCCCTCTCTTTCGTGGTCCGGAGCCGCTGCCGATCGGTGAGGGTGGTCGGGTGACAGGCAACGGCTCCGGGGTTCAACGGGCCCCGGAGGGCTCAGCGGTGGTCGCTGCCCGTCGACGTGACCGCCGCGCGGCCGGCCTCCAGGCGGGCGACCGGGATGCGGAACGGGGAGCAGGAGACGTAGTCCAGGCCGACCTCGTGGAAGAAGTGCACCGACTCCGGGTCGCCGCCGTGCTCGCCGCAGACGCCGAGCTTCAGGTCGGGGCGGGTCGCGCGGCCGGCCTTCGCGGCGGCGGCGACCAGCGAGCCCACGCCGTCCTTGTCGATCGTCTCGAACGGCGACACCCCGAAGATGCCCTTCTCCAGGTACGCCGTGAAGAACGAGGCCTCCACGTCGTCCCGGGAGAAGCCCCACACCGTCTGGGTGAGGTCGTTGGTGCCGAAGGAGAAGAACTCCGCCGCCTCGGCGATCTGACCGGCGGTCAGCGCGGCGCGCGGCAGCTCGATCATCGTGCCGATGGCGAGCTTGAGCGAGGTGCCGGTGGCCTGCTCGACCTCGGCGATGACCTGGTCGGCCTCCTCGCGGACGATCTCCAGCTCCTGGACCGTGCCGACGAGCGGGATCATGATCTCCGCGCGCGGGTCGCACTTGGCCGCCCGGCGCTCGGCCGCCGCCTCCGCGATGGCCCGCACCTGCATGGTGAACAGGCCCGGGATGACGAGGCCGAGACGGACACCGCGCAGACCCAGCATCGGGTTCTGCTCGTGCAGCCGGTGCACGGCCTGGAGCAGGCGCAGCTCGTTCTCGTGCGGTTCCTGGCGGGACTCGGCGAGCGCGACGCGGACCGACAGCTCGGTGATGTCGGGCAGGAACTCGTGCAGCGGCGGATCGAGCAGGCGGACGGTGACCGGGAGGCCGTCCATCGCCTCGAAGAGTTCCACGAAGTCCCGCTTCTGGAGGGGCAGCAGGGCCTTCAGGGACTCCTCGCGCTCGGTCTCGGTGTCGGCCAGGATCAGCCGCTCCACCAGCTCGCGCCGGTCGCCGAGGAACATGTGTTCGGTGCGGCACAGGCCGATGCCCTGGGCGCCGAAGCGACGGGCCCGCAGCGCGTCCTCGGCGTTGTCGGCGTTGGCGCGCACCCGCAGCCGGCGCTTGCGGTCGGCGAAGGCCATCATCCGGTGCACGGCCTCGACCAGCTCGTCGGCGTCGTCGGCGCCCGGGTGCATCCGGCCCTCGAAGTACTCCACGACCGGGGAGGGGACGACCGGGACCTCGCCCAGGTAGACCTTGCCGGACGAGCCGTCGATGGAGACGACGTCGCCCTCCTCGACCACGTGCCCGCCGGGGACCGTCATCCGGCGGCGCTTGGTGTCGACCTCCAGCTCCTCCGCGCCGCACACACAGGTCTTGCCCATGCCGCGTGCGACGACGGCCGCGTGGGAGGTCTTGCCGCCGCGCGAGGTGAGGATGCCCTCGGCGGCGATCATGCCGTCCAGGTCGTCGGGGTTGGTCTCGCGGCGGATCAGGATGACCTTCTCGCCGGAACGCGACCACTTCACGGCGGTGTAGGAGTCGAAGACCGCCTTGCCGACCGCGGCGCCCGGGGAGGCCGCGATGCCGCGTCCGACCTGTTCCACCTTCGCGTCCTCGTCGAAGCGCGGGAACATCAGCTGGGCGAGCTGGGCGCCGTTGACGCGGGCGAGCGCCTCGGCCTCGTCGATCAGGCCCTGGTCCACCAGCTGGGTGGCGATGCGGAAGGCCGCGCCCGCCGTGCGCTTGCCGACGCGGGTCTGGAGCATCCACAGCTGGCCGCGCTCGATGGTGAACTCGATGTCGCAGAGGTCCTTGTAGTGGTTCTCCAGGGTCTCCATGATCTGCATGAGCTGGTCGTACGACTTCTTGTCGATCGACTCCAGCTCCGCGAGCGGCACGGTGTTGCGGATGCCCGCGACCACGTCCTCGCCCTGCGCGTTCTGCAGGTAGTCGCCGTAGACGCCCTGGTGGCCACTGGCGGGGTCCCTCGTGAACGCGACACCCGTGCCGGAGTCCGGACCGAGGTTGCCGAAGACCATGGAGCAGACGTTGACGGCGGTGCCCAGGTCGTGCGGGATGCGCTCCTGGCGGCGGTAGAGCTTGGCGCGGTCGCCGTTCCAGGAGTCGAAGACCGCCTTGATGGCGAGGTCCATCTGCTCGCGCGGGTCCTGCGGGAAGTCCCGGCCGGCCTCGGTCTTGACGATCTTCTTGAACTTGGTGACGAGCTTCTTGAGGTCGGCGGCCTCCAGCTCGGTGTCGACGGTGACCTTCTTGGCCGCCTTCGCCGCCTCCAGCGCGTCCTCGAACAGCTCGCCGTCGACGCCGAGGACGGTCTTGCCGAACATCTGGATGAGGCGCCGGTAGGAGTCCCAGGCGAACCGGTCGTCGCCGGCCTGCCGGGCGAGGCCCTGCACGGACTTGTCGGACAGACCGATGTTGAGGACGGTGTCCATCATGCCCGGCATGGAGAACTTCGCCCCGGAGCGGACCGACACGAGGAGGGGGTTGTCGGCCTGGCCGAGCTTCTTGCCCATGGTCGCTTCGAGGGCGTCGAGGTGCGCACTCACCTCGTCACGCAGTGCCGCCGGCTCCTCGCCACTGTCGAGGTAGGTCTTGCAGGCCTCGGTGGTGATGGTGAAGCCGGGCGGGACGGGAAGGCCCAGGTTGGTCATCTCGGCGAGGTTGGCGCCCTTGCCGCCGAGCAGGTCCTTCAGGTCCTTGTTGCCCTCGGTGAAGTCGTAAACGAACTTCGCTACGTGGGGATCTTTGTTTTCCGACACGGGTCTCGACTCCTCGAGGACGCGGTGGCTGCCCTGACGGCGAGGAATGTACCCAGATCAAAGGCATTTGGGTACGTCCACTTGTGCGTCATGCGCCTGTAACCACTCGTCCGCCAGCGGATCGAAAGTCAAAGCCTGGCAAGCCATGACGGCCGAGTGTTTTCATTTCTTGAACACACCAACCTTCCCGGCGACCCCTCGTGCGCTCACATGAGCGACAATCTCCACGTTTGATTTCGCTCGCTGAACGATCAAAGGGTGGCACTCAGTGCCACCCTTTGAGAAGTGCAGCCGCTCAAGATCCGCTCATCTGAGCGCAACCCTTATCAAGGGTGGCGAGAATCACGCTGCCACAGCGAGCCGGATTCCACCATGCGGACCGGTCCCGGCACCCGAAACCCGCCGGTCGGATGAACGCGCCGTTCATCCCGCCCGTACGGAACGACGGCGGACCCGGACCCCCACGCCGGGTCCGCCTCCCACCGGAGCCGGTACGGAAGGGGCCTCCGGGTGGCCTGTCCTCGCACGCCTGCGCGACGCGCGCGACGCGCACCCCGTCGCCGCCCGCACCCTCCGCCGGACGCTGCACGCCCTCGCCGCCGCCCTCGTCGGCGCCCTCCTGATGCCGAACGCCGCCCCCGGCTCTCCGGCCCGGCCGGGTTCACCCGGACCCCGGCGGAGGCGATCACCGGGGCGCGGGGACGGCGTGGGTCACCCGGCCGCGAGGCGGCGTTCACGAAGGACGCGCCCGTGTGGCGGACGAGCTCGGCCCGCGACCGCTTCCTGACGGCCCGCGGCTCCGTCCCGCGCCCCACCGAGGGCCGATCAGCCGCCGGAGGTGTCCAGTTCCGCGTCCTCGCCGACGCCGGCGCAGTCGTACGGGTCCTTCAGCCAGCCGTCCGGCAGCACCACCCGGTTGTTGCCGGACGTACGGCCGCGGGGCCCGTCGGCGCCGGCCGGCCAGGGCTGGCCGAGGTCCAGCTCGTCGAGGCCGGCCCGCAACTCCTCCAGCGAGGAGGTGATCGCGAGCCGCTTGCGCATCTCCGAGCCGACCGCGAAGCCCTTCAGGTACCAGGCGACGTGCTTGCGGAAGTCGATCACCCCGCGCGACTCGTCGCCGATCCACTCCCCCAGCAGCGTGGCGTGCCGGACCATGACGTCGGCGACCTCGCGCAGGGTGGGTCGCGCGAGGTCCTGGGTGCGCCCCTCGAAGGCGGCCACCAGATCCGCGAACAGCCACGGCCGCCCCAGACAGCCGCGGCCCACGACCACCCCGTCGCAGCCGGTCTCGCGCACCATCCTGAGCGCGTCCTGGGCCGACCAGATGTCGCCGTTGCCGAGCACCGGGATCTCCGGGACGTGCTCCTTCAGCCGGGCGATGGCGTCCCAGTCGGCGGTGCCGCCGTAGTGCTGGGCGGCGGTGCGGCCGTGCAGCGCGATGGCGGTCACGCCCTCCTCGACGGCGATCCGGCCGGCGTCCAGGTAGGTCAGGTGGTCGTCGTCGATGCCCTTGCGCATCTTCATCGTCACCGGCAGGTCCCCGGCCCCGCCGACCGCCTCGCGCAGGATGGAGCGCAGCAGGTTCCGCTTGTACGGGAGGGCCGAACCGCCGCCTTTGCGGGTCACCTTGGGGACCGGGCAGCCGAAGTTGAGGTCGATGTGGTCGGCGAGGCCCTCCTCCGCGATCATGCGGACGGCCTTGCCCACGGTCGCCGGGTCGACGCCGTACAGCTGGATGGAGCGCGGCTTCTCGCTCTCGTCGAACCTGATCAGCTGCATGGTCTTGTCGTTGCGTTCGACCAGCGCCCGGGTGGTGATCATCTCGCTGACGAACAGGCCCTTGCCGCCGCTGAACTCCCTGCACAGGGTGCGGAAGGGCGCGTTGGTGATCCCGGCCATGGGGGCGAGCACGACGGGCGGCACAGCCGCGTACGGGCCGATGCGCAGGGTCGTGTGCGAGGCCGTGTTCAGGGTGGGCGTGGGCGTGGACATTCCCCCATTGTCCCGCACTCCACGGGGCACCCGGTACGCCGCCGTACGGAGATCGCGCAACGGTCGTCGGCCCACCGCACCATCGGCATGCGCGGACGACGGCCCCCATGCCCGGGCCCGGCCACGGCCGACGCGTGCCGGTGCTCGCGATCCGCCGCACGAGCCCGCTGATCGTGAGCCGGGACGACACGGCCCCCGACGTCGCCCCGCCCGTCTCCCCCCGCGTCGACCGCCGCAGGCGCCGGGCCGCGCGAACGCCCCGGCACAGACCCCACCGGCCCCCCCTGTCGATGTTGCTTTTGCCGCACACTCCTTGTCGTCCCCGAACGGGGGCACAAGAACGGCGACACCCGACGCGGACTGCCGGAGGCATCATGCCGCAGATCGACACGAGCAAGGTCAGCCGCTGGGACCTGCACGGCCGCGAACACGTCGTGCGCGTCCAACGCACGGGCATCCAGCGGACGATCCGATGTGAGACGTGCGGCTGGCGCAGAGGCGCCCAGTTCCTGCCGTGGCTCAAGGCACAGGAGCATCTGACGGAGGCGCACCAGGCGACGGTGGACCCGTCGAACCGGCAGGCGACTACGACGAGGCCCCCGGTGCCCGACCACTGAGTGATCCGGACCGGGGGCCTCGGTACAGTCCGCGAAGCGACTAGGCGCCGATCAGGCGGGCCGCCAGGTACCCCTCGATCTGGTCCAGCGACACACGTTCCTGCTTCATGGTGTCGCGCTCGCGCACGGTCACCGCGTTGTCGTCCAGCGTGTCGAAGTCGACGGTCACGCAGAACGGCGTACCGATCTCGTCCTGGCGGCGGTAGCGGCGGCCGATCGCGCCGGCGTCGTCGAACTCGATGTTCCAGTTCTGCCGCAGCGCCTGCGCCAGGCCCTTGGCCTTCGGCGACAGCTCCGCGTTCCGGGACAGCGGGAGCACCGCGACCTTCACCGGCGCGAGGCGGTGGTCGAGCCGCAGCACGGTCCGCTTCTCCATCTTGCCCTTGGCGTTGGGCGCCTCGTCCTCGACGTAGGCGTCGAGCAGGAAGGCGAGCATCGCCCGGCCGACACCGGCCGCCGGCTCGATGACGTACGGCGTCCAGCGCTCGCCGGCCTCCTGGTCGTAGTAGGCGAGGTCCTGGCCGGAGGCCTTGGAGTGGGCGCCGAGATCGTAGTCGGTGCGGTTGGCGACGCCCTCCAGCTCGCCCCACTCACTGCCGCCGAACTGGAAGCGGTACTCGATGTCGGCGGTGCGCTTGGAGTAGTGGGAGAGCTTCTCCTGCGGGTGGTCGTACCACCGCATGTTCTCCTCGCGCAGGCCGAGACCGGTGTACCAGTTCCAGCGCTGCTCCATCCAGTACTCCTGCCACTTCTCGTCCTCGCCCGGCTTGACGAAGAACTCCATCTCCATCTGCTCGAACTCGCGGGTGCGGAAGATGAAGTTGCCGGGCGTGATCTCGTTGCGGAAGGACTTGCCCATCTGGGCGATGCCGAACGGCGGCTTCTTGCGCGAAGCGACCTGCACCTGGGCGAAGTTGGTGAAGATGCCCTGGGCGGTCTCGGGGCGCAGATAGGCGATGGAGCCGGAGTCCTGCGTCGGGCCGAGGTGGGTGGAGAGCAGGCCCGAGAACTGCTTGGGCTCGGTGAAGGTGCCCTTGTTGCCGCAGTTGGGGCAGTTGAGGTCGGCGAGGCCGCTCGTGGGAGCGTGGCCCTTCTTCTCCTCGTACGCCTCCTCCAGGTGGTCCGCGCGGAACCGCTTGTGGCAGGAGGTGCACTCGGTCAGCGGGTCCGTGAAGGTGGCGACGTGGCCGGAGGCGACCCACACGTCCGGGGCCAGGATCACGGACGAGTCGATACCGACCACGTCCTCGCGCGAGGTGACCATGTAGCGCCACCACTGGCGCTTCAGGTTCTCCTTGAGCTCGACACCCAGCGGTCCGTAGTCCCAGGCGGCCTTCGTGCCGCCGTAGATCTCACTACTGGGGAATACGAAGCCACGGCGCTTGCTCAGGCTGACGATGGTGTCGATCTTGTCGGCGGCCACGGTGCTCTCTTCATTACGACGACGGGCGACGAAGCGAGATTGCTTCCAGCGAAGCCCTCAGGCTACCGGCGCCGCCTGCCCCGCGACCAATTCGGTGCCCCCTGCAGCCCGCTCACGTGCTTTGTTGACAACGGTTTCCATATTTGTTGAAAATGAGTGTCATGAACGTACGACGACACCACATATCCGCGGCCGCGCTGGCCGCGGTCACCGCCCTCGGTATCGGCACCCTCTCCGCCTGCTCCTCCGACAGTGCCGCCGCGGGCAACACCGACAAGTTCGACGTCGTCGCGTCGTTCTACCCGATGGCCTTCCTCGCCGAGCAGATCGGCGGCGAGCACGTCGCCGTCACCAGTCTCACCGAGCCCGGCCAGGAGCCGCACGACCTGGAGATCAGCGCCAAGCAGACCGCGCAGCTCCAGGAGTCCGACGCGGCCCTCTACCTCGGGGGCCTCCAGCCCACCGTCGACGAGGCCATCGGCCAGTCCGAGGTCAGGACGAAGATCGACGCGGCGACCCTGACCTCCCTGGAGGAGCACGGCACCGAGGCCGGCGACCACGCGGAGGAGCACGCGGAGGAGCACGCGGAGGAGCACGCCGACGAGCACGCCGAGGGCGAGCACGCCGCGGAGGAGGAGCACGCCGCGGAGGAGGAGCACGGCCACGAGCACGAGGGCGGCAAGGACCCCCACATCTGGCTCGACCCGGTCAAGTACGCCGAGGTCGCCGAGGGTGTCGGCAAGGCCTTCGAGAAGGCCGATCCCGACCACGCCGCCGACTACAAGAAGAACACCGAGGCCCTGGTCGGCAAGCTGAACGACCTCGACAAGAAGTTCGAGACCGGCCTCGCGGACAAGAAGACCGACGTCTTCATCACCACGCACTCCGCCTTCGGCTACCTCGCCGAACGCTACGGCCTGACCGAGGAGGCCATCAGCGGCCTGGACCCCGAGTCCGAGCCCAGCGGGGCGCGCGTGAAGGAACTTGAGAAGATGGCGAAGGCCGACGGCGTCACCACCGTGTTCTACGAGACGCTCGTCAGCGACAAGACCGCCAAGACCCTCGCCGGCGACGCCGGACTGAAAACGGACGTCCTCGACCCGCTCGAGGGCATCACCGACAAGTCCCGCGGCGACGACTACTTCCAGGTCATGGAGGCCAACCTCAAGGCCCTGCGGACGGCTCTGGGAGCCAAGTGACCGACGAACCACCGGAGGACGGCATGACGACCGAGCCCGTCATTTCCCTGCGCGGCGTCCGCGCCGAGCTGGGCTCGCGCCCCGTCCTGCGCGGCATCGACCTCACCGTGCGCCGCGGTGAGGTCGTCGCCCTGCTCGGCGCCAACGGCTCCGGCAAGTCGACGGCCGTGCGCAGCGTCATCGGCCAGGTACCGGTCGGCGCCGGCGAGATCGAGCTGTTCGGCACCCCGCAACGCCGGTTCCGCGACTGGGCGCGCGTGGGCTACGTCCCGCAGCGCACCACCGCCGCCGGCGGCGTGCCCGCCACGGTCACCGAGGTCGTCTCCTCGGGCCGCCTGGCCCGCACCCGCTTCGGCCTCTTCCGCAGGGCCGACCGCGAGGCCGTACGCCACGCCCTGGACCTGGTCGGCATGGCGGACCGGGCGAAGGACTCCGTCGACGCCCTCTCCGGCGGCCAGCACCAGCGGGTCCTGATCGCCCGCGCGCTCGCCGCCGCCCCCGAACTCCTGATCATGGACGAGCCGATGGCGGGCGTCGACCTGGCCAGCCAGGAGGTCCTCGCGGAGACCTTGAGGCACCAGGTCTCCGAGGGCGCCACGGTCCTCCTCGTCCTGCACGAACTGGGCCCCCTGGAGCCCTTGATCGACCGAGCGGTCGTCCTGCGCGACGGCTGCGTCCTGCACGACGGCCCGCCCCCCAAGGCGGTCGGCCAGCACGCGCTGCCCGGCCACGACCACGTACACCCGCACGCACCGGCGGGCGCCGAACCGATTCGCACGGGACTGCTGAGCTGATGGAGATCCTCGACTACGCCTTCATGCAGCGGGCGCTGCTCGCCGCCGTCCTGGTCGGCATCACCGCCCCCGCGGTCGGCATCTACCTGGTCCAGCGCCGCCAGGCCCTGATGGGCGACGGCATCGGCCACGTGGCGATGACGGGTGTCGGCCTCGGCTTCCTGCTCTCCTGGTCCCCGGTGTGGATGGCGACCCTCGTCTCCGTCCTCGGCGCCGTCTTCATGGAACTGGTCCGCTGGTACGCCAGGACCCGCGGCGACATCGCCCTCGCGATGCTCTTCTACGGCGGTATGGCCGGCGGCGTGATGTTCATCAACCTCGCCCCCGGCGGCTCCACCACGAACCTCTCCTCGTTCCTCTTCGGCTCCCTGTCCACGGTCTCCGAGTCCGACGTGACCGCGATCTGCCTGCTGGCCGCGTTCGTGGTCCTGATCACCGTCGGTCTGCGCCGGCAGCTGTTCGCGGTCAGCCAGGACGAGGAGTTCGCCCGGGTGACGGGCCTGCCGGTGCGGTTCCTCAACCTGCTCACGGCGATCACGGCGGCGGTGACCGTCTCCGTCGCGATGCGCGTGGTCGGCCTGCTGCTGGTGAGCGCGCTCATGGTGGTGCCCGTCGCGGCGGCGCAGCAACTCACCCGCAGCTTCGCCGCGACCTTCGCCATCGCCGTCGCGATCGGCGTGAGCGTGACCATCGGCGGCACGGTCACCTCGTACTACCAGGACGTGCCGCCCGGCGCGACGATCGTGCTGCTGACCATCGCCGCGTTCATCGCGCTGACCGCGCTGGCCACCCCGCTGGCCCGCCGCCGCGCCCGGGCACTGGCCGCCGCACAACCCGGCGGCGACCCCGCCGAGTGCGCCATTCCGGCCGGCCGCAAGGCCGGCGACACGGTCGGCGCCTGACTGCCCTCCGCCCGGACTGGCACAATGGCCCGGGCAGAGGCCAGATCTGAGGAGGCATCCCCGTGACGACCGCAGGACCGCCCGTGAAGGGCCGCTCCACCCGGCAGCGTGCCGCTGTGGCGGCCTGCCTTCAGGAGGTCGACGAGTTCCGCAGTGCGCAGGACCTCCACGACATGCTCAAGCACAAGGGCGACTCCGTCGGTCTGACCACGGTCTACCGCACCCTTCAGTCCCTCGCCGACGCGGGCGAGGTCGACGTCCTGCGCACCGCCGACGGCGAGTCCGTCTACCGCCGCTGCTCCACCGGCGACCACCACCACCACCTGGTCTGCCGCAGCTGCGGCAAGGCGGTGGAGGTGGAGGGCCCGGCCGTGGAGAAGTGGGCCGAGGCCATCGCCGCCGAACACGGCTACGTCAACGTGGCCCACACGGTGGAGATCTTCGGCACGTGCGCGGACTGCGCCGCCGCCTCGTAACTGCGGGCAATCGTGCCTCCCCCCAGCGGCACGGGTGGGCGGTGGGGGTCCCTCCTGCTCATGGGGTCCCTCCTGCTCATGGGGTCCCTCCTGCTCGAGCGAAGCCGAGAGCGGGGAGAAGCCGAGAGCGGGGAGAAGCCGAGAGCGGGGAGAAGCCGAGAGCGGGGAGAAGCACCCCGCAAGGGCCGGGCAGTCCAACCCGCCCCGCCCGGCCCTTGCACCGAGCGCCTACTCGGCAGCCTCCGACCGCCCCTCCATGGCCAGCAGCTCCTCGTTCGGGATCGCCCCGCCGAACCGCCGGTCCCGGGAGGCGAACTCCAGACACGCCCGCCACAGGTCACGGCGGTCGAAGTCCGGCCACAGCACGTCCTGGAAGACCATCTCGGCGTACGCGCTCTGCCACAGCAGGTAGTTGGACGTGCGCTGCTCACCGCTCGGCCGCAGGAACAGGTCCACGTCCGGCATGTCCGGGTAGTACATGTACCTCTGCAGCGTCTTCTCGTTGACCTTCGACGGGTCGAGCCGCCCGGCCTTCACGTCCTCCGCGAGCGCCTGCGCGGCATCGGCGATCTCCGCCCGCCCGCCGTAGTTCATGCAGAAGTACAGCGTCAGCCGGTCGTTGTCCTTCGTCTGCTCCTGGGCGACCTGGAGCTCCTTGGCCACCGACTTCCACAGCTTGGGCATCCGCCCGACCCAGCGCACCCGGATGCCGAGTTCGTCGAGGGTGTCACGCGTCTTGCGGATGAAGTCCCGGTTGAAGTTCATCAGGAAGCGCACCTCGTCCGGCGACCGCTTCCAGTTCTCGGTGGAGAAGGCGTACAGCGAGATCGCGCCCACGCCCATCTCGACCCCGCCCTGGAGCACGTCCAGCACCCGCTCGGCGCCGACCTTGTGCCCCTCGGTACGCGGCAGACCCCGCTCCTTCGCCCACCGCCCGTTGCCGTCCATGACGATCGCCACATGCTTCGGGACCAGCTCCCCGGGGATCTTCGGAGGCCGCGCGCCGGACGGGTGCGGTTCCGGCGTCCTGTACTCCCGGTGCTGACGCCCCAGGAACCCGCGTACGGCCATGTGTCTCTCGTCTCCTCGTGCCTACTTCTCGACGTACCTCAGCGAGCGCAGCCCGCGCTCCAGATGCCAGTGCAGGTAGGCGGACACCAGCCCGCTCCCCTCCCGGACGTACCGCGCCTCGCACGCGTCCGCGGTCTCCCAGTCTCCCGTAAGCAGCGCTCCGAGGAGTCCCAGGGCCTGCGGTGAGGGTACGACGCTGCCGGGCACCCGGCAGTCGACGCAGACGGAACCGCCGGACGCGACCGAGAAGAACCGGTTCGGCCCGGGCATGCCGCACTTCGCGCAGTCGGTGAAGCTGGGCGCGTACCCGTTGACCGCGAGGGAGCGCAGCAGGAACGCGTCGAGCACGAGATGCGGCGCGTGCTCGCCCCGGGCGAGCGTCCGCAGGGCCCCGACCAGCAGCAGGTACTGCTGCACCGCCGGCTCGCCCTCGTGGTCGGTGAACCGCTCGGCGGTCTCCAGCATGGCCGTCCCCGCGGTGTAGCGCGCGTAGTCGGTGACGATCCCGCCACCGTAAGGCGCGATCGTCTCGCTCTGCGTACACAGCGGCAGCCCGCGCCCGATCAGCTCGCTCCCCTTAGAGAAGAACTGCACGTCCACGTGCGAGAACGGTTCGAGACGCGCACCGAACTTCGACTTCGTCCGGCGCACGCCCCTCGCCACCGCGCGTACCCGCCCGTGACCGCGCGTGAGCAGTGTGATGATCCGGTCCGCTTCACCCAGCTTCTGGGTGCGCAGCACGATGCCGTCGTCGCGGAACAGACTCATGGCATCCATTGTCGCCCACGTTCACGGCACCTCCCCCCGGCTCCGGGCATTGGCGTACGCCGTCGCCGCGCGCAGCCGCTCGGCGGGCGTGGCGTGGCGTACCGCACCGGGGTCGGCGTCCCACTCCCGGCCACCGCCGTACGGTCTCAGCTGGACGTAGGGCCCCTCATGCCCCATGACGACGCCGATCCGCTCGGTCCGGGTGTCCACGACATACGCGCCGACGGGCGGTTTCACCTCACCACCGCCGCCGCGATCCGCCGCGCGGTCTCCACGGAGCACCGCCCCAATTCGACGAGCGGACAGGGCGCCTCCCGCGCAAGACTCACCGGGTCCAGCCCCAGTGACGGCAGGGAAATTCCGGCCTTCGCGAGTGCCGCCCGCAATTCCTTCACCACTTCCTCCGCTTCTTCGGCGCAGAGCGCCGAGTGTCGTGCCTCCACGGTGATCCCCTCGCCTTTCCGGTTTCATTCTTCGCGCCTCAAGAATGCCGTGTCACGCCTACACTCGTCAGGAGGCTGTGCGCTACAAGCGCGGGTCAGCACAAGGGGGTTGGTTATGGCCAACGGTTCGCGCCAGGCGGCGTGGGAGTTCTTCGGCGCGGAACTGAAGCGACGGCGCGAGGACGCGGGGTTCACGCAGGTGAAGCTGGGTACGCGGGTGTTTGTTTCCGGCGGCTACATCGGCCAGTTCGAACAGGCGATTCGGAAACCACAATTGGATGTGGTGCAGCGGATCGACGACGCGCTGCAAACCGACGGTATTTTCGAGCGACTGTGCAGGAAGCTGATTGACGATCGGCGGTATGCGGATTACTTCGCGAAGGCGGCGGAGCTGGAAGCGCTGGCGACGAACATCTCCGAGTTCGCGCCCACGCTGGTGCCGGGACTCCTCCAAACTCCGGCGTACGCGCGCGCTGTAACGCTGGCGATGAATCCGCTCGCGCCGGACGAGTTCATCGAGGAGAAGGTGTCCGGTCGGGTCGAACGGACCCGGATCCTCAAGGACGCCACGCGCCCCGTGTACTGGGTGATCCTGCACGAAAATGTGCTCCGCGTTCCCGTCGGCGGGCCCACCGTCATGGCCGAGCAGTTGGAGCACGTGGTCACCCTCGCGCGGCTACGGACGGTGATCATGCAGGTGCTGCCGTACGCGGCGGGAGCGTACGCGCTCATGAACGGGATGACGGTGCTCATGGAGTTCGAGGACGCACCGCCAACGGCCTATACAGAAGCCGTGTATTCGGGGAACCTGCTCGACGATCCGGCCGTGGTGAAGCGAACACACTCGGCATACGATCTGCTCAGGGCCGCCGCGCTGTCCCCTGAGGCGTCCCTGGCCCTGATCGAATCGGCCGCGAAGGACCACAGACGATGCGCGAGTACGACCTGAGCAACGCTCACTGGCGCAAGGCCACCTACAGCGACGGCAACGGAGGCAGCTGCCTCGAAGTCGCCTACGACTTCCCCGGCGCCGCCCACTGGCGCAAGAGCACCCACAGCGGCGGCGACGGCGGCGAGGCCTGCGTCGAAGTCGCCGCCGGGCTCACCGGCGTCGTCCCCGTCCGGGACAGCAAGGTGGCCGACGGACCGGTGGTCGTCGTCGGGTCGGCCGCCTGGACGGAGTTCGTAGGCGGCGTCTGACGGCGAATTGTTCTGGACGGGCTTCCGCCGTCCGGCATATCGTGCGTCCGCGCGCGATCTTCCGCGGGTGATTGTTGTCCTACCGCCCGTGGGGGGCCGTCGTCATGTTCGCATCCACTGGTGGGCTTCGCCTACCTCCCCCTTCCTCTTCCCCGTTGCCCAGCAGCGTGCCGCTCGCCTCGCGCGGCCTCCTCGCCGCCGTGGTGGCGGCGTTCGCGGCCGCAGCGCTCGGCGACCTGTTCGCCGTGTACGCCGGTGTCCGGCTCCACACGGTGGTCGACGGTGACGTGACCGCCGCGACCGCCGCGAACCTGGACTCCGCGTACTCGCTGTACGAGAGGGCGGGTCAGGTCCAGGTGTCCACGACCCTGCTCTGCGCGGTGCTCTTCATCACCTGGTTCTTCCTGATGCGCCGCCGCACCGGGCTCATGGCACCGGACCGGTTCCGCATGGGGCAGGGGTGGGCGATCGGTGCGTGGTTCATCCCCGTGGCCAACCTGTGGCTGCCGTACCGCGTCGCGGTCGACATGTGGGGGGCCTGCTCACCGCTGCCGACCGAGGGGGAGACGCGCCGCGTGCCGATGTGGCCGGTGAACCTGTGGTGGGGCCTGTTCGCCGGGACGACCCTGCTCGGCCGGTACGCCGCCGCGCGCTTCGACAAGGCCGACTCGCTCGCCGGGATCAGCGACGCCGTGACGCTGTACCTCGCCGTCGACCTCCTGTACGTGGCCGCCACCGGGGCCGCCGTGGTGTTCACGGTACGACTGACAGCCCTGCAGCGGCTGAAGGCGACCGAGGGGCCGTACTGGACGCCGGCCGGGGCGTGACCGTAGGCCGGGGCGCTTCCCCGGACGGGGTTCGCACGCGCCGTTGGGCCACTCGCTTCTTTGTCAGTGTCGTGCTTCCGCGGGCCGCGTCAAGGGCGCTGCGTTCCGCTGCGCTCCACTCCGCGTCGCCTTCGGCGATGGGCCTGCGGCCCACCCTTGACCCGGCCCGCTCCAGCACGGGAGAGAAGCGAGCGAGCGGCCGGAGGAAAGCGGGGGCCCGGGCACGCCTGCGGCCTACCGTCTGCTTCCAGGCCGGCGGCGTTCACGGACGCGCTCGCGCCTCGCCTGCACGCCGGGCCGGCTCAGCGGCGAACGCCGAGTGGGGCGGCCAAGCCGAGAAAGGCTCACCGAGCGGCACCAAGGTGCAGGGCGTACCCGCGGGGTCGTAGCCGAGGAGCATGGCAAAGGGGTGCGGCCGAGGAGGGCAGGAGGAGGACCGAAAGGGGCAGGAGGAGGACCGAAGGGGGCCAGGAGATGGCCGAGGAGCGCGGCCGAGGAAGGCCGAAGCGGGCCAGAAGATGGCCGAGGGATGTGATTGGAGCCTTTCTCCATCCCTTCGCCCCGCTCGTCGCCTCCACCTCCTGCTTTCCTCCCGTCCGATGGAGAAAGGCTCCAATCATCCCGTCACCCACCCCATCCGAGACCCAAGAAGGGGGTAGGGGTCGGACCCCCCTTCGAAAACCGTGAACACTTGGAGCCAAAGTGTTCACGGTTTTCAGAAGCCCCCCTGGTCCCCTCTACCTTCCGTGCCCACCCCACCCCACCCCACCCCGCTTCACCGTCCACCGGCCACCGGCCATTCGCCGCCAAGCCAACCCGGCGTGCAGGCGAGGCATGGCCGCGCTCCCGGCCCTCACCCGCCGCAAGCCGCTGTGCCGGCCCGGCGTGCAGGCGAGACGCGGGTGCGCCCCTGCCCTCGCTCCCCACCAGGCGTTCGCCGCTGAGCCGGCCCGGCGTGCTTGCTGGGCGCGAGCGCGTCCCTGCCCCCGCCCACCGTCGGCCGCTGAGCCGACCCGGCGTGCCCCCGTCTTCCCGGCGCGTGTGCCGTACCACCCACTCACCGTTCACCGCTTAGCCGACCCGGCGTGCAGGCGAGACGCGAACGCGCACCGCGCACCCCGCCCACCACGCAACCCACCTCACACCGCAAGCGTGCCTGGCCCTCGCTTTCCTCCGGCCGCTCGCTCGCTTCTCCCCCGTGCTGGAGCGGGCCGGGTCAAGGGTGGGCCGCAGGCCCATCGCCGAAGGCGACGCGGAGTGCAGCGCAGCGGAACGCAGCGCCCTTGACGCGGCCCGCGGAAGCACGACACTGACAAAGAAGCGAGCGGCCCGACGGCCACCTGTCAGCGCGCCCTGGGGTAAACCCCCGCAGAAACACGGCCGTTGCCCGGATGGGGGCGAGGGCGAGTCACCGCGAGGCTCGTGGGCATGTCGCTGACCCCATCACGCAACCTCGCCCTCACCGCCGTACCCGCGGCCCTCCTCGTCGCCCTGCTCCCGCCCCTGACCGCCGGCGCCGTACCCGGCCACCCCGCACCCCGGCCGCCGTCCCTCGCCTGGGGCCCCTGCGCGAGCACGACCGGCACCGGCACCGGCACCGGCACCAACACCAACCCCCGCCAGGAATGCGCCACCCTCCGGGTCCCCATGGACCACGCCGATCCCGACGGCCCGCGGATCTCCCTCGCCGTCTCCCGCATCCCCGCGGAGAGCCCCGCGTCCCGCCGCGGCGCCCTCTTCCTCATCCCCGGCGGACCGGGCGGCTCCAGCCTCGGCGACCCTTCCGGCAAGGGACAGAAGCTGCCGCAGGAGGTACGGGACCAGTACGACCTGATCGGCTTCGCACCCCGCGGCGTCTCTCCCTCCACCTCCGTCGACTGCGGGCTGGAATACGCCGACCTCGCCACCTCCGAGCTGCGCCCCTGGCCCGCCCCGGACGGCTCGATCGACAGGAACATGGCCACCGCCGAGCGCATCGCGGCCACCTGCGTCCGCAACGGCGGTGAGCTGATCCGCCACATCAGCACGCGCGCCAACGCCCGCGACCTCGACCGCCTCCGGGCCGCGCTGGGCGAGCGGAAGATCTCCGCGTGGGGTGTCTCGTACGGGACGTACGTCGGAGCCGTCTACAGCCAGATGTTCCCGCACCGGACGGACCGGATCGTGCTGGACAGCAACGACGACCCCGACCCCGCCCGGGTGGCCCGCGCCTGGCTCGCCGGGCACGAGCAGGGAGTCGAGGACACGTTCTGGCACTTCGCGGCGTGGGCGTCGGCGCCCGGCAACCCGGACCGGGTGGCGGAGACGGCCGCCGAGGTCCGTCCGCTGTTCCTCCGGCTCGCCGCCCGCCTCGACCGCGCACCGATCCCCTGGCCCGGCTTCAACCCCGGGGAGCTGAACGGCAACGTCCTGCGCCAGACCATGCTCGACAGCCTCTACCGGCCCAGCCGTTACCCGGCCCTCGCCCAGCTGATGCTGGCCGCCCGGCGGGGCACCGTACCGCCCGCGCCGCCCGCCCCGCCCGAGCCGGTGCTGCAGAACGTGACCGCCGTCGGCGTCGGGACCATCTGCAACGACGTGGCCTGGCCCAGGTCCGCCGCCGTGTACGAGAAGGGCGTCGCCGAGAGCCGGACGAAGTTCCCGCTCACCGCCGGTATGCCCCGCAACGCGCTGCCGTGCGCCGCCTGGCCGTACGAGCCCCGCGAGGCGCCGGTGCGGATCACCGACCGGGGGCCGTCCGGCATCCTCCTCGTGCAGAACGAACGGGACGTCGCCACCCCGCTCAGTGGCGCGCTGAAACTCCGTGCGGCGTTCGGCCGGCGGGCGGTCATGGTCATCGTGAACGCCACGGGCCACGACTCCTACCTGGCCGACGGCAACGCGTGCGGCGACCGCACCGTCTCCCGCTTCCTCGCCACCGGCGAGCGCCCCCACCGGGACAAGTACTGTCGCTGAACCGGACAGGGCACGCCCCCGACGGGTAACCTGAAAAGCCGTCAGTCACATCGGGGGAGGGTGTGTCATGGGGGACAACGTCGTGCCGCTCACACTGCCGGACGGCACCAGCATACGGGCCAGGGTGTCACCGCTGGTCGAGCCCGGCACCGACGACCACGACACCCGGTGGGAGGACGTCGGCCTCTGGGACGAGGTCACCACCCGGGTCGAGGACTTGAAGGATCTGGTCGGCGGAGTCGCCGCCTCCGTACGCGAGGCGGCCTCGGCGGCCCGGCCCGACGAGTGGAGCGTCACCTTCGGCGTCGAGATCTCCGCCAAACCCGGCAGGGCGGTCGCGCTCCTCGCCGACGGAGAGACCAAGGGCAATCTGTCGATCACGCTCACCTGGCGGGACTCCGGCCGGTGACCGCCGCTGCCGGAAGCGGGGAGCCGGTCGGCAGAGAGCAGTTCGACGAACTCCGGCGCCTGGCGCGGGAGGCCACCGTGGGCGTACGCGGTCCGGACAGCCCCGGGGCCGCCCGGACGCGCGGCTGGGGCAGCGGCTTCCTCGTCGCGCCCGGCTGGGTGCTCACCTGCGCCCATGTCCTGGTGCACGCGGACGGCCGGCACCGGGGCACCGGGCCCGACGAGGAACTGGGGATCGTCCACGGCGGCCGGACCTACCGCGGCCGGCTCGCCTACCACCTGGCCGGGCCCACGGCAGCGGCGCAGGCCCGCTGGACGGACGGCATGGAGGAACCCTCCGTGCCGTCCGCGCTGGCCATCCAGCCCGACCTCGCGCTGGTGAGACTGCTGGAGGAGATCCCGGCACAGCCGTGCGTGTGGCTGACCGACCGTTCCGGTGTGCCGGTCGGAGCGGCCCATCTCTTCGGCCGGCAGGACGGCGGACAGCCCGCGGCGGAGCACTGGAACGCCAGCTGCCGGCTCGTCGGGCAGGAACGCGAGCAACTGCTGCTCGACGCGGACGCCCGGGTGCCCCGGGGGATCTCCGGCGGCCCGCTGGTCGACCTGGAGCTGGGCGAGGTGTCGGGAGTGGTCAAGGCCCGCAGCGACACCGGTACCACCGTGCTCGCCGTGCCGGTCTCCGCGCTGCGCGCCCTCACCTCCGCCCATCATCTCCCCGGCACACCGGATCTGGGCCCGCGGCCCTACGACGCGCTGATGCGGCTGCACGACCGCTGGCATGCCGACCGGCAGCGGGCGGGCCAGGGCACCACGCGCACCTGGGCCGACGTCCAGCTGAAACTCCCGGCCGCCGCGGGCCGCAAGCGCACCGTGCTCGACCGGCTGCGGGTCCTGGACCTGCTGGCGGCGCTGCCGTCGCCCCGCCCGGCCGTCGTCGGCCGGATCACGGCGGAGGCCCTCGGCACGCCCGGCCGGGCGTTCAGCCCTCGGCTGCCGACCTGGCGGGACGGCCAGGGCATGCTCTACACGCCGGATCCGACAAGGGAGTTGAGGGCCTTCCTGCACTTCGCCCTGCTGATCGCGGCCGAGCAGGACCGGACGCTGCAGAACACCGGTGACACCGAGAGCGCCCGGCACGTCGAGGCGCTGCGCGACTGGGCGTTGTGGCGCTCGGGAGAACTCGGCCCGGAGGACAGGGAGGCGCTCGGCACCGCCGCCCGGGCGCTGCCCTCGACGGTCCTGGTCGAATTCCTGCCGGTGCCGTACGACGACGGCGGCCCGGTGTTCGACTGGACCATCAGCCTGGGGTACGGGGGCGGGTCCTGGACACCGGCCGTGGCCGGGGACGATCCCTGGGGGCTGTCCTTCGAGCGGGCCGTGTGGAAGGTCGAACGGCATCTGCTCGACGCGCTGGAGGACGCCGACGGCCCCGGCGGCTCCTCCGCCCGGCTCGAAGTGGCCCTGCCGGCCGAGCACCTGGGCACCGCGGTGCACGACTGGCTCGCCACCCGCGGTGCGCCGGTCGGTCTCGGCCGTGCCGTGGTGGTGCGGGACGCCGCGCGCCGGGACGGCGGCGCGGACCCCTGGGCGGCCGACCGCGGCGCGGACGCCCGCCACCGCTGGCACAAGCGCTGGCACGGGGTCACGCGCGCCCACGGGCTGCACACCGTACGCCTGTCCGGTGAGGGGTCGGGGCTCGGTCTGGACGCGCTGCGTGAGCAGCCGGCCGGCGCGGTCCCCGTGCTGTGCCTGGCGATCGACTCGGGCCCCGGCTCCGTGGCCGCCTCGACCGTGCTGGAGAGCGGCTACGCGGTGGCGGTCTGGTCGGTGGACGGACACCCGCCGGGGCCGTGCGGAAAGGAGTGCGACACCTTCCACACCCGGGTGTCCGATCTGCTCGGCCGCCCTGCGGGACAGCCTCCGGAAGCCGTGACGATACGTGAACTGCCTGACAAAATTGTCGAGTTGAGACGCAACGCGCAGGACGGGGACGCCGAGGCGGCCTGGGCAGGGCGGGTGGTGCTGCTCTATGACGATGCCGGGAATCCGCTGCCGTCGCCCGCTCCGCCACGAGTAGAATTCCCGCCTTCATGACCCCGTTCATGACTCCGGTGGTGGCCGGATGGGGGAGTCGTCAGCACGGCCCCGAATGGGTACCGTCTTGGTGTCGTGTCCTGCCCGGGGGCTGCTGGGGGCGGGACGGGACCGCCCCACCGTTCCGACCTGCGACGACAACCGCCGGACTGCCGGAAACGAGGAGAGCGACGTGAGCGAGTGGCTGATCTACCGTGGGGCCGGGGTCCCGCACGACGGGATCGCTGAGCTTCCTCCGCCGCCGCCCTGGCGGGACTTCGACGGTGCCCCGCTCGTGCCGCCCCCGCCGGCCCTGGACGCCGCCTCCACCCGCCGGCTCGGAGTACGCGGCCGTCAGGGAGCCCTGCACCGTCCCACCACCCGGGAACAGGAACTGGTCAACGCGGCTCTCTATCTGCGCCGCCCGCTGCTGGTGACCGGCGAACCCGGCAGCGGCAAGAGCACGCTCGCCCACTCCGTCGCCCACGAACTCGGACTCGGCCGGGTCCTCACCTGGCCCATCGTCAGCCGCACCACCCTGCGCGACGGTCTCTACCAGTACGACGCGCTGGGCCGGCTGCAGGACCTGCAGATCGAACGCGGCCCCGCCGCCCCGCCGGAGCAGGACGGGACGACCGCGCCGCGTGCGCAGGACATCGGCACCTACATCCGCCTGGGGCCGCTCGGCACCGCCCTGTTGCCCTCCGCACGGCCGCGGGTGCTGCTGATCGACGAGCTGGACAAGAGCGACATCGACCTGCCGAACGACCTGCTGAACGTGCTGGAGGACGGCGAGTTCGTCATCCCGGAGCTGGAGCGGATCGCGGAACGGGCGCCCGAGGTGGACGTGCGCTGCGACGACGGCACGAAGGTGACGGTGCGCGGCGGCAAGGTGCGCTGCCGGGCGTTCCCGTTCGTGGTCCTCACCAGCAACGGGGAGCGCGACTTCCCCGCGCCCCTGCTGCGCCGCTGCATTCACTTCCGGCTCGACCGCCCCGACAAGGAGCAACTGGCCGGTATGGTGCGGGCGCACTTCGGCGAGGAGGCCCCCGGGCGTTACGAGTCGCTGATCGACGCGTTCCTGTCCCGCTCCTCCGGTGACGTGCGCGCGGTCGACCAGTTGCTGAACGCCATCCACCTGATCGACGAGGCGGGCTGGGCGGACGAGGAGGATACGCGCGAGCGGCTCACGGCGGAACTGCTGCGCCCCCTCGACCGGACCCGGTAACGCCCGTGCCCGGCAGCACCGCAGGAGACGATCACCGGCCACTGTCCGACCTGGTGGCCCGCTTACGGTCGGCCGGTGTGTCCCTGGACGCCCGGGGCCTGGCCGACGCCCTGTGGCTGGCCGGCCGCCTCACCCCGCGGCCGGGTCCGCCGCCCGGTGACGCCGGTGACACGGCCGGGGCCGGTGACACCGCCGGGGCCGGCCGTATCACCGGCGTCGCCGTGCGGCCCTCCGAGGGGACCGGGTCCGTCCTGCCGCCGGCCCCGGATCCGGTGGCGGACGGCGGGCGCGGGCGCGCCGAGGCCGATCTGCTGCCCGTACGGGACGGCGCCGCCGCGCGCACCGCGCCGCGCCGGGACGTCATCGTCCCCTCCCCGTCCGCCTTCCCCTCGCTGCTTCCCCTGCAGCGCGCGCTGCGCCCCTTCCAGCGCTACCGGCCGTCGGCCGTGCCCGGCCCCGGTGAGGTCGACGAGACGGCGACCGCCGACCGCGCGGCGGACTGCGGTCTGGTGTGGCCGGTGCTGCGCCCGGTCCACGGCCGGGAGGCGGACCTGCAGCTCCTCGTGGACTCCTCGCCCTCCATGACCGTGTGGGAACAGATGGTGCACGAGCTGCGGGAGGTGTGCGAATGGGTGGGCGCCTTCCGCAGTGTGACGGTGCGCCATCTGCGCCCGGACGGTGCGGGCGTGACCGCGAGCACGCTGCCGCGCCCCGGTGCGCCCCGGGTGCCCGCCGAGCAGTTGCTGGAGCCCGGCGGACGGCGGGTGACCCTGGTCGTCAGCGACTGCGCGGGCCCGCTGTGGCAGGGATCCGCGATGCGGGAGCTGCTGCACCGGGGAGTGCGCGGCGGTCCGCTCGCCGTCCTGCAGCCGCTGTCGCAGCGGTTGTGGGCCCGCACCCGGCTGCCGGCCGAGCCCGGCACCCTGCGCCGCCGCCCCGGCGGGTACGGCCCTCTGGAGTTCACCCCCTCGCGCCGCACGGCCCGGGACGCCGGCGCCCCGGCCGCGCTGCCCGTGCCGGTGCTGGCCGCCAGTCCCGGAGCCCTGTCGACGTGGGCGCGGCTGGTCACCGGGAGCACCGGGATCCGGCTGCGCGGGGCCGCCGCCTGGGTCGGCGGCCCCGGCGCCGGTGGCCCCGGCAGCAAAGCTCCGGGCACCGGGCCGGTCCGCCCGGCCGGTGCCCCGGCGCGGGACGCCGCCGAGCTGCTCGCCGTGTTCGAGGCGTCCGCCTCGCCGCTCGGCCGCCAGCTCGCCGTGTATCTGTCCGCGGCCCCGCTGTCGCTGCCCGTGATGCAGCTCGTCCAGCGCGCCATGCTCCCGCAGACCGGCCCCGCCGAGCTGTCCGAGGTGCTGCTCAGCGGCCTCGTCGTCCAGGCTCCCGGCCCGGAGGGCGCCGGGGCTCCGGGGGCGTACCACGACGAGCCGTGGTACGAGTTCCTGCCCGGCGTCCGCGACCTGCTCATCGGCCGGCTCAGCGCCGGTGAGGCCGCCCTCGTCCTCAAGCACTGCTCGCTGTACGTCGAGAAGGCCTTCGGCCGCAGCGCCCGCAACTTCCCGGCCGTCGCGGTGGCCTACCTCATGGACGTCGCCACCGACCCCGAGATCGGTCCGGACGCCGTGCCCGAGCCCTTCGCCCGGGTGTCGGAACAGGTGCTGCGCCGCTTCGAACCCGAGCCCGCGCTGCTGCGTCACACGGTCGCCGCGCCCGGTGCCGGGGAGCTGGGCCACACCCTGCTCGACCGCTGGGAGCGCGAACATTCCCCCCGCGATCTGCTGGCCGCCGTACGTCTGCTGCGGGTGGCGGCCGACTCCGGCGCCTCCGGGACGCTCCTCGCCCGGCTCGCCGACGCGTTGCGGCAGACCTGGCGGGAATGGGGCGGTGAGGACGTGCTGGACGAGGCCGAACGGGCGGCGCGCGGCGCGCTCGCCGCGGAGCCCGGCCTGAGCACCTCACTCGCGCTCGCCCGGGTCCTGGACACCCGCGCCCGGGCCGCGCTGGCCGCGGGGCGTGCCGAGCAGGCCGTGGAGGGGCTGCGGGAGACCGCGGCGCGCTGCCTCACCGCGCTGGAGGAGGCGCGGGACGGCGGCGACGAGCCCCGCCTGGCGTGTGTCCTGCTGCTCGCCGAGGCACTGCGCACCCTGTCCACCGCCGTTCCTCGCCGCCCTCAGCCGGCGCTGCTGGAGGAGGCGCAGGAGGCACTGACCGCGCAGGCCCGGTTGTGGCCCGCCGGCCGGGTTCCGCCGGCCCTGCTGCTCAGCCGCGGCCGGGTGCTGCTCGACCTGGCCCGGCTGAGCGGCGAGCGCGCCTTCGCGCTGCGCGCCGCTGCCGACCTCGCCACCGCCGTCGAGGGGCTGCGCAACGATCCGGGCCCGCGCCACGACAGCCTGACCGCCGCCCTGACCGGCCTCGCGGAGGCGCTGTCCGTGTCACCCGACGGGCAGGGCGGCGACGAGGCGCACGAGCTGCTGGCCGAGGCCGCCGCGCTCTCCCGGGAGGCCGCCGACCCGCTGGCCGAGGCGGCCTGTCTGACCCTGGTCGCCCGCAACCGGCGCGACCACCACGACCGGACCGGGGACACCGACGCGCTCCGGGTGGCCGACGAGGCCTTCACCCGGGCCCGTCGGCTGGTGCCGCCCGACACACACCGGCACGTGGGCCTGCTCACCGAGTCCGCCGAACTGGTTTTGAGACGTGCGGAGTCGGAACCCGGGTCGGCTCAACTGGCGGCGCGAGCTGTGCAGTTGCTGCGGGAGGCCATCGCGCAGACCGGCTCCGACGATCCGCGCGCGGGCCACCGCCGCCTGCTGTTCGGCCGCGCCCTGCGTCTGCGGCACGAACGGCAGGGCGGGCTCGCCGACCTGCACGAGGCCGCCTGGACCCTCACCCTCGCCGCGCGTGACGACGACGAGACCGCCGCACAGGCCTGGCTCGAACTGGGCGACGTCCAGGCCCTGCTGGCACGGCGCACCGGTGTCTTCCACCACTACGCCCAGGCCTCCGCCGCCTATCTGCGGGCCGCCACCGGCACCGGGGAGACCTTGACGGCGGCCCGGGCCCGGCACCGCCGCGGCGAGGTCCTGGAGCGCACGGCGGGACCCGTCCGGGCGCTGGAGTCGTACCGTCTGGCCCGCGCGCTGTGGGAGGAGCTGGGCGCGACGGACACCGTGGAGGCCCGGCGCACCATGGACCGGATCACATGGCTCGAGGCACGGCCGTGACGGTGCGGGCGTTTCCGCACCGCCCGACGTGGGCAACTCCGAGCAGAACACCATCCCTTGAGGAGTGCAGAGTGCAGAGTCCTCCGCCGGGGCCGGAGACACGACCGCAGGACCGACCGCTGCCCGACCTGTCCGCGTACGACCCCGGGCAGCTGCGGACCACGGCCGGTCATCCGGTGCTGCGCGCCGTCGTGGCCGATCTGCTCGACCACTGGCCGGCGCCCGGGGAGGCGGCGGCCCACTACGACGACACCACGAGGACACTTCGCCGCCCGGACCCGCCCCACGACAGAAACGGTGATGAGCCGGATTTGACCTGGTGGCAAGCGGCACGCTGACCGATGCTGGAACGGCACGTCCGCCGTGAGACCCACGCCGCGGCCACCGGCCGACGGGTCGCCGCGGCCGGCCCGGACCGTAGGAAGGGTGGCAGCGTGACCCGTGACCGCAGCACTGTGCCGTCCCCCGTCGCGCAGGCCGGACCCGCGCCGGGCCGACCCGCTCCCTGGCCCGTGGACCTGCTGGACGTCCCCGCGCTGCGGCGGGCCGGAACCCGCCCCGTCCCGCTGCGGCAGTTCGTACTGAAGATGCACAGCCGCTGCAATCTGGCCTGCACCTACTGCTACATCTACGCGGGTCCCGACTCCACCTGGCGGGACCGGCCCGCGCACATGGCGGACGCCACCGTGCTCCGGACCGCCGAGCGCATCGCGGAACACGTCGGGCGGCACCGACTGCGGCGGATACGAGCGGACTTCTTCGGCGGGGAGCCCCTGCTGACCGGACCCGGTCCGCTGCTGCGCGCCGCCGAGGCACTGCGCGCCGCGCTCCCGGCCGGGACGGACCTGGACCTCTCCGTGCAGACCAACGGAGTGCTGCTGACCGGACCGGTGCTGGAGCGGCTCGCCGGTGCCGGAATCCGGGTGGGTCTGAGTGCGGACGGTGGCAGCGCCGCCCTGAACCGCCGGCGCGTCGACCATGCCGGACGCTCGTCGTGGCCCGCGCTCGCCCGGGCGGCGGAGCTGCTGCGGGAACGGCCGGACAGCTACTCCGGGATCCTGTGCACCATCGACCCGTACAGCGACCCGGTGGAGGTCTTCACCTCGCTGCGCGACCTGCGCCCGCCGTTCCTGGACCTGCTGCTGCCGCACGCCAACTGGTCCAGTCCGCCCCCGGCCGGTCCGGCCGGGCCCGCACCGTACGGCCGGTGGCTTCGCACCGTCTTCGACCACTGGTGGGACGCCGATCCGCCGGGCCCGCCGGTGCGGATCTTCCAGGAGATCATCGGGCTGCTGCTGGGCCGGCCGAGCGGCAGCGAAGCGGTGGGGCTCTCTCCGATGGTGGCCGTCATCGTGGACACCGACGGCACCATCGAACAGGTGGACTCGGTGAAATCGGCCTATCACGGGGCGAGTGCGACCGGTCTGGACGTGTTCACGGACAGTTTCGACGCCGCCCTGGACCACCCGGGTGTGGCCGCCCGCCAGCTCGGTCCGGCCGCGCTCGCACCGCGGTGCCGCGACTGCCCGGTGATGGCCGTGTGCGGGGGCGGCAACTACGCCCACCGTTATGCGGCGGGCAGCGGATTCAGACACCCGTCCGTGTACTGCGCCGATCTCGAGCTGCTGATCCGGCACATCGCGGACCGGCTGCTCGACGTCCTGCCGACCGGCGCTTCCGGCACGGCCCGGCTGAGCAACGCGCCATGACCAGCATGTTTCTGAAGCCGCGACAGATGCTTTAGGGTGCGTGTCGAATGTCACGTTTACGCGAGGTCGTCAAGGGAGACGGTTGAATGGCTGAGCAAGCCTGGTCCAGCGCCCCGGGCGAGCACTTCACCATCAGCTACGCCGGATTCAACCGCCCGTGGGCCGCCTGGATCTCACACCAGCTGGAGCGGCTGGGGTACCGGACCACCACGCTGCGCTGGGACCCGGGCTCGTCGGGCTCGCTGACCGACGCGTTGCTCGATCTGCTGCGTGCGCCCGGACGGGTGCTCCTGCTGCTGGACAACTGGTACTTCCGGCTCGGCCCGCGCACCAAGGAGGAGTGGACCGCCGCGCTGCGCGAGGTGGTGCCCTCCCACGACGGCCGGCTCGCCGCGGTGAGCGTGGCGACCGATCCCCTTCCGCCGACGATCGCCGCGCTGCGCCCCGTCGACCTGCGGGACCTGGCCGCCACGGAGGCACGCCGGCGCATCCTGCGCCTGCTCGGCATCGACCCCTCCCTGCCGGGGCCGGCGAGCACGGACGAGACCGGACCGCGCTTCCCCCACGACCCGCCGGCGATCCGCAAGGTGCCCCGCCGCAACGACAGTTTCACCGGCCGCGACCCGGTGCTCGAGCAGTTGCACGAGGCGCTGAGCAGCGCCGGCGACGAGGGCGCGCGCTGTTCGCTGTACGGCATCTCCGGGGTGGGCAAGAGCCAGATCGCCCAGGAGTACGCACACCGTTTCGGCAACGCGTACGACGTCGTTTTCTGGATCAACGCCAACTACCGGGGCACCGCCCGTGAACAGCTCGCCTCGCTGGCCTCACGGCTGGAGCTGTCCGTGGGCCAGGAGATCGGCGACCGCATCCGGGCCGTGCTCGAGGCACTGCGCACCGGACGGCCGTACGGCCGCTGGCTGATGATCTTCGATGGTGCCGACTACATGGACCAGGTCGACGACCTGATCCCCGAGGGCCGCGGACACGTCCTGCTGACCACGCTCACCCGCGACTGGTCGGCCGCCCGGCGCGCCCGGGAGATCCAGGTCCAGCCGTTCCTGCGCGAGGAGAGCATCGCCTACGCGCTGCGCCGGGCCCCGCTGCTGACCCGGCAGGAGGCGCACGACCTGGCGGACGCGGTCGAGGACCTGCCGCTGATCCTCGCCCAGACCACCGCCTGGCTGGACACCAACCCCATGCCCGCGCGGGACTACATCGCGCTGATCCGGCGCGGCGAACCCAGCAAGGTCGGCATCGGGCTGAGCGAGCAGTACTCGATGAGTTTCCAGACCAGTTGGTCGATAACGCTGAACACGCTGCGGGAGCGGGCCGAGGACGCCGCCGAGCTGCTGAAGCTGCTGGTGTTCTTCTCCCCGGAGAACATCCCCGTACGGCTGATCCAATCCGCGCGGGCCCGGGACCTGCCCCAGCACCTGGCCGCCCTCGCCGCGGACCCCATCGGCTGGCACACGGCGCTGCGCCGGCTCTCCGAGGCCACGGCGGTCCGACTGGACTACGAGGCCTCACCGGGCCAGGAGACGGTCGTCGACAGCGTCCAGATGCACAAGCTGTACCACGGCTTCCTGCGCAACGACCTCAGCGAGACGGAACGCGACTCGCTGTCGGCGACGGCCTGCCGCATCCTCGTCGACGCCGATCCCCGTCAGCCCAACGAGCCCAACCACTGGCACCGCTACGCCAACCTCTTCCCGCACCTGAAGCACTCCGGGGCGCTGGACAGCAGGGACGAGGACGTCCAGGACCTGGTGCTGAACTGCATCAACTACGCCCGGGCCCGGGGCGAGTACCGCACCGGTCTGTCCCTGTGCGAACAGGCGCTGGCCCGCTGGCGCACCTTCATGCCGCCGACCTCCCGGGTCATGCGGCTCGCGATGCTCCAGCACTCGAATCTGCTGCGCCGCTCCGGCCGCTACCAGGAGGCCGAGGCGGTGGGCCGGGAAGGCGTCCGCGCGTTCGACGGCCGCCCGCCGGACGATCCGGACCTGCTCAGCGCCCGCAACGCCCTGGGCGGCGCGCTGATGGCGCTGGCGCGGCTGGACGAGGCGTACGAACTGTACGAGGACATGTACCGGCAGTACCTGGGCACGGTGGGTCCGGAGAACCCGCGCACCCTCCAGGCGCGCGAGAACCTCGGCAGCACACTGGGCCTGCTCGGCCGGTACGACGAGGCCCGGCAGGTGTTCGAGGAGAACGCCGCCATCCGCACCCGCCTGTTCCGGGCCGAGAACCTCGACACGCTGCGGTCGAACCTCAACGCCGCGCGGACGCTGCGCATGCTCGGCCAGTACGTGGAGGCCACCTCGCGCCAGGAGCTCAACCTCCGGCTGCACCGGGACCGGCTGGGTTCCAACAACCCGGAGACGATGCGGGCCGAGCACAACCTCGCCCTGTGCCGCAGACGGCAGGGCGAGCTGGCGGGGGCCGAGAGCCTGATGCGGGACGTGGTGGCCCGCAGCATCCGCGTGCAGGGTCCCCGCCACCCCGACACCCTGGCGGTGCAGGCCGACTTCGCCACCTTCGTCCGGGAGCACGGCGACCTCGCGGAGGCCCGGACGCTGGCGGACAGGGTCGCGCAGGACTACCGGACGCTGGTCGGCGACGCACACCCGTACACCATCGGCGCCCAGGGCAACATCGGCCTGGTGCTGTGGGAGTACGGGGAGCGCGAGGAGGCGGTGACGCTCGCCGAGCGGGCGTACGCCGGCATGCGCGCGGCCGTCGGCGAGGACCACCCCTGGACGCTGGGCACGGCCCTGAACGCGGCCGGCGGCCGGCACCTGCTCGGTGACGACGAGGGCGCCCTGGACCTCAGCCGCAGCACGCTGGAGCGGGCCGTCCACGTCCTGGGCGCCCTGCATCCGCTCACCCTGTCCTGCCGTGCGGCCCTGGCCGACGACCTGCGGGCGCTGCGCCGCACGGAGGAGGCGGCCAAGCACGAGAAGGAAGCCCTGCAGGGACTCACCGACTCCTACGGTCCCCAGCATCCGCACACCCTCTCGGTCCGCCGCCGCGAGCGTCCCTACTGGGACTTCGAGCCCCAGCCCATCTGAAAGGCCCTGGCACACCCGATGCACGACCGCCACACCGTCGGCTCCTCGCCGGCCGACCTGCCCGACCTGTCCCACCTCGACGTACACGCCCTGGCCACGTCCGGCGGGCACCCGGTGCTCGGCCCGGTCGCGGCCGCCCTCCTCGCCCGGTGCGGCGCCGAGACGACTCCCGTCGCCTTCTACGAGGACGGCATCCTCTGAGCCGTACCGCCCCGGGCCGTACGGCCGTGCCCCTGCCGTTTCCCGCGCCGTCCCCGCACCCGATGTGGCCGCACCGCGCCCTGGACGTGGCCGGCCTGCGCCGGAGCGGGGTGCGGCCGCTGCCGTTCCGGCAGTTCGTGCTGAAGGTGCACAGCCGCTGCAACCTGGCCTGCACCTACTGCTACGTCTACCGGGGCGCCGACCAGAGCTGGCGGGAGCGTCCGCCGCGGGTCCCGGACCGGGTGGTGAGCCGTACCGCCCGGCGGATCGCCGACCACGCGGCGGTGCACGGCCTCGACGCCGTGCACCTCAATTTCCACGGCGGCGAGCCGCTGCTCGCCGGGGCGGCCTTCCTCGCCGAGTGCGCGGCGACCGTGCGTGCGGCGGTGCGCGCACGGGCTCCCGGCTGTGTGGTGCACGCGAGTCTGCAGACCAACGCGACGCTGCTGACCGAGCGGTCGCTCGCCGTGCTGGCCGCCGCGGACATCCGGATCGGGGTCAGCCTGGACGGCGGCAGCGCCGCCCTGAACGGGCGCCGGATCACGCACGCCGGACGGCCCGCGTGGCCGGCGGCGGTCCGCGGGCTGCGCCGGCTGAGCGCCCGTCCGGACACCTGGGCCGGGGTGCTGTGCACGATCGACCTGGAGTCCGACCCGGTGGAGGTGTACGAGTCCCTGGCCGCGCTGCGGCCCCCGGCGCTGGACCTGCTGCTGCCGCACGCCACCTGGTCCTCCCCGCCGCCCGGCACGGGCCCGGCCCGGGAGGCGGCTCCGTACGCCGACTGGCTGATCACCGCGTTCGACCACTGGCTGGCCCGCCGGCCGGCCGGGCCGCCGGTGCGGATCTTCCGGGAGATCATCGGCCTGCTCCTCGGGCTGCCGGGCCAGGCCGAGGCGGTCGGCGGGTCTCCCCTGGTCGCCGTCGTCGTCGACACCGACGGCGCCATCGAGCAGGTGGACTCGCTGAAGACGGCCTACGCGGGGGCACCGGCCACCGGCCTGGACGTCTTCCGCCACTCCTTCGACGAGGCGCTGGACCACCCCGGGATCGCGGCCCGCCAGCTCGGCCCGGACGCGCTTCCGAGCGACTGCCGCGCCTGCCCGGTGGGCAAGGTGTGCGGTGGTGGCAACTACGCGCACCGGTACCGCCCGGACACCGGCTTCCGCAACCGGTCGGTGTACTGCGCCGACCTGTACGAGCTCATCCGGCACGTGGCCGCACGGCTCGAGGAGACGGCCTCCGCCGGCTAGGGGGCGGGCTCCAGGGCCCTCGGGGCGGCAGCCGGGGTGTGCGGGGCCTGCGACCTCCGTAGGCCGGGCATTCGTCCGACCGGACGATGAACTGCCGATGACGCCGTTGGCGTGACGTTTCGCCCCGGCCGCAACCGGGCCTCCCGCAACCGGCCTCCTGTCCTGCAGAACCGACACCCCTGGGTGAGGAGACCGACATGACCGCGACCGCTTTCGAGTACGGCCCGAACCATGCCTTCGTCGACCCCCGCGCCGTCGAGGGCCTGGGCGGCGACTACCTGCTGCCGCCCCCGCGCCCGGCCGACCGCCTCGACATCGCCATCGACCCGCGTGACCGCCGCCGACTGGAGCTGCACGCCGCCCTGACCGCCGCCGGCATCCCGCCCCGGCCCGAGGACCGTGAGGCCATCGAGAGCCTGAGCGCCCTGTCCGGCAGCATCAACAGCACCATCCAGCGGTGGCTGCACCACACGCTCTGAGGCGGCGGGCGCACAGCGTTCCCGGTGCCACCGGCCCCGACTCGTACGCCACGATCACCAGCTGGACCCGCTCCCGCGCCCCGAGCTCGCCCATGGTCCGGCTGACGTGGGTCTTCGCGGTGAGCGGGCTCGGCCCGAACGAGTCGGCGATCTCGGCGCCGTCCGGGCCGCGGGCGACGAGCGTGAGGACCTCGCGCTCGGGGCCGGCGGCGGCGAGCAGTCCGCCGTCCCGGTGGTGGACCGGCACGAGGCCGGTGGACTCGCCGCCGGGCGGCTCGTCCCGGATGCGGGCCACCTGGGTGGAGCGGGCGGGACTGCTCCCCGGGGAGTGACCGGCCGTGCGCCGGCGGGTGTCAGGCCCGGTCGACCATCCAGGTGCCGTCCTCCTCGTCGTCGACCCGTACCTCCAGCTCGCGGATGCTCATGCCCGCCTCCCACAGTTCCCGGAAGCGCTTCATCCGGTCCTGGACGTGGTCCCTGCGCGCGATGAGCCGCGTCCTGACGTTGACGTCGCGCAGGTCCTGCTCGATCTCGAAGGAGACCTCCTCGTCGTAGACGATGAAGTCGTCGGTGGTGCCGCGCTGGAGGTGCGGCGGCAGTTCGGGCAGCACCGCCACCCGGACCTCGATGTGCAGCGCCTTCTGCTCGTCGCACAGCCGCAGCAGCCGGTCGTCGAGTTCGCGCGCGCTCGCCAGCAGGAACAGCCGCCGCACCGGCACCCCGTGCTCCTCGATCGCCTCCCGCTGGGCGTCGAGGTAGCGGCTGGCGGGCTCGCTGTTCCAGAACTCGCGGTCGACGGAGGTGCTGATGGCGCTGATGGACTGCTCCGCGGCGTGGGTGAGGCTGAGCATCCAGTCGTGGTTCTCGCCGTGGCACTCCACGCTCATGCTGGTGAGCGCCGCCATGTGCCCGACCACCCGCTGCATCTCCAGGCGGACGAACGTGTAGAGGATCGACGGTCCGGGCGCGAGGGCCTCGGCGAAGCGCTTGGCCAGTTCCGGTACGCCGTCGGTGCGGACGCGGTCGAGCGGCGGGTAGGACTCCGGGTCGGGGGTGGGCGGGGCGAGGCGGGTCTCGACGAGTTGCCTGATGTCCTCGGTGTGCCGGGCCAGGCCGGTGCGCAGGTTGTCGTCGTGCCGCTCCAGCCCGTCCCGCACGGTGGCGGCGGTCTCGGCGAGGACGCTCTGGGTCCGCAGGGCCTGTTCGTCGGGTCCCCGGTCGCGGGCGAGGAGGAAGGGGACGGCCACCGTGGCGGCGGCGCAGAGTGCGGCGGCGGCGAGCTGCCGGAGCGCTCCGTCCTCCGGACTCAGCAGTGCGGCGACGCCCCAGACGACGAGGCCGACGGTGAGGCCGGTCAGGAGTCTGCGCGTCCACCCGGTCCGGTCGGGTGAGCGTGTCCAGGGGCGTGCGGGTGGGCTGTCCGGGACGCCGGACGGCCGGGGCCGGGCCGGGCCGGGGATCGCCGGACCGCCCTCGTGCCCGGGCGCGCCCCCCGCGCCGGTCAGGGGTGCCGTGTCCTCGGGCTGGGGTGACTGTGCCGTGCTCATCTCGCTTCTCCCCCCGTTGGGATGCGCGTCGGATCGGGGTGCGGGGACGTGCGTCGGGGTGGTGCGGGCCGGGGGCCCGCGGTCAGGGAGCCAACTCGGCCTCCCGGTGGGGCGGGGGAATCGCGTGCAGGGCGAGCTGGTCCCGGATGCGCTGCACCAGCGTCCGCCACTGCCGGGTGAAGCCGGGGCGGTCCTCCAGCGCCTCCCAGAGGGGGGCGAGTCCGTGCGCGACGCGGGCCCGTGGCATCCACAGGTGCAGCAGGTGGTCGACGGCGGGCCGCAGCGCCGTGACGACGGCGGGGCGGTCCTCGCCGGCCCGGGCCCGCAGCCGGGCGGGCGGTTCCGCGGCGCCCAGCCGGATGCCGTCCAGGATGCGGACGACGGTGGTGAGCAGCCAGTCGTGCAGGGCGAGGTCGTCGCAGAGCCCGGCGATCTCGCCGGCGGGCGTGCCCCGGGGGACGCGGAGCCGTACGGTACGCAGTTCGTCCTCGGCGAGGGTGAACCGCTCGATCGACGGCCCCTCGTCGCGCTCGGCGGGCAGGGCCACCCAGCGCAGCCGGGTGGGGCGGGACTTCAGGGGCGGGCGCTGGTCGAGCAGGGGGTGGCGCAGCAGGCGGGTGAGCAGGTTGTCGGCGATCAGCCCGATGTCGAGTTCGCCGGGCCGGCCGCCGTTCAGCAGTCCCTGGGCGACCGCCTCGTACGGCAGTTTCCCGAACGGCTCGACCGTTGCGGGCCGTACGAGGTAGTGGCCCCAGGGGCGTCGGTGGTCGGGGCCTGCGGCGAGGACCTGGAAGTGGGCGGAGCTCTGCAGGACGCGCCCCTCGGTGAGCGAGGCCCGGGCGGCGACGGTGCCGACGGCGCGGATCCTGGCGCCGTTGGCGCTGGGCAGGGGGCAGTCGACGCCGGTGAGGGTGTCCGGGGAGCGGCCGTAGAGGTTGGGGCGCTCGGAGAGCAGGACGCGTTCGTCGGCGCGCAGTCCGAGGAGCTGGGCGGCGGCGCGGCTGTCGAGGGCCTGCAGGGCGGGCAGCAGACAGGTGCGGACCTCGCCGCAGGCGAGCGCGACGGGCGGCGGTGTCTCCTCCGGCGTCATGTCACTGCCCCGCGTAGAAGACGTAGGAGACGCGGTCGGCCACCGAGCCGGGGACGGCCGCGTGCTCGCGGGCGGAGCGCTCGGCGGCCTGGGCGAGTGCTCCGGGGTCGACCTCGATCTGGTCGAGGATCACGCGGACGGCGTGCTCGACGGGTAAGAACCGGCTGGGGATCACCGAGCAGGTCCGGTAGGCGGCGAACGGGTCCGCCCGGGGGTTGAGCCGGAGCAGCGGAGGCAGTTCGTCCCAGTCGTCGGGGAAGGAGTCGGCGGTGTGCGGCTGGGGTACGAGGACGGCCTCGCCCTCGTTGCGCAGCAGCCCGAGGCGGGCGAGCTGCCACACCGCGGCGAGGAAGGGGCAGGACCAGGTGCGCTGTCCGTCGGGGCCCTCGTCCCAGAGTTCGACGTCCAGGAAGACGGAGTGGCGGCGGGCGGCGGTCTCCTTCGGCGGCTGCCAGGCGGTGGCCCTCTTCATGGCCTGCGGGGCGCGCGCGACGGGGCTGCGCTCGCCGTTGGCCAGCCAGCCGGTCTGCGCGGCCGGCGGGCGCAGGCCGTAGCTGCCGGGCGGCGGTTCCTCGACGATCCGTCCGGCCACGGCCTCGGCGACGGGCACCTTGCCGGCGACGGCGCAGCCGGACTCGCGGGCCAGGTAGTCGATGACGAGACCGGCCCGGTCGGCTTCCTCCAGCAGCATGGGGACGACGTCGGCCGGGGCGGAGAAGCGGGTGAAGTAGTCGTCGATCAGGAAGCAGGTGCTGATCCGGGGGCGTTTGCCGCCGGTGGCCGCGGCCGCGCCGGCGCGTGCCGCCTCCGCCCAGGGGCGGACCCGCTCGAAGTGCCGCCGCAGGTGTTCCGGGCCGGCCTCGAAGTCCTCCATGTAGAGGTGGCCGAGCTCCAGGGAGAGGTGGGACAGGGGCACCGCCTGGGTGCGTGGTTCGGCGGCCGTCTCGCGGAACACCGCTTCCGTCATGGCCGCCCCCAGCAGTCGTCGTCGGTGAGACGTCGCGCGATCTCCTCCAACGCCTCCAGTGTCTCCTTGTTGGCGATCTGTGTGGAGAGGACGTCCTCTTCGGTGATGAGCTGTTCGCGCCACTGCAGGATGGGTTCCAGGGGGACGACGCCGAGCACCACGCTGTCACCGATGCGGTGTTCGGCGGCGAGTCGGCGCAGTGCCTCGTCGCAGGACTGCATCCAGGCGGCCTGGGCGGGCGTGCCCTGGGACCACAGCGGCGAGTCCGGATCGGGTACGGCGGCCCGGACGAAGCGGACGGCGCCCTGCAGCGCCTCCTCGTCGTGTCCGCGTTCGACGCCGCCCCTGATGATGCCGTGGTCCTTGTGGACGAGTCCGGCGGCGGCGATCACGTGCTGCCGGGTCCAGCGGTGGAAGACCAGCCAGCGGAAGGGGACGTAGCGCATTCGGGGGTGGGCGGTGGCGGCGAGGACCATGTCGACGGCGTAGCTGCGGCCGGCGCTGAGGTCGACGACGATCAGGTCGAACTCGCCGTGCAGCCGCAGCAGGAGGTCGACGCAGCGTTCCAGGGCGTCCTCGCCGGTGGCGAACTCGCCGCCGCCGGCGTCGCCGGGGAGCAGCACCAGGCGGCCGGCCTGGTTGGGCCGGGCACGCAGCTGGGGGTGCTCGGTCTGCCGCCAGACGTCGATCCTGGCCGGTTCGGTGACCGCGCCCTCCAGGTAGGAGTGCAGGCCGCGTTCCTCGGTGCCGCGCATCGCGCCGGGCACGTCGAAGACGGCGGCGGCCGTGGGCGAGCCGAAGTCGAAGTCCACGTAGGCCACGTGGTCGCCGGTGAGGGCGCGCTGGTAGGCCAGGTTGGCACTGGTCACCGATCGGCCGGTGCCTCCTTTGTCGGAGGCGGCGAAGACGAGCACGGCTCACACCTCCTGGGCGGCGGCGCCCCGTGCCTGGGCCAGGGTGTCGAGTTCCTGGAGCACGGGCAGGGCCAGGGCGAACGCGGTCGCGGGCCGGTCGTCGACCAGGCTCCGGGCGTGGTCCAGGCGGCTTTCTATGCTCCGCATGGCCCGGCCCCGGCTTCCGTCGGGGCTGGCGGATGCCTCCATCTGTTCCCTGCCGAAGAGGTGGGTGGCCTCGCTGAGCAGGTCCCGGGCCAGCTCCGCGAGTTCGGGGCTGCGGATGGGCTGCTGTTCGTAGAGGTTGCGGGCGGCGACCAGGCACTCGGTGACGCGTTCGGTGATGCTCCAGGAGAGGCGCTTGCTGACGCGCGCGTCCGGGTAGACGGCGCGTGCGTGGTCCCAGAGGCCTGCTCCCTCGCCGTCCTCGATGCGCCGGCTCCACAGGTGCTCGAACGATTGCTCGCCCAGGCGGAGCAGCCGGTCCTGCGCGTCGATGTTCCGGGAGAGTTCCGCGAGCTGGATGATCCGCTTGAGCAGCTGGGCCGAGAAGTCGGTCATCCGCCACTGCAGCAGTCCGCCGGACCGCTCGGAGCCGGCGAGCGGCATGGTGACGCCCGGGTTGTGCAGCTCGATGACCGGATCGTTCCTGGTCATGCGGCTGGTGACGCGACCGCGGTCGGCGAGGCGCTCCATGATGGCGACGGTGCGGGTGAGGTCGTCGTCGGTGGCCTTCCGGCGGACCAGGTCGTGGACGAGGATGGCCGCGACGGTCAGGGAGAAGTACTCCGACTCCAGGCGCAGTCCGGTGGTCTGCCAGGGCAGGTCCTCCAGGGGCCAGCGCTCGCTGCCGAACCGGGCGATGGCCGACCAGTACTGCTGGCTGAGCTCCCAGCGCAGGCGTAACGCCTCGGCGAGTTTCTGCTGGTCGGCGTCGAGCAGTCCCAGGGTGAGGGTGCGGTCGGAGAACAGGTCCTGGATGCCGTCCAGGGCGATGACGGTGAAGTACACGTACGGCAGCCGGTCGGCGATGCCGTCGGGCTGGCCGGGGACCTGGACGTCCAGGTCGGTGATGGTCGGCGCGTCCTTGACCACGCCCCAGGCCCAGCCGCACTCGAAGAGCTGGCTCTCGTCCCGGATGCTCTCGTCGACCTGGATGCCGCGGCTGAGGCTCTCGATGATCGTGGCGCGCAGCGGGCGGAACCGCCGGGAGAACTGCTGGAGGACGGCCCGGTCGGACTGTCTGTCCTGGCCGATGACCTGGATGAGCCGCTGTCCCTGTTCGGACTCGGCGTCGAAGACGTTGACGGTGAAGGAGCGCAGGAGGCTGATCATCGCGGCGGTCAGCCGGGTGTTCGTGGCCTCCCGCAGCTCGGCGAGGGCCTTGCGCACGTCGGGGCGGGTGGTGCTGGGCTCGTAGACCTTGAGGAATCCGAGCGTGGCGAGGCAGAGCGTGACGGACATGGAGTAGGAGTCGACCACGCCCAGCTGGTACTGCTGGTGGGTGAGTTTCTGCTGGGGTTCGGCCGGCCTGAAGTAGTGTCCGCCGGCGAAGGTGGGGCTGTCGTCGGGCCCGGTGTGGCTGCGCATGAACTGGGAGAGCGCGGTGATCAGGTTGGGCGGGATCTCCAGCCGGCTGCCGACCCCCTCCAGCGCGCGCAGCACGTCCCGTTCGGTGGTGTCCGGCTGGTCGAGGCGGAACGCGGGTACCTCGGTGGCGGGATACAGCAGGCAGAGCAGCCGCTCGGCGTCGGCGACGCTGCTCAGCCCGTCGGTGTCCTCCCAGACGAGCTTTCCGTCGTCGAACGAATGGCGGGCCATGGCCCGCCAGATGTCCAGCAGATGCTGCCGCGGCTTGATCTGCATCCCCGCACCCCTCGTACAGATCTCGTTGCCCTGTGTTCAGAGATGGTCCCCGTTCCTACGGGGTGGCAATCGCCGAATTCCGCCGTCCCAGCGCGAGAATCATTCCCTCGTGCCCCGGCCGCACCATGTGGTCCATGTCGTGGATTTCCAGCTCGGCGGTGAACGGTTCCAGGCTCTTTCGGACCCGGTCCGCGTTCACCCGGTAGGCGGGGTACTTGTGTCCGCCGACCTGATATCCGAGGGATTCCTTCATGAACGCCGCGGCGAAGGGGGCTCCCTCGTTCAGCGCGTCCATGAAGCACTCCACTCCCCGCTGGAACTCCTCGGGGCACTCGGACATCGAGTCGGCGACGAAGAACATCGTGCCGATGTCCCAGCGCCGCTGCCCGTGGAGGTCCAGCAGGTTGGCGCGCTCCACCCGGACGATCTCGCCGAACCGGCTCCGCGGCTCGACGTCCCGGTAGGCGGGAGCCTCCCCCAGTACGTCCCAGAACGCGTCCCACGCCGTGTCGTACCCCCCGCCGGACGCCTGTTTCTCCAGGTATTCGACATTCGGAGTCGCATATTCCAGAAGGAGGATCTTCTCGCACCAGGGAAGCATGGACAGGGCCGGATAGAGATTCGCGCCGGCGCCCACGTCGACTCCGCGGACCGAGGCCGGAACGCCCTGCTCGTAGCAGCGGCTGAAATAGTCGCGCATGAGCCGCACGATCAGCAGATCGACCTCGAGCGGGGTGCGGTAATTGAGGTCGACGTACACCTCCGGATCGAACTTCGACCATGGCGCGTCGGCGTTGCGATCCATCATCACCCTGCCAAGTTCCATTCAGTGTCGGACAAGACCGTGTGCCCAGCGCACGAGTCCCCAGTGGACGTCGGCGGACGAAGAAGCGACTCCGGTGTTCGCACGGTAAGCCCGGTCGGCACGCGGAGACAGCCAGGAACACGCCAGTCCTCCGTGACCGGGCGCACGTCAGGCGCACGCCAGCACAGTCCTGTCACACCTGAACTCGCCCTTGCACACGGCGAGTTGGACGCTCACTCTAGCCAGAAGCAGTCACCGGCCGCCACCGGGGTCCCCATTCCCTCCTTCGTGTGAACGGCGGCCACGGCTGCCGCGTTGACGTCTCACGTCCCGACTGGGGGTGGCATGACCGCCGAACCGCTTGAGCGCGCCCTGGACCACGAGAAGCGCCTCACCCGGCCGACACCTCTACCGGAACCACGGCCCCCGCTGCTGCGGACGGCACGGGAGTCCGACCTGCCCGAACTGCAGCGACTCGACGAGGAGGTCTTCCAGGAGGTCGCCTACCCGGCGTTCCTGCTGCGGCAGCTCTTCGACCTGTACGCCGGTCACGCCGGTCATCTGCTCGTCCTCGACGACGGTGACGGCCGGCTGCGCGGCTACGTCCTGGCGGCCACCACGGCGATCAGCGGGGACAGCTGGATCCTCGGCCTGTGCGTGGCCGAGGACCGGCGCCGGCACGGGCTGGGCCGGGAACTGATGGTGGAGATCCTGGGGCGGCTGCGCCGCTGCGGGACCGAACGGGTCCGGCTGACCGTGGAGCCCGCCAACGACGCCGCGATCCTGCTCTATCGTTCCCTGGGTTTCCGCCCGGAGCCGCCCGACGGAGGAATGCGCCGGGACTACTTCGGTCCGGGTGAGGACCGCAAGGTGATGCGCCTCGTGCTGTGACGAGCCCCGGGCCGCCCCGCAGCGGCTGCCCCGCGGCATCAGGACGGAGTGCGTGCCGCCGCGAGCAGGCGGGTCACGTCGTCCGAGCAGATGGTCAGGGCCGCGCCCACGGTGGCCAGGGCGTCGCGTTCGGCGGGGGTGTACGGGCCGTCGGCGAGGGCGATACGGGCGCCCTGGAGGAGGATCGACTCGCGGCCCGGCGCGGCGAGGTGCGGGGCCAGCGGGTCCAGTGCCTCGTGCAGCTCGATCGCCAGACCCGCCGTGCAGGGCTCCCCGGTGAAGCGGCCGGTGTCCGCCTCCAGCGCCTCGACGAGCGCGGCCAGCTGCTCCTGGGTGCAGTCGTCGAAACCGGCGGCGCGCACCCCGGCCGCGGCCGTCTCCAGGGAGGCGCGCGAGCAGGTGCCGCCGGCGGCCAGCACCGCGAGGGCGACGGTGTGGACGGCGTCGCGGAGCATCGCGGAGAAGCGGGTGGTGGTGGGGTGGTCCAGGACGTCGGTGCCGAAGTGGCGGCGGCAAGCCGCGCATTCGACGACCGGCCCGGTCGCGCCGCGCGGCAGCACCGGCACGCCGAGGAGGGCGAAGCGGCGGTGTCCGGTCAGCCGCTGGTAGTTGCGGTCGCCGCCGCAGCCGGGGCAGAAGAACTCCCCGTCGCCGACGGCCGTCCACGCGGTGCGGGTGCCCAGCAGGCGCGACAGTCTGGCGGCAGCGGCACGGCCGTTGGGTCCCCGTCCTGGCAGCACGTCGCACCTCCATAACCGCCACAGCGTCGTCGCCGCGCTTGCGTGATGTTAGCCACATCCACGAGGCCGAGTCAGTACCCGGGACGAGACCTTTCCGTGACCCGCACATGGAGATGGCCGGTATATGACGGGGTCCCGCCCGCCGTTTTCCGGCGAGCGGGACCTCAAACCGCCGATTCGGCTGGTCAGCGCGCCGCGCGGTTGACGGCCGAGACGACCGCCTTCAGCGAGGCCCGCGTGGTGTTCGCGTCGATTCCGATGCCCCACAGCACCTTGTCGCCGATCGCGCACTCGATGTAGGAGGCGGCCTGCGCGGAGGCGCCCTCGCTCATGGTGTGCTCCTGGTAGTCCAGCAGCCGTACGTCGATGCCGACGCCCTGCAGCGCGTGGAAGAACGCCGAGATCGGGCCGTTGCCGCTGCCGACCAGGGTGGTCCGAGCGCCGTCGACCGTGGCCTCGACGGTGAGGGTGTCCACGCCGTCGCGGTCGGTGGTGGACTGGCCGTTGGCGACCTGGATGCGGCCCCAGGGGTTCTCCGGGTTGGGCAGGTACTCGTCCTGGAAGACCGCCCAGATGTCGGCCGGGGTGATCTCGCCGCCCTCGGCGTCCGTCTTGGCCTGGATCAGCTTCGAGAACTCGATCTGCATCCGGCGCGGCAGGTCCAGCTTGTGGTCGTTCTTCAGGACGTACGCGATGCCGCCCTTGCCGGACTGCGAGTTGACGCGGATGACGGCCTCGTAGGAGCGGCCGACGTCCTTGGGGTCGATCGGCAGGTACGGGACCGCCCACTCGATGTCGTCGACGGTGACCCCGCGAGCCGCCGCGTCGGCCTCCATGGCG
The DNA here is from genome assembly GCF_042749965.1 of Streptomyces sp. NPDC059454. NCBI lineage: Bacteria > Bacillati > Actinomycetota > Actinomycetes > Kitasatosporales > Streptomycetaceae > Streptomyces > Streptomyces sp. NPDC059454. The sequence continues at coordinate 22,281 of NZ_JBHYVC010000024.1, read as the reverse complement.
TCGAAGCCCTTCTTGATGGCGTCCTGGTGGGAGCCGGAGAAGGACGTGTAGACCAGGTCGCCCACGTAGGGGTGGCGCGGGTGGACCTCCATCTGGTTGCAGTACTCCCACGTCCGGCGGATCTCGTCGATGCCGGAGAAGTCGATCTGCGGGTCGACGCCCTGGGAGAACAGGTTCATGCCCAGGGTGACCAGGTCGACGTTGCCGGTGCGCTCGCCCTGCCCGAACAGGCAGCCCTCGACGCGGTCGGCGCCGGCCATCAGCGCCAGCTCGGCCGCCGCCACAGCCGTACCGCGGTCGTTGTGCGGGTGGACCGACAGGCAGACGTGCTCGCGGCGGGACAGGTTGCGGTGCATCCACTCGAAGCGGTCGGCGTGCGTGGACGGGGTGGAGCGCTCGACGGTGGCGGGCAGGTTGAGGATGATCTCGCGGCCCGGTCCCGGCTGGTAGACGTCCATCACCGCCTCGCAGACCTCCAGCGCGAAGTCCAGCTCGGTGTCGGTGAAGATCTCCGGGCTGTACTGGTAGCCGAACTCCGTCTCGGGGCCCAGCAGCTTCTCGGCGTACTCCATGACCAGGCGGGTGCCGTCGACGGCGATCTGCTTGATGTCGTCCTTGGAACCGCGGAAGACCACGCGGCGGAAGACGGGGGCGGTGGCGTTGTACAGGTGGACGGTGGCGCGCCTGGCGCCCTTCAGGGACTCCACCGTGCGCTCGATCAGGTCCTCGCGGGCCTGGGTCAGTACGGAGATGGTGACGTCGTCCGGGATGGCGTCCGGGTCCTCGATGATCGAGCGGACGAAGTCGAAGTCGGTCTGGCCGGAGGCGGGGAAGCCGACCTCGATCTCCTTGTAGCCCATCGTGACCAGCAGGTCGAACATGGCGCGCTTGCGGGCGGGCGACATGGGGTCGATCAGGGCCTGGTTGCCGTCGCGCAGGTCGGTGGAGAGCCAGCGGGGGGCGGTGGTGATCCGCTTGTCCGGCCAGGTGCGGTCGGGGATGTCGACCTGCTCGTAGCGGCCGTACTTGTGGATCGGCATGGGACTGGGCTGCTGGCGGTTCGCCATGATGCTTCGGGCTCCTCGGGGTGTCCTGATGGACGGCCGACGGCGCAACGCCGAACTCCGCGGGGAGGGGGTCGGCCTCTACTGCAGACCCTCACCGCGGCAGCTAAGGAGAAGCAGCCCGAAACGCATGATGCTCCGCAGCTTAACCGAGTCGCCCACCGTGCGAAGGTCCGTATCAGTATGCGGGACCGGAGGGATGAACGGGACAAAAAGTGCCGTATACCACTTCAAGGAACCGCGAGAGGGCGGATGGGATCCGATTTCCCTCATCGTGGTTGCGGGTGGTGACAGTCGCGTCACACGGTGCGATGGTTCCGGACATGACCACGAACGGGGGCTTCGAGCCCGTCTTCTGCACCATCGTCCCGCCGCACGTCCTCGACCGGCTCGCGCAGGCCGAGGACCCCGTGCTCCACGGTCCCGCGCGCCGGACCCTGAGGCGCGACGCCTACGAGCGCACCCAGCGCCGGCTGACCACGGTCGTCGGCGCGCCGGCCGTCGCCACGCTCGCCGAGGCCGAACCCGGCAAGCCGCGGCGCACCGTGTACGACGCCCGGCACGGCACCGGCCTGCCGGGGACGAAGGTGCGCGGCGAGGGCGACGCGCCCGGCCAGGACGCCACCGTCAACCGCGCCCACGCCGGTCTCGGCGCCACGTTCGAGCTGTTCCTCAAGGCGTACGCCCGTGACTCGATCGACGGCAACGGACTGCCGATGGACGCGACCGTGCACTACGACGAGGACTACAACAACGCCTTCTGGAACGGCGAGCAGATGGTCTTCGGCGACGGTGACGGGGAGATCTTCCTCGACTTCACCCTCCCCATCGACGTCATCGGCCACGAACTCGCCCACGGTGTCACGCAGTACACGGCGAACCTGGACTACTTCGGCCAGTCCGGCGCGCTCAACGAGTCGGTGTCGGACGTCTTCGGCGCGCTCATCAAGCAGTACACGCTCGGCCAGACCGCCGACGAGGCCGACTGGCTGATCGGGGCCGGGCTGCTCGCCCCGCGTGTCACGGGCAAGGCGCTGCGCTCCATGAAGGAGCCGGGCACGGCGTACGACGACGACGTCCTCGGCAAGGACCCGCAGCCCGCGACGATGGACGACTACGTCCGCACCGGCCGCGACAACGGCGGCGTGCACATCAACTCGGGCATCCCGAACCACGCCTTCCACCTGGCGGCCACCACCCTCGGCGGGCACGCCTGGGAGCGGGCCGGGCAGGTCTGGTACGACGTGCTGACCGGCGGGGAGCTGGGGCAGCACGCGCAGTTCACGGACTTCGCGACGCTGACGGTGAAGGCGGCGCGTGCCCGGTACGGGGAGGGCGAGGAGCTCCAGGCGGTGACGAAGGCCTGGGAGCGGGTGGGAGTGCGGACGCTGTAGTTCCGTACTAGACAGGGACCCATGCGTATTCAGGTGCGGCGCACGGGCGGGTTCGCGGGGATCGAGCGGCGGGCCGAGGTGGACACCTCGGGCCGCGCCGACGCCCACGAGTGGCACGCCCTGGCCGAGCGGGTGATGGCCGCCGGCCGGGGCACACCGCCGGCCGGGGTGCCGGACGGCTTCGGCTACCGGATCACGGTGGACGGGAGGTCGGTGTACTGCGCGGATCCCCGGCTGACCCAGGAGCAGCGGGAGTTGATCCGGAGGGTACTGAAGGAGGGCGCGTAACTCGCTTGTCCCGCATGGGCGTTGACTTGGCCCGGCTCGGGTACGGATGATCCGGGCCATGGTGACGACGAACCCGATGCCCCGTTTCCCGGCCGGTTTCCTGTGGGGCGTGTCGACCTCGGCGCACCAGATCGAGGGGGCGGTGGACGCGCGTGAGGCGTCCGTGTGGGACGTGTTCTCGGCCGAGCCGGGGCGGGTGCGGGACGGCTCGACGGCGGCGGTGGCCTGCGACCACGTGAACCGCCACGCCGAGGACGTGGCACTGCTGGCCGACCTGGGCGTGGACGCGTACCGCTTCTCGGTCTCCTGGCCGAGGGTGCGGTCGCGGGGTGGCCTGGACTTCTACGACCGGCTGGTCGACGAGCTGTGCGCGGCGGGCGTACGGCCGGTGCCGACGCTGTTCCACTGGGACCTGCCGGTCGGTCTCGACTGGCTGGAACGGGACACGGCGGAGCGGTTCGCCGCGTACGTCTCGGAGGTCGCCGGGCGGCTCGGCGACCGGGTCACGAAGTGGATCACGCTCAACGAGCCCGCCGAGCACACCCTGCTGGGGCACGCGCTGGGCGTGCACGCCCCCGGTCGGAAACTGCTGTTCGACGCGCTTCCCGTGGCCCACCACCAGCTCCTCGCGCACGGCCTGGCGGTACGGGCGCTGCGGGCGTCGGGCGCCGGCGACATCGGGATCGCGAACTCCCACGGTCCGACCTGGCCCGCGTCCGAGGGCGAGGCGGATGGGGCGGCGGCCGACTTCTACGACCTCCTGCTGAACCGCCTCTTCGCCGACCCGCTGTTCCTCGGCCGCTACCCGGAGGGCATCGCCGAGCTGATGCCGGGCGACGTCGAGGCGGACCTGAAGGTCGTCGCCGAGCCGCTGGACTGGTACGGGATCAACTACTACGCGCCGACGAGCGTGGGCGCGCCGCAGGGCACGGAGATCGACTTCGGCGGTGTCCGGATGCCGGCCGACCTCCCCTTCTCGGTGCGGGAGACCGAGGGGTACCCGGTGACGGACTTCGGCTGGCCGGTGGTCCCGGAGGCCCTGACGGAGCTCCTCACCACCTTCCGCGCCCGGTACGGCGACCGCCTCCCGCCGGTGGTCATCACCGAGAACGGCTGCGCGTACGACGGTCTGGACGACCGGGACCGCATCGCCTACCTCGACGGCCACCTCCGCGCACTGCACCGGGCGGTGGAGGCGGGGGTGGACGTGCGCGGCTACTTCGTGTGGTCGCTGATGGACAACTTCGAGTGGGCGGAGGGCTACGCCCGCCGCTTCGGGCTGGTCCACGTCGACTTCCGCACGCTGGAGCGGACCCCGAAGGCGTCGTACGGCTGGTTCAGGGAGCTGCTGCGCGAGCAGCGCGCGTGATCAGAAGCCCAGGCGCCGCAGCTGCTTCGGGTCGCGCTGCCAGTCCTTGGCGACCTTCACGTGCAGGTCGAGGCCGTACCGATATGCGGCTACCGCCGCGCGGCGGGCACCCAGCAGCGCCTCGACCTGCTCGCGGAACCCGACGCCGACACCCGCCCCCGTCAGAAGCCCAGGCGCCGCAGCTGCTTCGGGTCGCGCTGCCAGTCCTTGGCGACCTTCACGTGCAGGTCGAGGAAGACCGGGGTGCCCAGGAGGGCCTCGATCTGCTTGCGGGACTTGATGCCGACGTCCTTCAGGCGCTTGCCCTTGGGGCCGATGACGATGCCCTTCTGGCTGGGGCGCTCGATGAACAGGTTGGCGTGGATGTCGAGGAGGGGCTTGTCCGCGGGGCGGTCCTCGCGCGGGAGCATCTCCTCGACGACCACGGCGATGGAGTGCGGGAGCTCGTCGCGGACGCCCTCCAGGGCGGCCTCGCGGATCAGTTCCGCGACCATGACCTGCTCGGGTTCGTCGGTGAGGTCGCCCTCGGGGTAGAGCGCCGGGCCCTCGGGCATCAGGGGGATCAGGAGGTCGGCCAGCAGGTCGACCTGCTGGTTCGCGGTCGCCGACACCGGGATGATCTCGGCCCAGGTGATGCCCAGCTCCCGGCCCAGCTGGTCGACGGCGATCAGTTGCTCGGCCAGCGCCTTGCCGTCCACCAGGTCGGTCTTGGTGACGATCGCGATCTTCGGGGTCTTCTTGATCCCGGCCAGTTCCTTGGCGATGAAGCGGTCACCGGGACCGATCTTCTGGTCGGCGGGGATGCAGAGGCCGATCGCGTCGACCTCGGCCCAGGTGGTGCGGACCACGTCGTTCAGCCGCTCGCCGAGCAGGGTGCGCGGCTTGTGCAGTCCGGGGGTGTCCACCAGGATCAGCTGCGCGTCCTCGCGGTGCACGATCCCACGCACGGTGTGCCGGGTGGTCTGCGGCCGGTTCGAGGTGATCGCCACCTTCTGCCCGACCAGAGCGTTCGTGAGGGTGGACTTGCCCGCGTTGGGGCGGCCCACGAAGCAGGCGAAGCCGGCCCGGTGGACAGCTTCGGCGGGCTGCTCGGATGACTGGGTACGAACACTCATGCCGCCCATTCTCCCTGATCCCGAAAGCCGCGCCGTACCACCGTCCGGGACGGGGGCCGGACCGGGCGTCCGTGAGGACCCGGTCCGGCCGTCCGTCCGTCCGGCCGTCCAGTGGGATCAGTCGAAGACGAACGGTCCCGGCGACTGCGGCGCGGTCGCCGTGCAGGTGATGGTGATGAAGCCGAACGCGGTCACCTTCAGCGTGCCTCCGAACGCCTCGAGGCTGTCGCCGGAGGCCACGGTCCCGGTGAGCGGGCCGACCTCGAGGGCGTCTCCGGTCGCCATGGCCGGGTTCTCGGTGCCCTTGAAAACGGTGGTGCCGCCGCCGGCCTTGACCAGGGTCAGCTCCGAGACGAGCGAGTCCTGGCCGATCGCGAGGGGCGCGGTGACCGCGGAGGTGTTGAGGGTGACGGTGGCGGACGTGCCGTTCTGGGTGGCCGTGAGCGTGGCGTCGCCGCCGCCCCAGCTTCCGCAGTCGGCGTTGACGGTCGCCGCCCCGGGGGCGACGGCGGCGGCGGTGGGGGCGAAGGCGAGCCCGCAGACCGCGAGGGCCCCTGCCACCAGCGACGCGCCTGTTCCGATTCGCTTGCCTCTCATAGGATTCCGGTCCCTTTCCGTGTGGGGGGAGTTCCGTGGGGGGAACTGCTCGGCAGCGTGGGTCCGGACCCGCCGCGATCACGTCGGCTGACGTTCCGTCAGTACCGGCTGGTTTCATTGATGCGCGAGAGGCAGCGCGCGACAAGGTGGGATTCCGGCCTACTTACCGCAGGTAACAGACGGGAGTCCCGCGCGGCCTCAGCCCGCGGTGACCGTCTCCCGGACCGTGCCGTCCGTACCGGCCACCAGGACCGGGGTCGCGGGGCCGCCGAGGTCCCGTACGGCCGCCCGGTCCTCGGGCGACGCCGACTCCGCCTCCGTCACCACGGCCGCCGCCTCCAGCGACGTCGCGCCGGACGCCACGGCCATCGCCACCGCCGTCTGCAGGGCGCTGAGCTTCAGGGATTCCAGGGCCACGGTCCCGGCGACATACGTCCGCCCGGTCTCGTCGCGTACGGCGGCCCCCTCGGGCACACCATTGCGGGCCCGCGCGGAGCGGGCCAGGGTGACGATCTTGCGGTCCTCGGCGTCGAGCGCGCTGCTGTCGGTCATGATCCGAGCATAAAGGGGGCTCAGGGCCGGTCGAGGCGGAGGCGGTCCGCTCGCGGCAGACCGGCCACGACCAGGTCGTACGAGTCCTCGACCAACTCCCGGACCAGGCGGTCCGGGAGGGCGCCGTCCACCGTCACCGTGTTCCAGTGGCGCTTGTTCATGTGGTAGCCGGGGGTGATCAGGTCCGGGTGTCCGGCGCGGAGCCGGATGGCGTCCTCCGGGTCGCACTTGAGGTTGACCTTGAGGGGGCGCGCGCCCAGGTCCGTCAGGGCGAAGAGTCTGCCCTGGACCTTGAAGACCGAGGTCTCCGGGTTGAAGGGGAACTCCTCCACGGCCGCGTTGAAGGAGAGACAGAGGGCGCGCAGCTCCTGCGGGGTCACTCCGGCTTCTCCTCCTCGTCGGCGGGCGGGTCCGCCGGCTCCACCAGCACCGTCACGATCTTGTTCCGGCGTCCGGCCGACGCCTCGGCGGTCAGCCGCAGCTCGCGGGTGTCGGGGAGCGCGACCACGGACGAGGCGCCCGCGATCGGCACCCGGCCGAGGTGCTTGGCGAGCAGCCCGCCGACGGTCTCGACGTCCTCGTCGTCGAACTCCTCCAGGCCGTACAGCTCGCCCAGGTCGCCGATGTCGAGGCGGGCGGTGACCCGGTAGCGGTCCTCGCCCAGCTTCTCCACCGGCGGGAGTTCACGGTCGTACTCGTCGGTGATCTCGCCGACGATCTCCTCGAGGATGTCCTCGATGGTGACGATGCCTGCCGTGCCGCCGTACTCGTCGACGGCGACGGCGACGTGGTTGCGCTGCTTCTGCATCTCGCGCAGCAGGTCGCCGGCGTTCTTGGTGTCGGGCACGAAGAAGGCGGGGCGCATCGTCGTGGACACCAGGTCGCTCCCGGCGTCCCGGCTGATGTGCGTCTTGCGGGCCAGGTCCTTGAGGTAGACGATCCCGACGATGTCGTCCTCGCTCTCGCCGGTCACCGGGATGCGGGAGAAACCGGAGCGCAGGGCGAGGGTGAGGGCCTGGCGGATGGTCTTGTACCGCTCGATCACCACGAGGTCGGTGCGCGGCACCATGACCTCGCGCACGAGGGTGTCGCCCAGTTCGAAGACCGAGTGCACCATCCGGCGCTCCTCGTCCTCGATCAGCGACTCCTTCTCCGCGAGGTCGACCATCGCGCGCAGCTCCGCCTCGGAGGCGAAGGGTCCGCGCCTGAAGCCCTTGCCGGGGGTGAGCGCGTTGCCGATGAGGATGAGGAGCGACGGGACCGGTCCCATGACGCGCGCGAGCGGGACCAGGAGGTACGCGGCGGCCGTGGCCGTGTTCAGCGGGTGCTGGCGGCCGATGGTGCGCGGGGAGACCCCGACGGCGACGTACGACACGAGGACCATGATCGCGATGGCGATCAGCAGCGCCTCGGCGGTCCCGTCGAACTCGCGCAGACAGCCGTGGGTGATCAGCGCGGCGGCGGCCATCTCGCAGGCGACGCGGACCAGCAGCGCGACGTTGAGGTAGCGGGTGGGGTCGGCGGCGATCTGCGCGAGTCTGGCGCTGCCCCGGCGGCCGGAGCGTACGGCCTCCTCGGCGCGGAAGCTGGAGACGCGCGCGAGGCCGGCCTCCGCGCAGGCGGCCAGCCAGGCGACGACGACCAGGGCGATCGCGCCGAGGACGAGTGCCGGACTCATGACACGGTCGGGGCCGGGGACGGGCCGGTGAGGCCCCTCTCCGCGCGCCAGCCGTCCACGATGGCGGCCTGCAGGCCGAACATCTCGGCCTTCTCGTCCGGTTCCTCGTGGTCGTAGCCGAGCAGGTGCAGCACACCGTGGACGGTGAGCAGCTGCAGCTCCTCGTCCATGGTGTGCCCCGTCTCCGCTTCCTCGCCCTGCTTGGCGGCGACCTCGGGGCAGAGCACGATGTCGCCGAGCAGCCCCTGCGGGGGCTCGTCGTCGTCCTTGGACGGGGGCCGCAGCTCGTCCATCGGGAACGACATGACGTCCGTCGGCCCGGGCAGGTCCATCCACTGGATGTGGAGCTGCTCCATGGCGCCGGCGTCCACGACGATCACCGAGAGTTCGGAGAGCGGGTGGATACGCATCCGTGCGAGCGCGTAGCGGGCGATGTCGAGGATCGCCTGCTCGTCGACCTCGGTTCCGGACTCGTTGTTGACGTCGATCGACATCTGGTGCTCGGTCTACTTCCCCTTGTGCCCGGACTTGCCCCGGTCGCCCTTGTGGGTGCCGTTCTGGGTGCCGTGCTGGCTGTCGTACTGCTCGTACGCGTCGACGATACGGCCCACCAGCTTGTGCCGGACGACATCGTGGGACGTCAGCCGGGAGAAGTGGACGTCGTCCAGGCCCTCCAGGATGTCCTGCACCTGCCGCAGGCCCGACTTGGTGCCGTTCGGCAGGTCGACCTGCGTGACGTCACCCGTGATCACGATCTTCGAGTCGAAGCCGAGGCGGGTGAGGAACATCTTCATCTGCTCGGGGCTGGTGTTCTGGGCCTCGTCCAGGATGATGAAAGCATCGTTGAGGGTCCGGCCCCGCATGTAGGCGAGCGGCGCGACCTCGATGGTGCCGGCCGCCATCAGCCGGGGGATCGAGTCGGGGTCGAGCATGTCGTGCAGCGCGTCGTAGAGCGGGCGCAGGTACGGGTCGATCTTCTCGTAGAGCGTGCCCGGGAGGAATCCGAGCCGCTCTCCGGCCTCGACGGCGGGGCGGGTCAGGATGATGCGGTTGACCTGCTTGGACTGCAGGGCCTGCACCGCCTTGGCCATGGCGAGGTAGGTCTTGCCGGTGCCCGCCGGGCCGATGCCGAAGACGATGGTGTGCTTGTCTATCGCGTCGACGTAGCGCTTCTGGTTGAGGGTCTTGGGGCGGATCGTGCGGCCGCGCGAGGACAGGATGTTCTGCGTGAGCACCTCGGCCGGGGTCTCCCGGCCGTCGCTCTCCCCGTTCTCGCTCGCCTTCAGCATGGCGATCGAGCGTTCCACTGCGTCCTCCGTCATCGGCTGCCCGGTGCGGAGCACCAGCATCATCTCGTCGAACACGCGCGAAATGAGGGCGACGTCCGTGGCGTCGCCGACCGCGCTGATCTCATTGCCCCGGACGTGGATGTCGGCCCCCGGGAAGGCCTTCTCGATCACGCGCAGGAGGGAGTCCCCGGAACCCAGCACGGTCACCATGGGGTGCTGGGCGGGGACGGTGAACTGCACTCTCGCCTGCCCCTGCGCGGGGGTGTGAGCTGTGGGTGTCTGAGTCATGGGCCGGCTCTGAAGGCCTGCGGATCCTCCTCGTCACGGCCGCACAGCGGAGGGCGGCCTCGCGATTCCCAGGGTACGACGGAGGGGTGACAAGCCCGTAGGGCTTTTAACCGGCCGAGTCGGGACCGTGTCCCGGGCCCGTGGTCCGCGTCCCGGCCCTCCGGCGCGGGGCGGGGCGGGGAAGGGGGCGGCCCCTGCGGCGGGCCCTCGTCTCAAGCCGGCCGGCGGAAGCCGATGGTCGGCACGGCCCGCCGCAGCGGCCACGGCCGCACCAGTTCCCCCGGGGCCAGCCCCGCCAGGAACTCGTACCGCCGCAGCGCCGAGGGGTCCTGTCCCTCGACCGACCGCACCCTGCGCCACCACGCCCCGATCTCCGTCCACCCCGGCGCCGACAGCGACCCCCCGAACTCCTGGACGGACAGCGCCGCCGTGAGCCCCGCGAAGGCGAGCCGGTCGGCCAGCGGCCACCCCGCCAGCGTCCCCGTGACGAACCCGGCGACGAACACGTCCCCCGCCCCGGTCGGATCGAGCGCCTCGACGTCGATCGCCGGCACCGACGCGGTCTCCCCCGTACGCCGGTCCACCGCGTACGCGCCCTCCGCGCCGAGGGTGACCACCGCGACCGGCACGTGCTCGGTGAGGGCGTGCGCCGCCGCGCGGGGGCTGTCCGTGCCGGTGTACCGCATCGCCTCCTCCGCGTTCGGCAGGAACGCCTCGCAGTGCCGCAGGTCGGGCAGCGCGGCCAGGTCCCACGCCCCGGTGTCGTCCCAGCCGACGTCGCCGAAGATGCGGGCGCCCTTGCGCGCGGCCTGCGCGATCCAGGGGGCGCTGCGGCCCGGGGTGAGGGAGGCGACGGCGGCCCGCGCGCGGGGCGGGCACGGAGGCAGGTCCGCGCCCGGAGGGCGTCGTCTGAGGGTGGTGGGCGACGGGTGGGACGGCTCCTCGGGGGGAGGCTCGTGGCCGTGGGAGACCATCGTGCGCTCGCCGTCGTAGGCCATGGAGACGGTGACCGGTGAGTGCCAGCCGGGCACGACGCGCGACGGGGAGAGGTCGATGCCCTCGCCCTGCTCCAGCGCGTCCCAGCAGTACTCGCCGTAGTGGTCGTCGCCGAAGGCCGCCGCGAGACAGGTGCGCAGGCCGAGGCGGGCCAGGGCGGTGGCCATGTTGGCGACGCCGCCGGGGCTCGACCCCATCCCGCGCGCCCAGGACTCGGTCCCGCGCACCGGGGCGGAGTCGAGCCCGGTGAAGACGATGTCGAGGAAGACGGTGCCGGTGAGGTAGACGTCCCAGGGCGGGTCGTCCGGTGCGCGCAGGGCGGCGAGGGGATCGACCTGGGACGAGCAGTGCGGTCCCTCGATGCGTGCCTTCCCGGTGGACGCCGTCACAGTGCGCTCCCTGACGTGGTGCGGTTCCAGCCAGTGTGCACCACGCCACCGACAACGTGACGGCCGTCACTCCGGTTCGGCCTCCGAGGAGGTCACCAGCGCGGCACGGCCGGTGTGGTCCAGTCCGGGTCGGCGACGCGCATGGCGGCCGCGTCGTCGCGGTCCCGCAGGGAACCGTCGTCGTCGAGCCACCGCTGGTGGAGGACCGCCAGCCGGTCGCGGTCGAGTTCGACGCCGAGGCCGGGCGCGTCGGAGACCCGCACGGTGCCGTCCTCGAAGGTGAGGCGCTCGGTGAGGACGTCCTCCGACTGCCAGGGGTAGTGGGAGTCGCAGGCGTGGTGCAGGTGGGGCACGGTGGCCGCCACGTGGGTCATCGCGGCGAGACTGATGCCCAGGTGGGTGTTGGAGTGCATGGAGACGCCGACGCCGAAGGTGCGGCAGATCGCGGCGAGCTGCTGGGTGTTGCGCAGTCCGCCCCAGTAGTGGTGGTCGGAGAGGACGACCTGGACGGCGCCGGTGGTGAACGCCTCCTCGATCTCGGCGAACGTCGTCACGCACATGTTGGTGGCGAGCGGCACGCCGGTGCGGGCGGCGACCTCGGCCATGGCGGGGGTGCCGAGCGCGGGGTCCTCCAGGTACTCGAGGACGTCCCCGAGTTCCGCGGCCACCCTCAGCGAGGTCTCCACCGACCAGGCGCCGTTGGGGTCGAGGCGCAGGGGGTGTCCGGGGAACGCGGCGGCGAGGGCGCGTACGGCGGCGATCTCCTCGTCGGGCGGGAAGACGCCGCCCTTGAGCTTGAAGGAGGTGAAGCCGTACCGCTCCGTGAGGATCCGGGCCTGTTCGACGACGCCGGCCGGATCGAGGGCGGCGCCCCAGTCGTCCTTCTCCGCCGGCACGCCCTCGGGGTGGCCGGCCCACTTGTAGAAGAGGTACGCGCTGTACTCGACGGCGTCGCGCACCTTGCCGCCGAGCAGGGCGTGCACGGGCAGGCCGAGGCTCTTGCCGAGGGCGTCGAGGCAGGCGACCTCGAAGGCGGAGAGCACGGACAGGCGCAGCTTGTCGGCGGTCTGCACGCCGCGCAGTCCGCCGACGTCGACCTGGCCGGAGACCTGGGAGGCGTCGACGGCCACCTCGTCGGCCTCGCTGAACAGCCGGTTCAGGTCGCCGACCCGGCGGCCGACGAGCCGGTCCGCGAGGGGCCCCGCCAGGTCCAGGTACCTGGTGTCGCCGTAGGTCTCGCCGAGGCCGGTGGTGCCGTCGGCGGTGACCACCTCGACGATCAGGCGGGGGGTGTACGGCTGGTGGACGCCCTGCGTGTTGAGCAGGGGCGGGTCGGCGACGAGGATCGGCGTGAGGCGGACCTCGGTGACGGTCAGGTCGCGGGAGGTCGGCGTGGTCACAGGGCGGCTCCTACGAGGTCGAGTCCGGCGGTGAGCAGGGTGCGCAGGTCGGCGAGGTCGCCGGGCGAGGGGTCGGTGAGGGGGGCGCGCACGGGGCCCACGGGGCGTCCGCGCAGCCGGGCCGCCGCCTTCACCAGCGACACCGCGTACCCGGGGACGCGGTCGCGCAGTTCGACAAACGGCACGTAGAAGTCGCGCAGCAGCTTGTCGACGGTGCCGTGGTCGCCGTCGCGCAGCGCCGTGAAGCAGGCGTTCGCGATCTCGGGGGCGAAGGCGTGGACGGCGGAGGAGTAGGCGGGGACGCCGACGGTGGCGTAGGCGCGGGCCTGGATCTCGGCGGTGGCGGCGCCGTTGAAGAAGAGGAAGCCCTCGGGGGCGGCGAGGGTGAGGCGCTGCAGCCGGTCGAGGTCGCTGTGGCCGTCCTTGAGGCCGATGACGTTCGGCAGGGCGGCGATCCGCCTGAGCGAGCCGGGGGTGTAGGCGACCTGGCCGCGCTGGTAGGTGATCAGCGGCAGCCGGGTGCGGGCGGAGACCGCCGCGAGCTGGGCGACGAGGCCGTCCTGCGGGGCGGTGACGAGGTAGTGCGGCAGGACGAGGAGGGCGTCGGCGCCGGCGTCCTCGGCGATGCGCGCGAACCGGGTGGCCTGTGCCCAGCCGTAGCCGATGCCGGCGACGACCGGCACCCGGCCCGCGCTCTCCTCGACGGTGAGGGTGACGACCTGCCGGTACTCGTCCTCGTCGAGGGAGAAGAACTCGCCGGTGCCGCAGGCGGGGAAGACGGCGCCGGGGGCGGTGGCGATCCGTTCGGCGACGTGGGCGCGGAAGCCGTCCGGGTCGAGGGAGCCGTCCTCGTGGAAGGCGGTGAGCGGGAAGGACAGCACCCCGTTCGCCATCCCGTCCTTCAGGCGCCGCGCCACGGCGGCCGTACCGCTCGGGTCCGTATCGGGACTCACCCTCATTCATCTCCCTATGTAGACGTCATCCATGTATGAGAATGAAGGTTAAGTAGGCGAACGAGAACCGTCAATGGCCCGGTCCGGACCTCCTCCCGCCGGACTACGATCGGCGCATGCCGGAGACAGGGGGCGTGCGCGAGGTGAAGTCCGCCGCGCGCACGATGGAGGTACTGGAACTGCTCGCCGCACGCGGTGACCGCCCGGCACGCCTCCAGGAACTGGCGGACGCGCTGGAGGTGCCGCGCAGCTCGATGTACGCGCTGCTGCAGACCCTGATCGCGCGCGGCTGGGCCCGCACCGACGTCACCGGTTCGCTGTACGGCATCGGCATCCGCGCCCTGCTCACCGGCACCAGCTACCTCGACTCGGACCCGCGCGTGCGGGCCGTGCGCCCGTATCTGGACGAGGCGTCCGACGCCCTGGGCGAGACGATCCACATGGGGCGGCTGGACGGCCGTGACGTGGCGTACCTGGCGACCCGCGAGTCGCACGAGTACCTGCGGACGATCAGCAGGGTGGGGCGGCGGCTGCCGGCGCACGTGGGCGCGCTCGGCAAGGCGCTGCTGGCGGAGCGGCCGGACGAGGAGCTGCCCGAGGGGCCGTACGAGGCGGCCACGCCGAACACGCACACCTCGCGGGAGTCGCTGGCCGCCGATCTGGCCGGGGTGCGGGAGCGCGGTTACTCCGTGGACCGCGAGGAGGGCGTGCCCGGGATCATCGGTTTCGGGTTCGCCCTGCGGTACGGATCCCCCGCGCAGGACGCCATCAGCTGCTCGGTGCCGGTGGCCCGGCTGACGCCGGAGCGGGAGGAGCGGATCGTCGCCGTGATGCGGGAGATCCGGACGAAGGTGGAGACGACGATTCCCGCAGGTGGCGGGGCCATTCACTGGCGGTAGCGGAAGCTGTTTCCCGGCCTTCCGGGGCCCTAAACGCAAGAGTGATTCAGATCACACCTTGCGCCCTCCCGTTGCCCTCCCCTCACTTGATACAAATTGGCCGCGCGTTCCTGTCCGTCGACGGACGCAGCCCCCTCCCTTTCCCACGGTCTCAGCACCGTCCCTTCCGCACGCCCCGGGAACGCCCGTGTTCGCCCCTCGCACCACCCCCTGGCCCCTCGTCGCCCTTTTCACGGCCGGGTACCTCGCCCCGTATCTGCTGCCGACCACCGTCGGCCGGCTGGAACGCGGCCTCGGCCTCTCCGCCACCCAGGCGGGAGCCGTCGGCAGCGCACTGCTGCTGAGTTCCGCGATCGCCGGGTTCCTGCTGGCGTCGCGCGTGGAGCGGGCCGGGGCGCGGACCCTGGCCCGGCTGGGCCTGCTGCTGGCCGCCGTCGGCTACGGCGGGGCCGCCCTCACCACCGCCGTACCGGCCGTCGTCGCCGGCGCGGTGATCGGCGGGTTCGGCTCGGGCACGGCCACCACGGTGGCCGCCACCCGGATCGCCGCCGAACGGGACCCGCACCGGGCCTCCGCCCTCGGGCTGCTCAGCGTCTCCGCGCTCGCGGGGGTGGTGTACCTGACGGTGCCGCACCTGCCGGGACACGGGCTCACCCTGGCCGCCATCGCCCTCACGGCGCTGGCCGTGTGGCCGCTGACGTCGCGGCTGCCGGCCGGCACGCCCGGTCCGCGCCGCACCGCACCCGGCGACGCCACCGCCCGTCTGCCGCACCGGCGTTCGGGCATGGTCCTCGCCGGTGCCATGCTGCTGTGGTCGCTCGCCCAGAACGCGCTGTGGGGCGTGAGCGGACGCATCGGGGTCGGCCAGGCGCACCTCTCCGAGGCGACCGTGGGCGCCGTCTTCGCGGTGGCGCTGGGCGCCGGGCTGCTGGGCGTCCTGGGCGCGGGCGCGCTGGGGTCGCGGCTGGGGCGGGCACTGCCCATCGGCGGCGGCACGGTCCTCATCGCCGGCTGCATCGCGCTCAGCGCCTCCGCGACCGGTCTGGGCAGCTTCGCCGCCGGTGAGATCGCCTGGAACACGATCTACCCGGTCGTGCTGTCGTACCTGATCGGGCTGGCGGCCTCGCTGGATCCGCGGGGGCGCTGGGCCGTGCTGGTCGGCTCGGCGTCGTCCCTGGGGACCGCCGCGGGGCCGCTGACCGGCAGCGTGCTGTCCGCGCAGGCCGGGTTCCCGGTGATGGGCGCGGTCCTCGGCACCGGTCTGCTGCTGGTCGCGCTGCCGATGACCGCCGTCGCCCTGCACACCGGCGGACGCCCGCTGCTGCCGGGCGCGGTCCGCCGCCGCGGCGGCCACCCGGCGGCCGTGGTCGCCGCGGCCACCGGCACCCCGACGGGCGCGGTCCCCGAGGTCGGCGCCCCGGAACAGCCGGTCGTCGAGATCCCCCTCGACGGCACCCCGGCCCCGGCCCAGCGCACCTACGACACGGCGGCGGCCGCCCGGGCCCCGGGCGCGTACTGAAGCGTCCCGACTTCGGCTCCCGCTCCCAGCGCCACCGCAGCCGCGGGCAGTCGTGCCGCTGTGGCGGCACGGGTGGGCGCGGCGGCACCCGCAAGCGCCGGCAAGCGAAACCCACCCCCGCCCAGCCGAGGTCCCGGCACCGTCGCTCGCGGCGGTCAGCCGAAGTCGTACGCCTCCACCTCGGCGAGGTACCGCGCCCGCCGCTCCTCGTCGTCCTCCAGGAAGGAGGCGAGGAAGGAGTTCCGGGCCAGCTCACGCAGCCGCTCCGGGCCGAGCCCCAGAGCCTCGCGCACCGCGTCGAAGTTGTCCCCGGCGTAACCGCCGAAGTACGCCGGGTCGTCGGAGTTGACCGTGCACAGCAGGCCCGCGTCGAGCATCGCCGGCAGCGGATGGTCCGCGAGGGTGTCCACCGTGCGCAGCCGGACATTGGACAGCGGGCACAGCGTCAGCGGCACGCGTTCCCGCACCAGCCGCTCCACCAGCGCCGGGTCCTCCACGCAGCGCAGCCCGTGGTCGACCCGTTCCACGCCGAGGACGTCCAGCGCCTCGGTGATGTACTCCGGCGGCCCCTCCTCGCCGGCGTGCGCCACGCGCCGCAGCCCCAGCGCGGCGGCGGCCTCGTACACCTCGCGGAACTTCGCCGGCGGATGCCCGACCTCGGCCGAGTCGAGCCCGACGCCGGTGATCCGGTCCAGATACGGCTTCGCGGCGTCCAGGGCGGCCAGGGCCGACCCGGCGGACTCGTCCCGCAGGAAGCACATGATCAGCCGGGTGGAGACACCGTGCGTCTCCACGCTCCTGCCCAGTGCCCGCCACAGCCCCTCGACGACCGTGCCCATGCCGACGCCGCGCGCCAGGTGGGCCTGCGGGTCGAAGAAGATCTCCGCGTGCCGCACCCCCTGCGCGGCGGCGCGGGCGAGATAGGCGTCGGCGAGGTCCTCGAAGTCCCGTTCGGTGCGCAGGACGGCCATGAGCTCGTAGTACAGGTTCAGGAAGGACTGCAGGTCCTCGAAGCGGTACGCCTCACGGAGCGCGTCGGTGTCGGCGTAGGGCAGCTCGACGCCGTTGCGTGCGGCAAGGGCGAAGGCCAGCTCGGGCTCAAGGGTGCCTTCGATATGAAGGTGCAGTTCGGCTTTTGGTACGGGCATCGAAATATCGTACGGCTGTTTCACCGACGCTTCGGAAGTGCCACCCGTTGCAGGTCCCGTGCCACGGTCAGCTCGCCCTCGTACCCGGCCGCCCGCGCCTGCCGCTCGAACTCCTCCGGGTCGGTGTAGCGCTGGCTGAAGTGGGTGAGGACGAGATGCCGTACGCCCGCGTCCCGCGCCACCCGGGCCGCCTGTCCGGCGGTCAGATGGCCGAAATCGACGGCGAGGGCCTCGTCCTCGTCGAGGAACGTGGACTCGATGACCAGCATGTCGCAGCCCTCGGCGAGCGCGTACACCCCGTCGCACAGCCGGGTGTCCATGACGAACGCGAACCGCTGTCCGCGCCGCACCTCGCTGACCTCCTCCAGCGGGACCCCGCCGAGCGTGCCCTCGCGCTGGATGCGGCCGACGTCCGGGCCCTTGATGCCGTGCGCGGCCAGCCGGTCGGGCAGCATGCGCCGGCCGTCGGGTTCGACGAGCCGGTAGCCGTACGCCTCGACGGGATGGGACAGCCTCCGCGCCTCCAGCGTGTAGCCGGGGGTACGGGCGAGGGGGCCGTCCGTGTCGACCGGGGCCTCGGTGAGGGCGACGGTCTCGCGGTAGGCGGTGGCGTAGCGCAGGCGGTCGAAGAAGCGCTGCCCGGAGCGCGGGTAGTGGGCGGTGACCTCGTGCGGCACCTTGTCGAGGTTGATCCGCTGGATCACCCCGGCGAGTCCGAGGGAGTGGTCGCCGTGGAAGTGGGTGACGCAGATCCGGTTCAGGTCGTGGGCGGCCACCCCGGCGCGCAGCATCTGGCGCTGGGTGCCCTCGCCGGGATCGAACAGGATGCCCTCGCCGTCCCAGCGCAGCAGGTAGCCGTTGTGATTGCGGTGCCGGGTGGGGACCTGGCTGGCGGTGCCGAGGACCACCAGTTCGCGTGCGGACAAGGCGGCTTATCCGGGGGGCCACTCGAGACCGCGGCCGCCCAGGACGTGGGCGTGCGCGTGCCAGACGGTCTGGCCGGCGCCGCTGCCGGTGTTGAAGACGATCCGGTAGCTCTCCAGCTTTTCCTCGTCGGCGACGGCCCGCGTCTCCCGCAGCACGTCCGCGGCGAGCTCGGGCGCGGCGGCGGCGAGGGCGGCGGCGTCCCTGTGGTGCGCCTTCGGGATCACCAGCACGTGGGTGGGCGCCTGGGGGTTTATGTCACGGAAGGCAATGGTGGTCTCGGTCTCCCGCACGATCGTCGCCGGAATGCTCCCGTCGACGATCTTGCAGAACAGACAGTCCTCCTGAGGCTCCCCAGCCATGAACCCTCCTCAAGCCGGCTGATCACGTCCGAAGCATCGTACCCGCGGGCAGTCGTTCCTCCCCCGGTTCCTGAACGGCCTGGGAGGCACCCCGCGAACGCCGGGCCGCGCACCCCGCCCCCGGCTACGACAACACCGGCGGCACCTTCGCCGGAGTCGACTCCAGCGCCTCCAACGCCAGCCTCACCGCCTCGTCCAACTGCACGTCCCGTCCCGCCGCGTAATCCTGCGGCCGCTGCACCACCTCCACGTCCGGGTCGACACCGCGGTTCTCCACGTCCCACCCGTACCCCTCCAGCCAGAAGGCGTACTTGGGCTGAGTCACCAGCGTCCCGTCCACCAGCCGGTAGCGGCTGTCGATACCGATCACGCCACCCCACGTACGGGTACCCACCACCGGCCCGATCCCCAGCGCGCGGATCGCCGCGTTCACGATGTCCCCGTCGGACCCGGAGAACTCATTGGCGACGGCCACCACCGGCCCCCGCGGCGCATCCCGCGGATAGCTCTCCGCCCGCATCCCCCGCGGCAGGTCCCATCCCACGACCCGCCGGGCCAGTTTCTCCACCACGAGCTGCGACGTGTGCCCGCCCCGGTTCTCCCGCACGTCCACGATCAGCCCCTCCCGCAGCACCTCCACCCGCAGGTCGCGATGGATCTGCGCCCACCCGGGCGCCTGCATGTCGGGAACGTGGATGTACCCCAGCCGCCCGCCGGACTTCTCCAGCACATGCGCCCGCCGGTCCGCGACCCACGCGTGATACCGCAGCGGCTCCTCGTCGGCGAGCGGCACCACCACCGCGTGCCGCGGCTCGCCGCCCCCCGCCGGCGACACCGTCAGCTCCACCGGCTTCCCCGCCGTCCCGACCAGCAGCGGCGCCGGTCCGGTCACCGTGTCGACCGGCTGCCCGGCGACGGCGACGATCGCGTCACCGGGCCGGACGGCGACCCCCGGCGCGGCGAGGGGCGACCGGGCGTCCGGGTCGGACGTCTCCGCGGGCAGGATGCGGTCGACCCGCCAGCTGCCGTCCTCGTGCCGGGAGATGTCCGCACCGAGCAGCCCCTGGCGCGCACCGTCGCCGCGGCCGCCGCGCGGGACGACGTAGGCGTGCGAGGTGCCGAGCTCGCCGTGCACCTCCCACAGCAGGTCCACCAGGTCGTCGTGGGTGGCGAGCCGGTCGAGCACGGGCCGGTACCGGTCCAGGACCCCGTCCCAGTCCACGCCGCTCATGTCGGGACGCCAGAAGTTGTCCCGCATGATGCGGCCGTTCTCGTCGAACATCTGCCGCCACTCGGCGGCCGGGTCGACGAACTGGCGGACCCGGTCCAGGTCGACGGTGATGTTGGTGTCACTGTCGTCGTCGCCGGAGGCGCGCCGGTCGCTGGGGACCACCTTCAGCCGCCCGTCGGTCCACAGCAGCACCCGCTTGCCGTCGCCGCTGACCTCGAAGTGGTCCGCGTCCACGGCCAGATGCTCGATGCGCTGCCGGTCGAGGTCGTAGCGCTCCAGGTCGGTCTTGGGGTCGGGGTCGTCCGGAGTGGCCCTGGACGCGCCGAGCACGCCGCGCACCGGGTGCCGCAGCCACAGCACCCCGTCCTTGGCGGCGCGCAGGCCGGTGTAGCGGGCGGCCTCCACCGGGAAGGGCACGATCCGGTCGGCGAGGCCGTCGAGGTCGATCCGGGTGGTGGGGGTGCCCTCGCTGTCGGGGGTCTCCTCCCGGTCCGGTGTCTCGAAGGGGCGCCCGTGCCGCTGCGGGCCGAACGGGGACGGGGTCGTCGCCGCGAGGGTGATCAGGTACGGGCGTACGCCCTCGACGAAGGCCAGGTCGAAGACGTGCTCGTCGTAGACGGGGTCGAAGGAGCGGGTCGACAGGAACGCGAGGTGCTTGCCGTCGAGGGTGAAGACGGGCGCGTAGTCCTGGAAGCGCAGCGGGGTCGCCTCGGTGACCGACAGGTCGGTGGTGTGGGCGAGTTTGAGCTGGCTGAGCGGGCGCGGGCCGGGGTGGGACCAGGCGAGCCAGGAGGAGTCGGGCGAGAAGGCCAGCCCGGAGACGTCGCCGTCCTCGCTGCGGTCGACCTCGCGGACCTCGCCGGTCTCGCGCTCGACGAGGAGGACCCGGCCGTCGTGGGAGGCGACCGCGGCACGGCCGCCGTCGGGGGCCATGGCGAGTTCCACGACGCGGCCCAGTTGTCCGGCGGCGATCCGGCGCGGGGTGGCGCCCGGGGCGAGTCCGGTGGCGGGGGCGAACTCCAGGGCGTCGTCGCCCTCGGCGTCGGTCACCCACACCACCCACTCCTCGCCGTCCGCGCGGAAGACACGGGGCCGCCGGGCCCGTACGCCCGGGGTCGCGGCGAGCGCACGGGCGGGGCCGGCGCGGTGGGTGACCCAGTGGACGGTGCCGCGCACGCAGACGGCGCTGCCGCGCGCGGTGTGGTCGGGCGACGCGGAGCCGAACCAGCGGGCGGCGTTCACCGGGAACGGCTGGAGGTCGACGCGCTGCCCGCCGAGCCTGATGTCGAGGCGGCGCGGCCCGTCCCCGTCGAGGTCGTCCAGCAGCCACAGTTCACCGGCGCTGGAGTAGACGACGCGGCTGCCGTCGGTGGCGGCGTGGCGGGCGTAGAAGCCGTCGAGCGGAGTGTGCCGGCGCAGGTCGGAGCCGTCGGCGAGGGAGGAGTACAGGGCGCCGGTGCCCTCGTGGTCGGAGAGGAACGCGATCCTGTCCCCCACCCACAGCGGATGCTCGATGTTCCCGTCGAGGTCCTCGTGCAGCCGTACGAACTCGCCGTCGCCCTCGCGGTCGATCCACAGCTTGCCCGCCGTACCGCCCCGGTAGCGCTTCCACCGGGCGGCCTCGAGACCCATCGGCGCGGACAGCAGCACGGTGTGCGGGCCCTCGGCGACGTCGCCGACGGGGCCGTAGGGCAGCGTGGTGGCGGGGCCGCCGTCCAGGGGCACGGCACGGGCCCAGGCCCGGCGCACGCCGGCCTGGCCGTGGGCACTGATCACCAGGACCCGGCCGTCCGCCGTCCAGCCACGCGTCCGGGTGGTGGGGCTGCCCCAGTGGGTCAGGCGTCTGGCGGGGCCGCCGTCGACGGGTGCGACGTGCACCTCGGGGGCGCCGTCGCGGGTGGAGGTCCAGGCGACGGTGGTGCCGTCGGGCGAGATACGGGGTCGGGTCACGGGCACGTTGTCGGCACTGACCCGCCAGGCCCGGCCGCCGTCGAGCGGGGCGATCCACACGTCGTCCTCGGCGGTGAAGGCGACCAACTCGCCGTGCAGATGCGGAAACCGGAGGTAAGCGGCAGATGCGGCAGATGCAACCGATGCGGGCTGTGTCACCCGATCACCCTATGCACGGGGAAGCGGCCTGGACAGAGGTTTGGATCACTTGCCCTCGACGGGGCGACACGACGGGTACTGCTCGCACCACACGGTCGTCGTGACGGTCACGGTGACGGTGGGGTTCGGGCCGCGTCGCGTGGGTTCGCCCACGCGCGGCGGGCTGGTGGAGTCGCAGTCGCCCAGGCCGTCGACCCGGAGCACCTGCTTCCCACCGACCTTCGCGGTGATGTTCCCGCGCACACAGGCGCCGTTGACGGCGTGGGTGATCTTTCCGGTGACGGTGATCTCCTTGCCGTCCTGCGTCTCGCCCTGGCAGTCGACGGAGGCGACGGTGTCCTCGTCCGCGGACGGTGAGCGGTCCTTGTCCCCGAAGGACGCGGTGCAACTGAGCCAGCGCACCTGGGCCTTCCGCCGGTTGAGCTCCTCGGTCACGGTCTCGTCGGTCGTGAACGCGACGGCCGCGGAGCTCAGTCCGCCGCCCTCGCACGCGGTGACCCCGGCCACGGCGGCCACGGCGAAGCCGACGGCGAGCACCGGTCGCGGGATCCGTTTCATCGCCCCCATGAGCGGCAGCCTGCCACCGTCACCGGCGGGGCGGTAGGGCGCATATGGCCACTTGGTTGTCCGCCCCCGCCGCCCCTTCCCCTTCCCGTCCCCGGGGGCGCTGCCCCCGGACCCTCGCTCCTCAAACGCCGGAGAGGCTGACTTCCAGCC
>NZ_JBHYVC010000023.1:0-108235 GCF_042749965.1 Streptomyces sp. NPDC059454 | reverse complement strand
GTCCCGCACGGCTGAGCGGGACGGCGACCGCCGCCACGGGAGGGACGCGTCCGGCTACGGCTCGGGGTGCCAGTCGCGCAGCATCCGGAAGAACACCTCCTCGTTGCCGCTCAGGCCCGCCCGGGCCAGAGCGGTCTCCGCCTCGGCGAGCACGGAGGGCGGCACCATCGGGGGCCCGGGAGGCCCCGGCGGGCCCGGCCGGGTGTCGAGGGCGGCGCGCACCGTGTGCAGCAGTCGCAGATAGGCCTGGACGGCGGTGCGCTCGCGGTCGGTCAGTACGGCGGTGGGCATCGCTCGGTTCTCCCCGTGTCGCGGTCGGTGACGATTCACCTCCAGCTTGCCGTCCCCCACTGACAATCGGATGGCCTCGCGGCCCGGTTCCCCCGCCCGGAGGGGCTCGTGCGCCGGGGCGTGTCCGCTCGGCCCTGCGGCCCCGGATACCCCCGGCGACGCCTCGATCCGCCCCGCCGGCCGATCCCGCCGCACCGGCCCGCGCAGCGACGAACCGGCCGGCCGGGTCCGGCACCTGCCGGCCGGCAGCAGGCCGAAGGCCTCGGCCTCCTTCTCCTCGGCCGGGTCGAACCGGGTGCGCGCGGCGACCTTCAGGACGGCCGCCCGCAGGGTGTCCTCGTCGAGGGCGTGACCCAGCAGGCGCGGCGCCGCCTCGGCACCCCGGACGTGAGGGCGACCGCAGTGGCCGGCCCGCATGTGCCACAGCTCGTGCCCCAGGATGACCGACTGGTGGTCCGGCGCCGTGCGTTCCCTGATCACGACGAGGTCCTGGTCCGCCATGTCGAGCCACGGCCCGCTCGCCGTCCCGGGCGGGAGGACCGCCGTACGGAACAGCACGGGCCGGCCTCGGCGCCTGCTCACCGCCTCGCACGGGGCCGCGTACGGATCGGCGGGCCGCGCCGGGACGGGAAGCGTCGGCTCCGCCGGCGACTCGCCGCACAGGCGGCGCGTCTCCCTGCCGATGCCCGCTGTCCTCCCCGGATCAGGCCTTGGGCCGCTGGACACTCTCCAGGAGCATGTCCAGCCACTCCGCGACCTTGTCGCGGTGCTGGTCGGTGGGCAGCTGAGCGGCCCGCCAGGCGATCTGGCGCACCCCGTGGTCCTGCAGCAGCCGCTCCAGCGGGTCGCCGGCCGACGCCACCGCCGCCCGCTCCCGGTCCGCGAGTTTCTGCAGCAGTTCCTGCTCGGTGTGCTGGAGCGCGCCCGCGAGCGCCTCGGGGTCCTCGGCGGTGAGGAAGCCGGCGTGCACCCGGAAGAACCGCTGGATGGCGTCGCAGTGCTCCATGGTCGGACGCCGGTCGCCGTTGATCAGCGCGCCGGCCTGCTGCCGGGACATGCCCGCGCCGTCGGCGATCTCCTGCTGCGTGTACTTGCGGCCGTTCGGCTTCAGCCGGGTGCGGCGCAGCAGGTCCAGCCGCTGCACGAACCGCGCCTGCACATCGGGCTCGCCCGCGGACCGGCCGCTCAGCAGCGCCTTGACCACGGACCCCGGGACACCGGAGGCGGCGGACAGCCGGCCGACGTCGAAGACCTCGGCGTGGGCCACGCCGAGCCGGTCGGCGAGTGCGGTGACGCGGGCGACGACGGCCGGCAGCGCGGTCGTCGGTGTGGCGCCCGGACCCTCGAAGCCACCCGTCACCGAAAGATCTCCTACGTCTCTCACAGGCTTCTCACAAGCGATTGCCGTGAACTTCACGGAGACTAGCCGTTGCCTCGAACCCACATCCAGGTCTCGCCACAACTGTGGCCAATTTCAGCCGTCAACCGGCGTGGAATGCCACGATAGTTGACACGCCTCATGTGCGGGCAGCAGGATCGGGGCGCCGCGTCAGGGCCGCACAGGCAAGAGGGGTGACCTCCCGATGGCACATCAGGCAGGAGGGCAGCGGCCGGCACCGCGGCCCGTCCCCGGGACTCCCGAGGTCCAGGCCTATTTCCAGGACTACGCCGTACTCCTGGAGGCGGTCCCCTTCCCCTCCCTGGTGATCGACCACCGCTGGGACGTGCTGCTCACCAACACCGCTTTCCGGACACTTTTCCAGGATGTCGAGCCGCACCCCACGGCTCTGCCCTCCGACAACTTCCTCCGGTTCGTCCTCTTCCACCCGGACGCGGCCACGGTGCTCGGCGACCACGAGTCGAGCTGGTGCCTGCCGATGCTGGCCCACTTCGCCGGGACCGTCGAGCGGTACGGACACGACCACGGGCTGCAGGCCATCCGCCGCGACATCGCCCAGGACCCCATCATGGAGGCCGCCTACCGGTACGGGCTGCCGCACTGGCTGCGGGCCGTCGGCGAGCGGGCCGCCGAACACGACGGCGCCGTACGGCCGCTGCTCCACCCCGACCCGCGCTGGGGCGCCACGGACTGCCGGATCGTCGCGGAGACGACCCCGACCCTCCAGGACATGGACTGCACCCGGCTGACGCTGGTCCTGCGCGAGGCGCGCCGCACTCCCTCCGGGGACCGCGGGTCCCGCCGCGCCGCCTCCCACCTGAGAGTGGTCCACTCCGCCGACTGAGGCAGCCCTTCGCCGACGGCGTCCGCACCCTTCCCCGGCACAGTGCCATGTGACATAGTACTGGCGTGAGCGAGCCGCTGACCTGCGATGTCGTGGTGGTGGGCGCCGGGATGACGGGCGCCGCCTGCGCTCTGTACGCGGCCCGGGCGGGCCTGGCCGTGACCGTGGTGGACCGGGGCCCCGTGGCCGGCGGCACGACCGGCGCGGGCGAGGGGAACCTCCTCGTCTCCGACAAGGCGCCCGGCCCCGAACTCGAACTCGCCCTGCTGTCCCGCCGGTTGTGGGAGCAGATGGCACAGGAACCGGTCGGGCCGGTCGAGTACGAGGCCAAGGGCGGACTCGTCGTCGCCGGGACCCCCGGAACGCTCGACGGGCTGCGGAGGTTCGCGGACGCCCAGCGGGCCGCCGGGGTGACGGCCGACCCCGTCCCCGCCGACCGGCTCCACGACCTCGAACCGTGTCTGGCGCCCGGCCTCGCGGGCGGCGTGCACTATCCGCAGGACGCCCAGGTGATGCCGGCCCTCGCCGCCGCCCACCTGCTGCGCGCCTCCGGGGCCCGGCTGCTCACCGGCCGCGAGGTGACCCGGGTCCTGCGCACCGCCGGCGGCACGGTGCGCGGGGTGCGCACGGACCGCGGCGACCTCCACGCCCCCGCCGTCGTCAACGCGGCCGGCCCCTGGGGCGGCGAGCTGGCCGCCCGCGCCGGAGTGACCCTGCCCGTCCTGCCCAGACGCGGCTTCGTCCTGGTCACCGAACCACTGCCGCCCCGCATCCGGCACAAGGTGTACGCCGCCGACTACGTGGCCGACGTCGCCAGCGACTCGGCGGCGCTCCAGACCTCCCCGGTGGTGGAGGGCACGGCCGCCGGGCCGGTGCTCATCGGCGCCAGCCGGGAACGGGTCGGCTTCGACCGGTCCCTGTCCCTCCCGGCGGTGCGGGCCCTGGCGGCGGGAGCGACGCGCCTGTTCCCCTTCCTGTCCGGCGTCCGGGCCCTGCGCGCGTACGCCGGCTTCCGGCCGTACCTGCCCGACCACCTCCCCGCGATCGGCCCCGACCCCCGGGCGCCCGGACTGTTCCACGCGTGCGGCCACGAGGGCGCGGGCATCGGACTGGCCACCGGCACCGGCCTGCTGATCGCCCGGGCACTGACCGGAGGGACACCGGAACTGGACCTCACCCCGTTCCGGCCCGACCGCTTCCCCCGTACGACGAAGGAGGCCGAGCGATGAATCCGCTGGAGTTCGCCGGGGCGCGGCCCGGACCCCCCTTCGAGGTGACCTTCGACGGACGGCGGATCGAGGCGCTGCCCGGCCGGACGGTCGCCGCCGTGCTGTGGGCCGCGGGTGTCACCTCGTGGCGCACCACCCGGGGCGACGGAAGCCCCCGCGGGGTGTTCTGCGGGATCGGGGTGTGCTTCGACTGCCTGGTCACCGTGAACGGCCGTCCCGGCCAGCGGGCCTGTCTGGTCCCGGCCCGGCCGGGCGACGTGATCCGCAGCCAGGAGGGGACGGGCCATGCGGACTGACCTCGCGGTGCTCGGCGCGGGACCGGCGGGACTCGCCGCGGCCCTCGCGGCGGAGCGGCGCGGTCTGCGCGTCGCCCTGGTCGACGCGGCACCGGAACCGGGCGGGCAGTTCTACCGGCAGCCGGCGGCCGGACTCCGCGCGGACCGCCCCCAGGCCCTGCACCACCGGTGGCACACCTGGACCCGGCTGCGGGACCGGCTCGCCGCGGGCTCCGTGCGCGTGCTGACCGAGCACCATGTGTGGTGCGTGGAACGGACGCCCGGCGGACTGACCGTGCACGCGCTGCTCGGACCGGAACAGCGGGAGCCGGCCGAGGTGCACGCCACCGCCGTCCTGCTGGCCACCGGCGGATACGAGACCGTGCTGCCCTTCCCCGGCTGGACGCTCCCCGGAGTCGTCACCGCGGGCGGCGCCCAGGCCATGCTCAAGGGCGGGCTCGTCGTACCGGGCCGGACCGCCGTCGTGGCCGGCACCGGGCCGCTGCTGCTGCCGGTGGCGGCCGGGCTCGCGGCGGCGGGCGTGCGGGTCGCCGCGCTGGCGGAGTCCGCGGACCCGGGCCGGCTGCCGCGGCACGCCGGTGCGCTGGCCGGCAAGCTGCCCGAGGGCGCCGGGTACGCGGCCCGGCTGCTGCGCCACCGCGTACCGTTCCTCGCCCGGCACACCGTCGTCCGCGCCCACGGTGGGGGTGCCTCCCGCTCATGGGGGTCCCCCCGCTCGAGCGAAGTCGGGAGTGGGGGAGAAGCCGGGAGTGGGGGAGACCGGCTGACCGGCGTCACCGTCGCCGCCCTCGACGCGCACGGCCGCGTCCGGTCCGGCACCGAACGCCATCTGCCCTGCGACACCCTCGCGGTGAGCCACGGCATGCTCCCGCACACCGACCTCGCCGAGAGCCTCGGCTGCCGCCTCGACGGACTCACCGTGGCCGTCGACGCGGAACAGCGCACCGACGTCCCCGGCGTGTGGGCGGCGGGCGAGGCCACCGGCATCGGCGGAGCCGCGCTCGCCCTCGCCGAAGGGCACATCGCAGGCCGTTCGATCGCCGCCCGGCTGCGGGGCGCCGTGCCCGACCCGGAGCAGTGGGCGCCCGCCGCCAAGGCCCGCGCCCGGTCGCGTGGATCCGCCGCCGCCCTCGACGCCGTGTACGCCCCGCCCGCCCACTGGACCGACCGGGTCACCGACGACACCGTGGTCTGCCGCTGCGAGGAGGTCACGGCTGGCGCGGTCCGTGCGGGACTCGCCCTCGGCGCCGGGGACGCCCGCACGGTCAAGCTGCTCACCCGGGCCGGCATGGGCTGGTGCCAGGGCCGGATGTGCGGACCGGCGGTGGCGGGCCTCGCGGGCTGTGAACCCACCCCGTCCCGGCGCCCGTTCGCGCGGCCCGTGCCGCTGGGCGTACTCGCCGGACAGCACGAACAGCACACCGGGAGAGGACCCTCATGACCGACCACCGTCCCTGGCGCGGCGTCCTCGTCGCCACCGCGCTGCCGCTGCACGACGATCTCTCCGTCGACCACGACCGCTACGCCGAGCACTGCGCCTGGCTCGTGGAGAACGGCTGCGACGGCGTCGTACCGAACGGCTCCCTCGGCGAGTACCAGGTGCTCACCCCCGAGGAGCGCGCCCGGGTCGTCGAGACGGCCGTCGCCGCGATCGGCGGGGAGCGCGTCATGCCCGGCGTCGCCGCCTACGGGGCCGCCGAGGCCCGCCGCTGGACCGAGCAGGCGGCCGAGGCCGGCTGCCGGGCCGTGATGCTGCTGCCGCCCAACGCCTACCGTGCCGACGAACGTTCCGTGCTCGCCCACTACGCCGAGGTCGCCGCGGCCGGACTCCCGGTCGTCGCCTACAACAACCCCGTCGACACCAAGGTCGACCTGGTACCGGAACTGCTCGCCAGACTGCACGGAGAGGGGTACGTCCACGCCGTCAAGGAGTTCTCCGGGGATGTCCGCCGTGCCTACCGGATCGCCGAACTCGCTCCCGAACTGGACCTGTTGATCGGCGCGGACGACGTCCTGCTGGAACTCGCCGTGGCCGGCGCCAAGGGCTGGGTGGCCGGCTACCCGAACGCGTTTCCCCGGTCCTGCGCCGAGCTCTACCGCGCCGCCGCCGGCGGTGACCTCGACACCGCGCTGCCGCTGTACCGGCAACTGCATCCTCTTCTGCGCTGGGACTCACGGGTGGAGTTCGTGCAGGCGATCAAGCTGTCCATGGACCTCGTCGGGCGGCGCGGCGGCCCCTGCCGTCCACCCCGCGTACCACTGGAACCCGGTCAGGAGGCGGCCGTCCGCGCGGCCACCGAGAAGGCCGTCGCGGCCGGACTCGCGTAGGGGAGGGGCCCGGTCATGCGCAGCAAGCTCGTCCTGCACGCCGTCGACTCGCACACCGAGGGCATGCCCACCCGCGTGATCACCGGCGGCATCGGCACCATCCCCGGCGCGACCATGAACGAGCGGCGCCTGTACTTCCGTGAACACCGCGACCACATCAAGCGGTTCCTGATGAACGAGCCGCGCGGACACTCCGCGATGAGCGGCGCGATCCTCCAGCCGCCGACCCGGCCCGACTGCGACTGGGGCGTCGTCTACATCGAGGTCTCCGGATACCTCCCGATGTGCGGGCACGGCACGATCGGTGTCGCGACGGTGCTCGTCGAGACCGGCATGGTCGAGGTCGTCGAACCGGTCACCACCATCCGCCTGGACACCCCCGCCGGGGTCGTCGTCGCCGAGGTGGCGGTCGAGGACGGTGCCGCCACCGCCGTGACCCTGCGCAACGTCCCGTCGTTCGCCGTCGCCCTCGACCGGAAGGCGACCCTGCCCGACGGCCGGACGGTGACCTACGACCTTGCCTTCGGCGGCAACTTCTACGCCGTCCTGCCGCTGGACCGGCTCGGGCTGCCCTTCGACCGGTCCCGCAAGGACGAGATCCTCGCGGCCGGACTGTCCCTGATGGAGGCGGTCAACGCCGGCGGTGAACCGGTCCACCCCGAGGACCCGACCGTCCACGGCTGTCACCATGTCCAGGTGACCGCTCCCGACGCCACCGCCCGCCACTCCCGGCACGCCATGGTGATCCACCCCGGCTGGTTCGACCGCTCGCCCTGCGGCACCGGCACCAGCGCCCGCATGGCCCAGCTCCACGCCCGCGGCGAACTCCCGCTGCACACCGAGTTCGTGAACGAGTCCTTCATCGGCACCCGGTTCACCGGCCGGCTGCTCGGCACCACCGAGGTGGCCGGCCGCCCGGCGGTGCTGCCCAGTTTCACCGGCCGGGCCTGGATCACCGGCACCGCGCAGTACCTGCTGGACCCACGGGACCCGTTCCCGGCGGGATTCGTGCTGTGAGCACCGCCCTCTCCGGCCTGGGCGGCCGCGGGCCCAGCTACCGCGAGCGGGTCGCGGACGCGCTGCGGGCCGCGCTGATCGCCGGGGAACTGCGCCCCGGCGAGGTGTACTCGGCCCCCGGGCTCGCCGCCCGCTTCGGGGTCTCCGCCACCCCCGTGCGCGAGGCCATGCTCGACCTCGCCAAGGAGGGGCTGGTCGACACGGTGCCCAACAAGGGCTTCCGGGCCACCGCCGTCTCCGACCGGCAGCTCGACGAGTACACCCACGTCCGCGCGCTCATCGAGATCCCGACGACGGCCCGCCTGGCCGCCACCGCGGACCCGGTGGCCCTGGAGGCGCTGCGCCCGGTCGCCGAGGAGATCGTCACCGCCGCCGCGGCCGGTGACCTCATCGCGTACATCGAGGCCGACCAGCGCTTCCATCTGGGACTGCTGGCGCTGGCCGGCAACGGCCACCTGGTCGAGGTGGTCCGGGACCTGCGGCGGCGCGCACGTCTGTACGGGCTGACCGCGCTGGTGGAGCAGGGGCGGCTGGAGGCGTCGGCCGAGGAGCACCTGGAACTGCTCGACGCGCTGCTCGCCCGGGACACGGAGGCCGTACGGGCCGTGATGACCCGCCACCTCGGACATGTCCGAGGGCTCTGGGCGGCGCCTTGACAAGGAATGTGCGCAGGAACGCAAGCCACTTGCGTTTCTTGCGTTATTCTTGCGTGCATGACACGACGACTTGCTGTGGTGGCGAAGAAGGTCGGGGTCAGTGAGGCCACGGTCAGCCGGGTGCTCAACGGCAAGCCGGGAGTCTCCGAGGCCACCCGGCAGGCGGTGCTCTCCGCCCTGGACGTGCTCGGCTACGAGCGGCCGACACAGCTGCGCGGTGAGCGCGCCCGGCTGGTCGGCCTGGTCCTGCCCGAGCTGCAGAACCCGATCTTCCCGGCCTTCGCCGAGGTCATCGGCGGTGCGCTGGCCCAGCTCGGTCTCACGCCGGTGCTGTGCACCCAGACCCGGGGCGGTGTCTCCGAGGCGGACTACGTGGACCTGCTGCTCCAGCAGCAGGTGTCCGGCGTCGTGTTCGCCGGCGGCCTTTACGCCCAGGCCGACGCGCCCCACGACCACTACCGGCGGCTCGCCGAGCGCAACATTCCGGTCGTCCTCGTCAACGCGGCCATAGAACACCTCGGTTTCCCGGCCGTCTCGTGCGACGACGCCGTGGCCGTGGAGCAGGCCTGGCGGCATCTGGCCTCGCTCGGGCACGAGCGCATCGGGCTGGTGCTCGGTCCCGGCGACCACATGCCCTCGGCCCGCAAGCTGGCCGCCGCCCGCGCGGTCGCGGGGGACGTGCCCGAAGAGCACGTCGCCCGCGCCATGTTCTCCATCGAGGGCGGTCACGCCGCCGCCTCCCGGCTCATCGAGCGGGGCGTCACCGGCTTCATCTGCGCCAGCGACCCCCTCGCCCTCGGTGTCGTACGGGCCGCCCGCCGCAAGGGACTCGGCGTCCCGGAGCGGATATCCGTCGTGGGGTACGACGACTCGGCGCTGATGAACTGCACGGAACCCCCGCTCACCACCGTCCGGCAGCCCATCGAGGCCATGGGCAGGGCGGTGGTGGAACTGCTGAACGCGCAGATCGGCGGCAGCGCGGTGGCACCCGAGGAGCTGCTGTTCGAACCCGAGCTCGTGGTACGCGGGTCGACCGCCCAGGCACCCCGTTCCTGAGACTCCCTCAACTGTCGAATAATTTCATATTCCGTGCGACATCTTGCGGACCGATGTCGTCGGTGCTTGAGTGTGCCCCGCCCACCGCTCCTGTTCCGAGGGGTTCACTCGCTCCTGTCCCGTAAGGGGTCCACCGATGAGAAGCACCGGGATCCGTCGTACCCTCGTCGCGCTGGGCGTCGGCGCGCTCACGCTCACCGCGTGCGGGTCGAACGACGACGAAGCCGCCGGCGGCAAGACCCGCATCACGGTCAACTGCATGCCGCCCAAGAGCGCCGAGGTCGACCGCCGGTTCTTCGAGGAGGACATCGCCGCCTTCGAGAAGAAGAACCCGGACATCGACGTCGTCCCGCACGACGCGTTCCCCTGCCAGGACCCGAAGACGTTCGACGCCAAGCTCGCCGGCGGGCAGATGGAGGACGTCTTCTACACCTACTTCACCGACGCGCGGCACGTCGTCGACATCAACCAGGCGGCCGATCTCACCCCGTACGTCAAGGAGTTGAAGAGCTACGACACCATCCAGCAGCAGTTGCGGGACATCTACACCGTCGACGGCAAGGTCTACGGCATCCCGCGCACCGGCTACTCGATGGGCCTGATCTACAACAAGGCACTCTTCGAGGAGGCCGGACTCGACCCGGACCGGCCGCCCGCCACCTGGGACGAGGTCCGCGACGCCGCCGAGAAGATCGCCGCACTCGGCGACGGCACCGTCGGCTACGCCGACTACAGCGCCCAGAACCAGGGCGGCTGGCACTTCACCGCCGAGCTGTACTCGCAGGGCGGTGACGTGGTGAGCGCCGACGGCGAGAAGGCCACCGTCGACACCCCCGAGGGCCGCGCCGTGCTGCAGACCCTCCACGACATGCGGTGGAAGGACGAGTCGATGGGCAGCAGGCAACTGCTCGTCATCAACGACGTCCAGCAGATGATGGGCGCCGGCAAGCTCGGCATGTACCTCGCCGCCCCCGACAACATCCCGATCCTCGTCAAGGAGAAGGGCGCCGAGTACGAGAACATCGCCCTCGCCCCCATGCCCGGCGGCGAAGGCACCCTCATCGGCGGCGACGGCTACATGGTCAGCAAGAACGCCTCACCCGAGCAGATCCGCGCCGGCCTCAAGTGGCTCGACCACATGTTCCTCACCCCCGGTGACGGCTTCCTCGGCGACTACGCCCGCGCCAGGAAGAACGACGCCCCGGTCGGCCTGCCCGAGCCCCGCCTGTTCACCGGCGCCGCCGACGACAAGGACCAGCAGGTCAAGAAGGCCAACGCCAATGTCCCGGTGGAGAACTACCAGCCCTTCCTCGAGGGCAACGAGAGCCTGGAGATGAAGATCGAGCCGCCGCACGCCCAGCAGCTCTACTCCGTCCTCGACGGAGTCGTCTCCGCCGTCCTCACCAAGGAGGACGCGGACATCGACCGGCTCCTGAAGGACGCCTCCGGCAAGATCGACGGCATCCTGGCCCGGAGCTGAGCGGTGACGAAGACGGCACAGCGGCCGGCCGCGGCCGTGCGGGTCCGACCGGTGAGGGCGCCGTCCCCGGCAGGGGACCGGAGACGGCGCCGCCTCACCGACCAGCTGCACGCCTACGGCTTCCTCCTCGGCGGACTCGTCTGCTTCGCCCTGTTCTCCTGGTACCCGGCGATCCGCGCCGTCGTGATCGCCTTCCAGAAGTACACGCCGGGCTCCGACCCCGAGTGGGTCGGCACCGCCAACTTCACCCGGGTCCTGAACGACCCCGAGTTCGGCGCCGCCTGGCGCAACACGCTCACCTTCACCCTGCTCGCCCTGCTGATCGGCTTCGCGGTCCCCTTCGTCCTCGCCCTCGTCCTGAACGAACTGAGGCACGCCAAGGCCTTCTTCCGGGTCGTCGTCTACCTGCCGGTGATGATCCCGCCGGTGGTCAGCGCCCTGCTGTGGAAGTGGTTCTACGATCCGGGCGCCGGCCTGGCCAACGAGGCACTGCGCTTCCTCCACCTGCCCACCTCGAACTGGTCCAACGGCGCCGACACCGCCCTGGTCTCCCTGGTGATCGTCGCCACCTGGGCCAACATGGGCGGCACCGTCCTCGTCTACCTCGCCGCGCTCCAGTCCATCCCCGGCGAGCTGTACGAGGCCGCCGAACTGGACGGCGCGGGCCTGTTCCAGCGCATCCGCCACGTGACGATCCCGCAGACCAGGTTCGTCATCCTCATGCTGATGCTGCTCCAGATCATCGCCACCATGCAGGTGTTCACCGAACCCTTCGTGATCACCGGCGGAGGCCCCGAGAACGCCACCGTGACCGTCCTCTACCTCATCTACAAGTACGCCTTCCTCTACAACGACTTCGGCGGCGCGTGCGCGCTGAGCGTGATGCTCCTCGCCCTGCTCGGCGTGTTCTCCGCCGTCTACCTCCGCCTCACCCGCTCCGGAGAGGAGGCCGTATGAGCGGCACCCGCACCCTCGTGTCCCCGGCCGTCCTGGCCCGCCCGCGCGGCAGGGCCGTCTACTGGAGCGTGTTCACCGGCATCGTCGTGCTGTTCGCGCTCGCCTTCCTCTTCCCCGTCTACTGGATGGCGAGCGGCGCGATGAAGTCACCCGACGAGGTGGCCCGCACCCCGCCCACCCTCGTCCCGGAGAGCTGGAGCGCCGGCGGCTACACCGACGCCTGGGAGCTGATGGAGCTGCCGAACCACCTGTGGAACACGGTGGTGCAGGCGGCCGGCGCCTGGGTCTTCCAGCTGGTGTTCTGCACGGCCGCCGCCTACGCCCTGTCCAAACTCCGGCCCGCCTTCGGCACGCTGGTCCTCGGCGGCATTCTCGCCACCCTGATGGTCCCGGCCCAGGCCCTCGTCGTACCGAAGTACCTGACCGTGGCGGACCTCGGCCTCCTCAACGACCCGCTCGCCATCTGGCTGCCGGCCGTCGCCAACGCCTTCAACCTCTATCTGCTCAAGCGGTTCTTCGACCAGCTGCCCAGGGACGTGCTCGAGGCCGCCGAGATCGACGGCGCGGGGAGGCTGCGCACCCTGTGGTCGATCGTGCTGCCCATGTCCCGGCCGGTGCTCGGAGTGGTGTCGATCTTCGCACTGGTCGCCGTGTGGCAGGACTTCCTCTGGCCGCTGATGGTCTTCTCCGACACCGGCAGACAGCCGATCAGCGTGGCCCTCGTGCAGTTGTCGCAGAACATCCAGCTGACCGTGCTCATCGCCGCGATGGTGATCGCCAGCATCCCCATGGTCGCGCTGTTCCTCGTCTTCCAGCGGCACATCATCGCCGGAATCAGCGCGGGCAGCACCAAGGGCTGACCCGGCGCCTCGTCCACAGAAGAGAAAGGCACGCACCGTGGGACAGCCCCTCCCTGCCCGGAACGACGACTGGTGGCGCTCCGCAGTCATCTACCAGGTGTACGTCCGCAGCTTCGCCGACGGCGACGGCGACGGCACCGGCGACCTCGCGGGCGTCCGCGCCAGGCTTCCCCACCTCGCCGAACTCGGCGTGGACGCGCTGTGGTTCAACCCCTGGTACCTGTCCCCGATGAAGGACGGCGGCTACGACGTCGCCGACTACCGGGTGGTCGACCCGGCCTTCGGCACCCTCGCCGAGGCGGAGAAACTCATCGCCGAGGCACGGGAACTGGGCATCCGCACGATCGTCGACATCGTGCCGAACCACGTCTCCGACCAGCACCCCTGGTTCCGGGCGGCGCTCGCCGGCGGCCCCGAGCGGGAACTGTTCCACTTCCGCCCCGGCCGCGGCGCCGGCGGTGAACTCCCTCCCAACGACTGGCGGTCGGAGTTCGGCGGCCCCGCCTGGACCAGGGTGCCGGACGGCGACTGGTACCTCCACCTGTTCGCTCCCGAACAGCCCGACCTCAACTGGGCGCACCCCGCCGTCCGCCAGGAACACGAGGACATCCTGCGCTTCTGGTTCGAGCGGGGCGTGGCCGGTGTCCGCATCGACTCCGCCGCACTGCCGGCGAAGGACCCCCGGCTGCCGGACTTCGTGGCGGGCCGCGACCCGCACCCCTACGTCGACCGCGACGAACTCCACGACGTCTACCGCGCCTGGCGGGCCGTCGCCGACGAGTACGGTGCCGTCTTCGTCGGCGAGGTCTGGCTCCCGGACACCGAACGCTTCGCCCGCTACCTCCGCCCCGACGAACTGCACACCGCGTTCAACTTCTCCTTCATGACCTGTCCCTGGGACGCGGCACGACTGCGCACCTCCATCGAGGACACCCTCGCCGAGCACGCGCCGATCGGCGCCCCCGCCACCTGGGTGCTGTGCAACCACGACGTCACCCGCACGGTCACCCGCTACGGCCGCGCCGACACCGGCTTCGACTTCG
This sequence comes from Streptomyces sp. NPDC059454, assembly GCF_042749965.1. Classification (NCBI taxonomy): domain Bacteria; kingdom Bacillati; phylum Actinomycetota; class Actinomycetes; order Kitasatosporales; family Streptomycetaceae; genus Streptomyces; species Streptomyces sp. NPDC059454. The sequence goes on along the minus strand of NZ_JBHYVC010000023.1, from coordinate 94,779 downwards.
CCACCAAGGCCTTCGGCACCCCGACCGACCTCACCCTCGGCACCCGCCGGGCGCGCGCCGCCGCCCTGCTCTCCCTGGCCCTGCCCGGCGCGGTCTACGTCTACCAGGGCGAGGAACTCGGCCTGCCCGAGGCCGACATCCCGCTCGACCGCATCGAGGATCCCATGCACGCGCGCTCCGGCGGCACCGACCCCGGCCGCGACGGGTGCAGGGTGCCGCTGCCGTGGACGGCGGACGCGCCGTACGCGGGATTCGGCTCGCGCGGGACGCCGTGGCTGCCGCAGCCCGACGACTGGGCGGCGTACGCGGTCGACCGCCAGCTCGCCGATCCCGGCTCCATGCTCTCCCTCTACCGCGAGGCGATCCGCCTGCGCCCCGCGTTCGGTGACGGTCCGCTCACCTGGCTCCCCGCCTCCGACGGCGTCCTCGCCTTCGCACGCGACGGGGGCACGCGATGCCTGGTGAACCTCGCCGGCACCCCCGTCGGACTGCCCGAGCACACCGAGGTCCTCCTCGCCAGCGGTCCCCTGGACACCGACGGACGACTGCCGAAGGACACCGCGGTCTGGCTGCGCGCCTGAGGCCCGACAGCTCGGTCGCCCCGCGTTGTTCAGCGAAGTGGGGGCGTATCCGTCCTGACCGTGGCGACCCCGCGCTTCGCCGCCTGGATCTGCTCGTACACATGGGTCCGCAGCTCGGCGAAGCGCGGTGCCACGCGGGTGCTCAACTGGTCCCGCTCGGCGGGCAGATCGACCTTCAGCTGCTCCCGTACGACGGTGGGGGAGGCCGACAGCACGATCACCCGCTCGCCGAGGTACACCGCCTCGTCGATGTCATGGGTGACGAACAGGACCGTGATCCCGCGCTCCCGCCACAACCGTCGTACCAGGTCCTCCAGATCGGCGCGGGTCTGCGCGTCCACCGCCGCGAACGGCTCGTCCATCAGCAGCACCTCGGGCTCGTACGCCAGCGCCCGCGCGATCGCCACCCGCTGCTGCATGCCGCCGGAGAGCTGCCACGGGTACGCCCCGGCCGCGTCCGCGAGCCCCACCGAGGCGAGGGCGTCCGCCACCAGCTCGCGGCGCCGTGTCTTGCCCAGGTCCTTCTGCTTCAGCGGGAGTTCGACGTTCTGGCCGACCCGCATCCACGGGAACAGACTGCGCCCGTACTCCTGGAACACGAACGCCATCCCGGGCGGGGGACCGTCCACCTTCCGCCCGGCCAGGAACACCTCACCGGCCGTCGGTGCGAGCAGCCCGCCCACGCACTTCAGCAGCGTCGTCTTGCCACAGCCGGACGGGCCGACCAGGCAGACCAGTTCACCGGCCGCCACGGTGAACGTCAGGTCGCGCACCGCCTCGGTCCGCCGCCCCGATCCCTCGTACACCTTCCGCAGACCGCGTACGTCGAGCATGGACCGCCCTTTCACGAGTTTCACCCGGACCGCCGGGCGGCGGTGCGCAGACCGTGGTACCAGCCGAGCGCCCGCCGCTCGACCAACTGAAAGAGGACCGAGAGGACGAAGCCGAGCAGACCGAGCAGCAGGATGCCGGTCCACATGCCGGGGATCGCGAAGGAACGCTGGAACTGCACGATGGTGAAGCCGAGACCGTTGCTGGCGGCGAACATCTCGCTGATCACCATCAGGATGATGCCGATCGACAGCGCCTGGCGCAGACCCGCGAAGATCTGCGGGCTCGCCGAGGGCAGCACCACGTCCTTCAGGCGCGCGGCGCCGGTGATGCCGTAGGAGCGGGCCGTCTCGCTCATCACCGCGTCGACCGCCCGGACGCCCTCGACCGTGTTGAGCAGCACCGGCCAGACGCACCCACTGGCGATGACGACGATCTTCATGGTGTCGCCGATGCCCGCGAACAGCATGATCACCGGCACCAGCACCGGCGGCGGCACGGCCCGCAGGAACTCCAGCACCGGCTCGCACACCGCGCGCACCCTCCGGTACGAGCCGATCAGCGTGCCGAGCGCGACACCGACCGCGGCGGCCAGGGCGTAGCCCGTCGTGAGCCGCAGCACGCTGGGCAGCACGTCACCGCGCCACCGCTCACCGGTCCACACATCAGGGAAGGTCTCCAGGATCGTGCGCAGGGGCGGCCAGTACACGTCCTCGCTGCCGGCCGAGGACACCCACCAGAGGGCCACCAGCGCGACGGGCAGCGCGAGCACGAACACCAGTCGCAGCAGCACGCGCGTCACACCGCCACCTCCCCGCGCACCGACTGGTGCCAGGCCAGCGCCCGCCGCTCCACCGACCGGGCCCCGACGTTGATCAGCAGCCCGAGCAGCCCGGAGACGACGATCAGCGCGTACATCTCGGGCACGGCCTGAGAGGTCTGGGCCACGGCGATCCGCGCACCCAACCCGGGCGCCCCGATGACGAGTTCGGCGGTGACGGCGAGGATCAGGGCGACCGCCGCCGCCAGCCGCACCCCGGTCATGACGTACGGCAGCGCGGTCGGCCACAGCACGTGCCGGACCCGCGCCCAGGTGCCCAGACCGTACGACCGTGCCGTCTCCTCGGCGACCGGGTCGACGTCCTGGACGCCGTACAGGACCTGGATCAGCACCTGCCAGAAGGAGGCGTACACGACGAGGAGCAGCACCGACCGCAGTTCGGTGCCGTACAGCAGCACCGCCAGCGGGATCAGCGCGACCGACGGGATGGGACGCAGGAACTCGATCGTGGACGCCGTCGCCTCGCGCAGATACGGCACCACGGACAGGACCACCCCGACGACGATCCCCGCGACGGCCGCGATCGCCAGGCCCAGTGCCCAGCCGGTGAGGGTGTCGCCGAGCGCGGTCCAGAAGGCGCCGTCCGTGATCTCCGCGCCGAGCGCCTCCGCGATGCGGCCGGTCGGCGGCAAGTGGTCCTCCCCGACCAGGCCGAGCCGCGGCGCCGCCTCGCCCAGGACGAGGAAGGCCGCGAGCCCGGCCGCACCGAGAGCGGCGTTCGCACCCCTCACGGAAGCAGCTCGTCCAGGTCCGGCGCCTGCTTGAACAGGCCGTCCTCCTCGCCGAGCTCCGCCAGTTCCTCGATGGCGGCGCGGTTGGGCTCGGCCGGCCACTTCGGCAGGGTCACCTTCGCCAGCACGTCCGCCGGGATCTTCGTGTACGTGGTGACGATCTCGCGCACCTCGTCGGGGTGGGAGTCGGCGTAGGCCAGGGACTCGGCGGTCGCCTCCTGGAACTTCTTCACCACCTCCGGGTTCTCCTGCGCGTACTCGACGGAGGTGAAGTACATGGCGACGGTGAGGTCCGGGGCGATGTCGATCATCGGGGAGGCGATCTCCCGGCCGCCCTGGCTCTTGATGGTGGCCAGCGCCGGTTCGACCACCATCGCCGCGTCGATCTGCCCGCCGTCGAGCGCGGCCGGCATCTGGTCGAAGGCCAGTTCGACGAGTTCCACCTTGTCGGGATCGCCGCCCGCCTTGCGCACCGAGGCGCGCACCGCGGTCTCGTTGATGTTCTTCAGGGTGTTGATGGCGACCTTCTTGCCCTCCAGGTCCTTCGCCGACCCGACCGGGCTGTCGCCCTTGACGGTGAGCGCCTCGAAGTCCTTGCCCACCTCACCGGTCGAGGCGATGCCGTTCGCCACCGCCTTCACCGGCACGTTGTTGGACCGGGCGATCATCAGCGAGGTCATGTTGGAGAACCCGAACTCGAACTGGCCGCTGGCCACGCCGGGCACGATGGCGGCGCCGCCCTGCGCACTGGAGAAGTCCAGCTTCAGCCCGCGCTCGCTGAAGAAGCCCTTCTTCTGGCCCAGGTACAGGGGCGCCACATCGACGATGGGGATGAGACCCACCGTCACCGTGGTGGTGCCGCCGGACGAGCCGGCGTCGTCGGACCCACCGGAGTCGGGCGAGCCGCAGGCCGTCGCGGCGGTCAGGACGGATGCGGCCGTGAGGCCGATGAGCAGACGACGACGCATGACTGTGACTCCCGCGGTGGGACCGGACCGGATGCTCCGAACAGGCTGTGCGCAGAAGGAACTACGTGCTGATCGGGAACGTATGGCCCGTGCGGAACTCCGGTCAATGCCTTGGCCCGGATGGGAGGTTGATGGTTCACCCATGCGTCGTGGGCGGTGTGGAGAACGCGTTCACCGCGTGCGCGGCGCGTTCGGCCGGATCACAGGCCCAGCACGAGCCTGCGTCCCCGGCACCGGGACACACAGATGAGCATGGTCTCCCCGGTCGCCCGCTCCTCCTCGGTGAGCACCGAGTCACGGTGGTCCGGCTCGCCCTCCAGCACATCGGTCTCACAGGTGCCACAGGTGCCCTCCGTGCAGGAGTAGAGCACCTCGACGCCCGCTTCGCGCACCGTGTCCAGGACGGAGACGTCCGGCGGGACGGTGAGCGTCCGGCCGCTGCGGGCCAGTACGACCTCGAACTCGCCGTCCACGGCCGCGCGTTGCTTCTCGGGCCGGAACCGCTCCACGCGCAGCACCCCGGCCGGGCACCGCTCCCCGACCGCGTCGAGCAGCGGACCGGGTCCGCAGCAGTAGACGAGGGTGTCCTCCGGGAGACCGGCCAGCACCGGGGAGAGGTCCAGCAGCCCGGTCTCGTCCTCGGGGGCGAGCGTGATCCGCTCCCCGTACCGGGCCAGCTCCCCGGTGAACGCCATGGAGGCACGGGTGCGCCCGCCGTACAGCAGGGTCCAGTCGGCGCCCGCCGCCTCGGCCGCGGCCAGCATCGGCAGGACGGGGGTGATGCCGATGCCGCCCGCGACGAAGCGGTAGCGCCCGGCCGGCTCCAGCCGGAAGCGGTTGCGCGGCCCGCGCGCCCGTACCCTGTCGCCCGGCCGCACCCGCTCGTGCACATGGGCCGAGCCACCGCGCCCGTCCCGCTCCCGCAGGACGGCGATCCGCCAGCTGCCCCGGTCGGCCGGGTCCCCGCACAGCGAGTACTGCCGCTCAAGACCCGGCCCGAGCACCAGATCGATGTGCGCGCCCGGCTCCCAGGCGGGCAGCTCCGCGCCCGACGGGTGCCGCAGGGTGAGGACGAGAACGCCCTCGGCCGCCGGCTCCCGCCGCTCCACGACGAGTTCGACGTCGTCGTACGAGGTCATGCACCGGCTCCTCGTGGCTCGTGCCCCCGCGGGTGGGCGAGCATCCACTCCCACATCTCGACCGGGTCCTGCGCGGTGTGCTCGCGCCCGCAGTGACAGGTGCCGTGCAGCAGATCGGTGCCCGGCAGCCAGTCGACGCGGTAGACCTCGCCGGTGCGCCCGCTCATCGGGCCGCCCGCTCCACGGGCTTGTCGCCCTCCTCGACCAGCCGGGCCAGGATGCGGCGGGCGGCCAGACCGCCGGTGTCGATGTTGATGCTCAGCTCCTGGTAGCCGGCGCGTTCGGTGCCGAGGGAGCGCTGGAGCAGGCTGAGCGCGTCGACGTCCTGCATGACGACCGTGTGGTTGTTGCTCCGCAGGAACTCGCTCACCTCGGCGTCATCCGTGGCCCAGTCCCGCGAGACCGCCCAGAAGTCGTACACCTTGCCGTCGGCGGACGGCGTGATGGCGTAGGTGATCTCGGTGTGGAAGCCGCCCGGGTCGCTGCCGTCCGGCTCGGGCAGCACACCGACCGGGGCGATCCTGCTGTGCAGCAGGTACAGGCACGGCGCGTGGTACTCGATGTCCTGCCAGCGGGTGATTCGCCCCTCGATGCCGGTCGACCGGGCGTAGAACGGGGGGCACGCGGCGTCGTCCATGCGGCGGCTCACCCGTACGACGCCGGCGCCCTCGTCGACCTCGGTGGTGATCGGTGTCTCGGCGACCTCGGGGGTGCCGATGTAACCGCCGTGCAGATAGGTCTCGTGGGACAGGTCGAGCAGGTTGTCGACGAGCAGCCCGTGGTCGCAGTCGATGGGCTCCATGCCCCGCACGGTCACCCAGCCGGGGGAGTCCAGGTGCCGGGCCCGCGGGATGGTCCCCGCGTCGGCGAGCGCCGGGTCGCCGATCCACACCCAGACCAGCGCGTCCTGCTCGACGACGGGGTAGGAGGCGACGCGCGCGGTGCGCGGCACCCGCTTCTGCCCCGGCACGTACACGCAGGTGCCGGTGGGGTCGTAGGTGAACCCGTGGTACCCGCACACGATGCGGTCGCCGTCGAGCCGTGTCGGTGCCTCGGAGAGCGGGTAACGGCGGTGTACGCACCGGCCGTCGAGCACGACCGGAGTCCCGTCGCCCTCGGTCCGGTAGAGCACGAGCGGCTCCCCGAGCACCGTGCGTCCGAGCAGCTCCCGGCCCACCTCGTGACTGTAGGCGGCGACGTACCACTGGTTCCTGGCGAAGGCGGTGATGTGCGGCATCGGTGCGGCTCCCGTCGTCCTCGACGTCGTGTCGCCCACACCATGACGACGCCGTCTTTGCCCCGGCAAGGGGACTTCCGCCGTACGGAACCTCCCGCGAAGTTACCCGTGCGTTCCGCACGCCGGAGTGATGACAGTGGTGACTGTGCGGGACGGTACGCCGCGTGACAACGTCATGCCCGTCAGCGATCGGTGGGAAGGAGCCGGCGTGAACAAGGGCTATGCCGTGTACTGCGACGCGGACCCGTACTTCTACGACGCCCCGCACCGCGCCGTCTCCCCGGCCGGCACCGGGCGCTCCCGGTACGCCGCGGCCTCGTGGCCCGTCCCGCCGGGATGGCAGCGGAGCGAGAGCGGGGACTGGCTCGCCCTGCGTCCGGTCGACGCCGGCCTGCCCGACCAGGGGTGGAAGATCCACGTCTCCGCCTGTCTCGACAACGCCGAGTCCGTGCTCGAGCGGGTGTGGCGGCACTGCGTCGCCGGCGGCACGGCCTTCAAGTTCGTCCCCAGCCGCTATCTGCTGCACCAGCGCAACGCCAAGTACGCGGACCGGGCGGGCAGCGGCAAGTTCATCACCGTGTACCCGGCGGACGAGGCGCGGTTCGAACGGCTCGCGGGCGAGCTGTCAAAGCTGCTGGCGGGCGAACCCGGACCGTACATCCTGAGCGATCTGCGGCTCGGCGAAGGACCCGTACACGTCCGGTACGGCGGCTTCACCCGGCGCGACTGCTACGACGCGCAGGGGGAGTTGCGGCCGGCCGTGACCGGTCCCGACGGCGTGCTGGTGCCCGACCTGCGCGGCCCCGTCTTCCGCGTACCGGACTGGGTCGATCCGCCCGCCTTCCTGCGCCCGCACCTGAAGGCCCGGGACGCGCTGACCGTGGGCGGCCTGCCCTACGCCGTCGAGTCGGCGCTGCACTTCTCCAACGGCGGCGGCGTCTACCTCGCCCGCGACTCCCGCACCGGGGAGCGGGTCGTCCTCAAGGAGGCCCGTCCGCACGCCGGTCTGGCGGCCGACGGCGCGGACGCCGTGACCCGGCTGCACCGCGAACGCCGGGCGCTGGAGCGGCTGTCCGGCCTCGACTGCACACCCGAGGTGCTCGATCACCTGACGGTCGGGGAGCACCACTTCCTGGTGCTGGAGCACATCGACGGCAAGCCGCTCAACACGTTCTTCGCCCGCCGTCACCCGCTCATCGAGGCCGACCCGAGTGAGGAGCGGCTGGCCGAGTACACCGCCTGGGCCCTCGACGTCCACGCCCGGGTGGAACGCGCCGTCGAGGCCGTCCACGCCCGGGGCGTGGTCTTCAACGACCTGCACCTGTTCAACATCATGATCCGCGAGGACGACAGTGTCGCCCTGCTGGACTTCGAGGCGGCGCACCGGGTCGGCGAAGCCGGCCGGCAGACCGTCGCCAACCCGGGGTTCGTGGCGCCGTCCGACCGGCGGGGCGTCGCGGTGGACCGGTACGCGCTGGCCTGTCTGCGGCTCGCGCTGTTCCTCCCGCTCACCAGTCTGCTGGCACTGGACCGGCGCAAGGCGGCCCATCTCGCCGAGGTGGTGGCGGGCCGGTTCCCGGTGGACCGGGCCTTCCTGGACGCGGCGGTCGACGAGATCACGAGCGGCGCCACCGCTCCCACCGGCGCCCCGGCGGCGCGAGGGACGGACGGGCCGGTGGTGCCGGTCCGTCCGGACGACTGGCCCCGCAGCCGGGACTCGATGGCCGCGGCCATCCGCGCGTCGGCGACACCGTCCCGTACCGACCGCCTCTTCCCCGGTGACATCGCGCAGTTCGCCACGGCCGGCGGCGGACTGGCCTTCGGCCACGGCGCGGCGGGAGTGCTGTACGCCCTGGCCGAGAGCGGGGCGGGGAGGGACGAGGACGGGGAGCAGTGGCTGCTCGAGCGGACCAAGCAGCCGCCGTCGGGCATGCCGCCCGGCTTCCACGACGGTCTCGCCGGCCTCGCCTGGACACTGGAACACCTCGGCCACCGCGACCGCGCCCTCGACCTCGCCGAGCTGCTCCTCGACCAGCCCCTCGACCACCTGGCCCCGGACCTGCACAGCGGCACCGCCGGAGTGGGCCTGGCCCTGGACTCGCTGGCCGCGGCCACCGGGGAGACCGCTCTGCGCGCGGCGGCCCGGCGCTGCGCCGAGCTGACCGCCCGGGGCGGGCCGGCCGGGGACGGGAGCACCGGCCGGGGCCGCGCGGGACTGCTGTACGGCGCGGCGGGACGCGCCCTGCTCTTCCTGCGGCTGTACGAACGCGACCGGGACCCCGCTCTGCTCGACCTCGCGCGGGACGCGCTGCGCCAGGACCTCTCCCGCTGCGTCCGCGGCGCGGGCGGCGCACTGCAGGTCGACGAGGGCTGGCGCACCATGCCCTACCTGGGTGCGGGCAGCGTGGGCATCGGCATGGTGCTCGACGACTACCTGGCGCACCGGGAGGACGAGGAGTTCACGCGGGCGAGAGGCGAGATCGTGGCCGCGGCGCAGGCCATGTTCTACGCCCAGCCCGGCCTGTACCGGGGCGTGGCCGGGATGGTGCTGTACCTCGGCCGCACGACGGCCGAAGTGCCCGGCACCGGTCCGCGGGCCGTCCGGCGTCAGCTCGACGCGCTGTCCTGGCACGCCATGTCCTACCGCGACCGGCTCGCCTTCCCCGGTGAGCAGATGATGCGCCTGTCCATGGACCTCTCCACGGGCACGGCGGGATGCCTGCTGGCCGTCGCCTCCGTCCACGGCGCCCGGCCCGCCGGGCTGCCGTTCCTTCCGCCGCCGCGCACAGCGGGGCGGCCCCATGACTCGGCCCCTCCCGGGGTCGTGATGCAAGAGAACCCGTTGTCCTACGAAGGGAAGATGTCATGAACCTGTTCGACCTGCAGTCGATGGAGACCCCGAAGGAAGAGGCCATGGGCGACGTCGAGACCGGCAGCCGCGCGAGCCTGCTGCTCTGCGGCGACAGCAGCCTGAGCATCACCACCTGTAACTGACACCGGTGCTGATCGCCGTGGCGGCGTGGTGAGTCACGTCGCCCGGCTCGGGCGCCCCGGGTTCCGGCCCGGGGCGCCGTCGCCTGTTTCGGTGGACGGACGGAAGGGGGTCGGCCGGTGCCGACGACCGGGTTCCGGGCGCGGCGGGCGGGCAGGGCGCGGGACGGAGCCGACGGCGCGACGCCGGGGCGTACGTCCGAAGTGCTGGTGCTGCTGTGCTCGGTCGGAGCGGCCGCGGCGACGGTGGCCCAGCCCTTCGCCCTCGGCCGCACCCTGGATCTGCTCCTGCGCGACGGCGGGTCCGACGGCGCCGCGGGACGCTGGCTGGTGCTGAGTGCCGCGCTGCTCGTCGGTGAACTGTTGCTCGACAGCCTCACCTCCCTGTTCACCGGCCGCTGCAACGCCGTGTGGACGGCGTCCCTCCGCTCCCGCGCCTTCGACGGTCTGCTGCGCGCCGTACCGGAGCGCGCGCGGCCCTTCACGCCGGGGGACGTCGGGACCCGTCTGACCCTCAACGCCGCCGACGCGGGCGGCGCCCCGGCGGCCCGGGCGGCGCTGGCGGCGTCGGTGGTCACGCCGGCGGGCGCGCTCGCGGCGCTGGCCGTCGTCGACGTGTGGGTGGCGGCCTGCGTGCTGGCCGGGCTGCCCGCCCTGGCGCTGGTACTGCGGACCTTCGCCCGCGACACCGGTGCCTCGGTGGCCGCCTACCAGAACGCGCAGTCACAGATCGCGTCCCGGCTGCTGGAGGCCCTGGAGGGCGCGGCGACGATCGCCGCCGCGGGGACCGGCGCCCGTGAACGAGCGCGTGTCCTCGAGCCGTTGACACAACTCGCCGCCCTGGGCCGGCGCATGTGGGCGCTGCACGGACGGGCCCTGGGCCGAAGCGGTGTCCTGGTCCCCCTGCTCACCCTGGCCGCCACGGCCGTCGGCGGCCTGCGTCTCGCGTCGGGCGCCCTGAGCGTGGGCGAGCTGCTCGCCGTCTGCCGGTACGCGCAGCTGACGGCCGGCGTCGGTGGCGCCGCGTCCCTGCTGGGCGCGGTGGTACGGGGTCGCGAGGCACGGAATCGGGTCCTGGCTCTGGCGCGCATGCCCGTCCTGGTCCACGGGACGCGAGGTCTTCCTGCGGCCGGACCGGGTGATCTCGAACTGCGCGGCGTGCGGGTGGTGCGCGACGACAGGCAGGTCCTGCGCGTTGACGGGGTGCGGGTGCCGGGCGGCGCCACCGCCGCGGTGGTCGGCCGCAGCGGAGCGGGGAAGTCCGTCCTGGCCGCCGTGGCGGGGCGGCTGATCGACCCCGACGAGGGACAGGTGCTGCTGGACGGCGTCCCCCTCGACCGGCTGACCCGGGAGGCGTTGCGCACCGAGGTCGCCTACGCCTTCGAGCGCCCGGCGCCGGCCGAGGGAACGGTCGCCGAAGCGGTCGCCGCCGGCCCCCGGCAGGTGTCGCCCGAGCAGGTCCGGGAGGCCTGCCGTGCCGCGGGCGCCGACGGCTTCGTCCGCCGGCTGCCGAGCGGTTACGACACCCCGCTGTCCGCGGCGCCGCTCTCGGGCGGTGAGTACCAGCGCCTCGGGCTCGCCCGGGCGTTCGCGCACGCCGGACGGCTGCTGATCATGGACGACGCGACGTCCAGCCTGGACACCGCCACGGAGCACGAGGTGGACCGGGCGCTGCGCCACTCGGTGCGGCCCGGAACCAGGCTGGTCGTCGCGCACCGCCCGTCGGTGGCGGCCCGGGCGGATCTGGTGATCTGGCTGGAGGGCGGGGGAGTGCGGGCCGTCGCGCCCCATCGCGAACTGTGGGACGTGGCCGGCTACCGGGCGGTCTTCGGCGCCGGTGCCGCCGATACGGCGGCACCGTGTGCGAGCACCACGCGCCGGCCCCGGCCCGAGGAGGCGCGGCCGTGACGCGCGTCGCGGACGGGGGCACGCGGGGCACGGGCGACGGGTCCGGGGCGCTGCGCCGCGTCGCGCCGCCCGCCCGTCGTTTCCTCGCCCGCCGCACGGGAGTGCTGGCGCGGCTCGCGCTCTGGTCGCTGGCCGAGACCGGACAGGCGTTCCTCGTGGGCTACGGCGTCGCCCGGGCCGTCGACCAGGGGTTCCTCGCCGGTGACGCGCGCCGGGGGCTGCTGTGGCTCGCGGTCGCGCTGGTCGCCGTCCTGTTCGGCGCTCCGGTGATCCGGGGCGTGTTCACCCAGCTGGCCGGGCTGACGGAGCCGCTGCGCGACGGCCTGGTGCGGCGTGCGGTCGACCGGTCCCTCGCCCTGGCCGCCCCGGGCGGGGCCGGCGGGACGGACCGGGCGGCCGTCTCCCGGCTGACGAACCAGGTCGAGATCGCCCGGGACAGCTTCGCCGGTCTCGTCCTGACCCTGCGGTCCTTCGTCTTCACCGCCGCCGGAGCGCTGCTGGGGCTGCTGTCGCTGCACCCCGCCCTCCTCACCGTGGTGCTGCCACCGCTGACGGGCGGCCTGGTGCTGTTCCTGGCGACGCTGCGGCCCATGGCGGCGGCCCAGCGGCGTGCCCTGGCGGCCGACGAGGCGCTGGGCGACCACGCGGCCCGGTCGCGGGCGGCGCTGCGGGACCTGACGGCCTGCGGAACCGGGCCCGGGGCGGCACGGCGCGGTGCGGAGCTGGTCGACGAGGCCGCCGCGGCGGCCCGTGTCCTGGCCGGCTGGGCGGCGGTGCGCACGGCGGCGCTCGGCGTCGCGGGTCATCTGCCCGTCCTCGCGCTGCTGCTGGCGGTGCCGTGGCTGCGCGGGCGAGGAGTGACGGCGGGCGCGCTGCTGGGTGCTTTCACCTATCTCGTCCAGTCGCTGCTGCCCGCCCTGCACACGCTGATGACCGCGCTCGGTGCGGCAGGGGCCCGGCTGTTGGTCGTCCTCGACCGGATCATCGTTCCGGAGCCGGAGCCGGAGCCGGAGCCGGAGCCGGAGCCGGAGCCGGAGGGGGAGGGGGAGGGGGAGCCGGAGGGGGTGGCGGGGGAGTCGGCGCCGACGGTCAGGCACCACGCGCGGCCGAAGCCCGCGTACCCGGCTGCGCGCCCTTTGACCGCCGACGCCACTGGCGTCGGCGCCCGGTCACCGGCCCACAGGGGACGTCCGGCGTACGGCGGACCGGCCGCGGCGGTGGAGCTGCGGTCCGTGACCTTGTCCTACGGCGCCCGCGCGCAGCCGGTCCTCGACTCGCTCGACCTGTGCGTCGCCCCGGGCGAGCGCCTCGCGGTCGTCGGACCGAGCGGCATCGGCAAGTCGACGCTCACCCGCCTGGTCGCGGGGACGCTCGCGCCGAGCGGCGGCGAGGTACGGGTGGCCGGCCGGAAGGTGACCGGGCGCGCACCCGCCGAACTCGCCGCGCTGCGTGTGCTGGTGCCCCAGGAGGCGTACGTCTTCTCCGGGACCGTGGGAGACAACCTCGCGTATCTGCGTCCGGACGCGGACCGCGCGGACCTCGACGCCGCCGTCGGAGCCCTCGGTCTGCGGCCGCTGGTCGAGCGCCTGGGCGGGCTTGACGCACCGGTGCGGCCCGCCGGACTGTCCCCGGGCGAACGGCAGCTCGTCGCGCTCGCCCGCGCCTACCTGTCCCCCGCGTCCCTGCTGCTGCTCGACGAGGCCACCTGCCATCTCGACCCGGCGTCCGAGGCACGCGCGGAGGAGGCCCTCGCGCGGCGCCGGGGAACACTGCTGGTGGTGGCGCACCGCCTGTCGTCGGCCGTCCGCGCCGACCGGGTGCTGGTGCTGGACGGGACGAGGGCGGTGTGCGGCACGCACGAGGAGGCGCTGGAGCGCTCGCCGCTCTACCGTGACCTGACGGGCCACTGGAACGCCGGCCCGGCCCGGGAGCCCTGACCGGGGCCGACCGTCCCGAGCGGGGTCACCGCACGCCCGTCACGTCCATCCGGCACTCTGGACGATGCGTATCGCGTCGACCCGGTTGCGGGCGCCCACCTTCCGGATCGCCGTGGCCATGTAGTTGCGGACGGTCCCCCGGGACAGGTGCAGACGGGCCGCGATCTCGGCCATCGGCGCCCCCTGGGAGGCGAGGGACAGCACGTTCAGCTCGCGGGTGGTCAGCGGCATTTCCGCGCCTTCCAGCAGGGCGACCGTGAGCGTCTCGTCGAGGAAACGTTCCCCCTTGGCGACCGTGTGCACCGCCGTGATCAGCCGGTGCGCCGGAGCGTTCTTGTCGACCAGTCCGAGAGCACCGCCGTCGAACGCCCGGCGGAGGACCCCCGGCCGCTTGGCGGTCGTCAGGACGACGAGCCGGTCTCCGCACCGCGCCCGGAAGGACGCGCCGTGCGTCTGCCCCGGTCCTCGCAGGCAGTCACCGTCCACGACCCACACGTCCGTCGGCAACACCTCGTGATCCGGCGGGTCGGCGCCGGGTGACATGGACGAGACCTCCAGCGCGACATCGGATCTGAGCAGTTGCGCCAAAGCCGATCGCAGCAGTTCCTCGTCGTGCACCACGACAGTACGGACCATCTCCCCCACCTCATGTCAGTGGCCGCGCCGGAGCGACCGGCCACATACTTCCCCCAAGCCACGGGGGCGTGTGCCCTGATCCGTCCCGCAAGAACACGACGCGTACGCACGTGCGAACCGCACCGGACGCAATCCGCCGTCCCCGACGCCCCTCGGGGAGCGGGACGGTGGTGCCCGTCCGGCCGAAAACGGCGGAGCCACAAGCCCTCCGGCGGGCGGCACCCGCCGCTGCGGCATGCGGCAACCGGCCGTCGCGCCCACGCCGGCGGTCCCGGTGCCCTGGTTACGGCGGCACATGGCCGGCCGGAGCGGCCGTGCCGCGCCGGACGGGAGGCGCCGGACGGCGGGTCCGTTCCCGTCCGGGACGCGGCTGGAAAACGTCGTCACCCAATCTGGCGCGAATCCCACCGTCCGTCCGGACGGACCGCGCTGCCCACCGCCTCCCCGCCAACTCGGCCCGGACCGGGCGTCGGTGGACTGTCGGTGGGTGCCTCTAGTCTTTCGACCGTCGTCACAGCGAGGCACGCCGATCGGGCCGTTGCCGGACGCGCTGTGCCGGAATCCGAGTGCTGGGAGAGGCGAGTAACCCATGGGTTGGCTGGCAGCGGGCGATACGTACGAAGTCGCCCTGATGGAGGGCGGGGTGGTGGCCCGGCCCCGGTCCGCCACGGCGGACTCCCCGGCCGGGGACTCCCCGGCCGGGCGGGCGAGGGCCGTGCCGGAGGAGATACGGGACCGGCCCGAAGTACAGGAACTCCAGCGGTTCGCCGAATGGCTGGAGCGGCACGCGGCCGAGTGCGCGGCACAGGTCGACACCTGGATGGTGTCCTCGCTGCCGGTGCCGACCGGTCTGCTGGCCCGGCTCTGGCCCGACGAGGCATGGCAGTCCGCGCTGCGCGACATCGTCGTCGTCGGTGACGGCCCCGACGAGACCGGCTTCCTGCGCGACGCGGACGTCTCGGGTGAACTGCGGGTGGTCGACCTGGACGGCGAGACCGTCCGCCTGGCCCCCCGCACGGTGACCATGCCCCATCCCGTCCTCCTCCCTGACCTGGAGGAACTACGGACGTTCGCCGCCGAGCTGGGCGTGACGCAGGGCGTCGAGCAGATCCACCGCGCCACCTGGCACAAGCCCGCCGACATCGACGGGTCCGCCTGCTCGGTCGGCGAGTTCGCGGGTGCCGAGTACCGCTCGTGGTTCCACCTCTCCTCCCGCATCACGTCCCTCGGCTACAAGGTCTCCGGCAGCAGCGCCGTCGACCGGATCCTGGACGGCGGGCGCGTCGTCACCGCCTCGGTCGGCATGAGCGACCCCTACACCGAGGAGAAGGCCTGGACCGGTGACCTCAGCTGGAGCGACGAGGAAAGCCACCGGAACCTTCCACTGGCCGAGGTCGGCCCCGTGGCCTGGTCCGAGGGCATGCGCATGGCCGCGGCCCTGCACGCGGGCCGCACCGTGACCGAGGACGGCGCCGCGTGAACGACACGAGGGAACGCACACCCGGGAAAGGCACACACGTATGAACGACCCGACGACACGGAACGGCGCGCCGGCGGATCCGGAGGAACTGCTGCGTGCCGGCGCGGTACTGCCGCCGGGCACCAGCGGGGCGGGCGACCGGGCCGTGCCCATGTACACCCAGGCCTACCGCCATCCGGGCCTGGACGGCCGGATCGTCGTACGCCTCACCACCGAGGAGCAGACGCAGGGCCCGAGCACCGGGTTCCTCGGCCTCGAACCCGAGGGCGAGCCGGTGGAGGTCGGCCTCGGCCGGCCCCGGGCGCTGGGCTTCCCCGACTGGGTGCTGGTCCACCACCCCTCGGACGGTCACCTCGCCATGTCCCTGGTCGAGGAGGTGAACAAGGTGGCGCGCAGGGCCAGATCGAGCCCGAAGCGGGCCCGTGCCGCCTACGAGTCGATCGGCGAACGGCTCGCCGGGTCCGTACCGCACTTCCTGCCGACCTTCTACGAGCAGGCCGGCCGGGTGTTCCTGGCCGCCGACGAGCAGGCGTACGCGTCCCAGATGTTCGTCAACGCGCGCAAGGCCGAGACGGCCCACGCGCTGCCGTTCGACGAGGCGCGCATGGACGCCGTGTTCCTGGAGTTCGCCCTCGCCGACGCCATGCCGACGAAGGTTCTCAGCAGCTACGCCAAGGGCCTGATCTCCCGGGTCCCGGCCGCGACGGCGTTCCGGCACCTGCGCGGACTGTTCGTCCGGCTCGCGGCGCACGGACTGGCTCCGTCGAGCCCGGGCGCGGCCGAACTGCGCAAACTGGCGAAGGCGGTCGCGGGCAAGAACGCGCAGGCGGAGGAGATCGCCTACCTGCGCGAGATGCTGACGCTGCCCGGCACCCTCAAGGCACCGCCCGCCTGGTGGAAGGCGCACCGGCAGGCCGTGCTCCAGCTGGCCCGGCAGGAACCCGCCGTCCGCGGCACCCTGCTGGGCCTCATGCCCGCGGAGTGGGAGGGCGAGGAACTGTCCCAGTGGCTGGACCTGCTGGAGAAGTCCGGCGCCATCGCCGGGCTGTGCGACCCCACACTGCCCGCCGACGTACGGCCCTTCGACGGTACGGCCGGGTGGACGCGCAGGTTCTTCGACCTGTGCCGGGTCGCGCACCGGCGGCTCGCCCCACCGGAACTCCATCCGCTCGTCGACCGCATGGCCGACGCGCTGCGTGCCGAACTGGACGCCACCGGCGGCACGTTGCCGCCCCCGGTCAGTGATGTGAACCTCCTCGACCGGCTGCTGACGCTGCGCATACCGGTGGCGGAACCGCAGGACGGCCAGCAGCTCGGCCTGAACGACTGGGCCGCCTGCGACACCCGGCGCGACCTCGTCGCGCTGGAGGCCGACGCCCGCTTCCGCCGCGCGTTCCGGCACGGCTGCCCCGAGGACGGCAGGGGGAACGACAAGGAGACCGTCCTCGCCCTGGCCGAGTCCCCCGGCGGGCGGCCCATGCTCGCCGAATGGGTGGGCGAGGTCAGCCGGAGGTACCTCACCGCGGAACTGCCCGCGTTCTCCGGCTACTCCGGCCCTCTGCGCACCCTGGGCTGGCTGCCGGGAGAGGTGCTGGCGGTCGCCGAGGAGGCGGTACGGGACGCGCTGAGCACCGGGATCGCCCCCGCGCTCGCCCGCACGCTGCGCACCGGCGTCCTCGACGAACTGGGCTGGCCCGCCTGGGAAGAGGCACTCCCGCCCTGTGAACCGGAGCAACGCGCCCCGAAGGTCCGGGTCGTCGACGCCTGGCCGTATCTCGTCGTCCTGACCGGCACACAGGCCCGGGTGATCGGCGCGGAAGGCACCGTGCTCACCCATGAGCTGCGGCTCCCGCCGGACATGACGGACCAGCTGTGGCGCGTCAGCTGCCAGTACGTGGACGGCGAACTGCTCGTCTGGTGGAGTTCGCACTCCACCGGCACCGAGGGCTACTGGAGCCACATCCCGGACCCGTCACCGATGCCCGTCGCGGGCTGCTTCCCAAACGCCAGTGAGGCGGGCGGACGTGACGCGGACCGGCTCCTCGTCTCCCTCCCGCTGCCCGGGGGCGGACGGACCACCGGCCACGGCGTACTGCGCCGCGGGGACACGCTCGTCCAGGCGGGGCGGCGGATGATCGGCGACGGGACGTCGTACTGGGTGTGGACCGCCGAGGGGGCCGAGGACGGGCGGCACACCTGGCGCGCGTACGACCCGGCCGGCGACACCGTGGGTGATCCCGGGGCGCCGGAGTGGTTCGGCGGGGAATCGGGCACCGGCTCCGAGGACCACGTTCTGCAGAACTCCTGGCTGCGGCCGGCCCCCACCGCCGTACCCGGTCCGGTGTGCGCCCCCGTGGACGGGCTCCTCGGCTGGCGACTGACGAGGCTGCCGGGCGGCCGGCTGCGGGGCGAGGACCTCGCCGGACGCTCGGTCGTCGTACCGGACGACAAGGACGCGTTCCCCCGGCACGCGCTGCGGTTCCCCGGTGCCGAGCGGCCGTTGGCCGTGATCCGGTACTGGAACGCCGTCCGGCTCCTCGACCCGGACGGCACGGTGCTCGCCGAGGTCCCGGAGGACCGGACCCACGGACGCTTCAGCGCGGGCACCGCGCTCCTGCCGCCCCTGACCCACTGGCACCTGCTCCAGCCCCGCGACCCGCAGGGCTCCGCGGCGCTCCGCCGGCTCGACGAGGACACCGCGCAGGCACTGCTGACCGGGGCCGTGACGGAGCGGCCGCGCGACGCCGGGGACCAGGACGGGCCGGTCGACGACGACCAGGACCTGGTACCCGGACTGGTCCGGACCCTGCTGCCGGAGGTCGGCCACGAGGCGCTGCGGGCGGGCATCACCGGCATCGTGCGGTACGCCGCCGAACAGCAGCGCGTCCTGGACGCGGCGCTGGCCCGGCTCGACTCCGCGATCGCGGGAGAGGTGCTGCGGGAGCCACGGCCCAAGGTGGGCGACGAAGTACTCGGGGCGGCGCTGAACGGCGTCGGACTCACCATCGGCTGGCACCGCCGGTTCTACGACTTCTACCACCACCTCTACGATCTGCCGGACCTGCTGGGCCGCTCCCTGCGGGGCCTGGCCGAACCGGCTCCCACGGGCCGGACCCACCTCGACACGGCCAGGCAGGAATCCCTGGAGTGCCTGCACATCCCGGCGCTGCCCGTGCTGCCCGCGATCCTGGCGCTACGGGCCGGCTCGGAGGCCGTCGTGGAGGAGCACCGGAAGGCGCTGGACGCCTACCTCGAGGAGTTCGACGCGCAAGGGCTCACGGACCTGGACCCCGGGCACTGGCGGGGGGTCCGGCTGCGGCTGGACCAGAGCCTGTTCGAAGGGCCCGACGCCATTCAGGGGTACCGGGACGCGACCGTGCTCGACCTCGGCGACGGCGCGTTCCTGGTCTTCCCCGAGCACGCGTTCCGCTTCCTCCAGGACCGGGACCCCGGCGGCGAGACCACCGGCCGGCACTACGGGGCGCTCTTCCACGACCCGTCCGGCCGGTTCGAGACACCCGCGCCGTACACCCTGGTCGCCGCGGGACCGCTCGTGCCGGAGCCGACGCGGTCGCCGGGCTGGGCCGCGGCGTTCCGCGCCGAACTCGCCGAGCGCGGACCGGCGCCCTGGTTCCCGGCGGCCGCCGAGGAGTTCGCGCGGCTCACCGGTGTCACCCCGACCATGGCCCGGCTGGTGGTCGCCGGCCTGCCCATGATCGACGACGAGCGCCAGGCGGTGCCCTCGGCGACGCTGAGGACGATCGGCGTGAAGTCGGCCGACGCGCGCGTGGCCAAGGACGAGCTGAGCTCCCTCGACGCGGACGCCCGGCAGGCCGTGGTCGCGGCGCTGCTGCCCGCCGATCCGTCCCGGCTGTGGACGGACGGCCCCGACGCCGCCCGCGCGGCCGAGGTGTGGAACGAGCGGCTCGGCCGGCGCACGCCCCTCCCCGAGGAACTGCTCCACGACGCGGTCCGCGGCGTGGTCTCCACGGGCTGGGCACCGGCCGAGGCACTGCGCGGCTTCCTCGACGTGTCCGCCGAGCCCCGGCTGTCCCGGGACCGCACCTGGAGGATCGGCTCCCACCGCCCGGAGCGGACCGAGAACACGCCCGGCTTCGACGGCTCCGTCCTGAAGAGTTCGGTGGCCCTGGCCGCGTGGCTCGCCCACCGTCTCCCGGCCGGCGACCCGATCCGCGCCACCCTGCCCGGCGTGCTCACCGCGCTGCGCGAACGGCTGGCCCACCCGGGCCTGCTGATCGGGGTCGACCGGCGGATCGACCTGGAGGCGTTCCGGCGGGCCGCCGGAGAACCCACGGAGACCGGCGACGGCTTCGTGCGCCACGGCGCGGTCGTGCTGGGCACCGGGGGGTCCGAACCCGTCCCCGTCATCCGTCCCGCGCTGCTGGACGCGGCCGGCAACGACCCGCATCTGACGGCACTGTTCACCGGTGAACGGCCCAACGCCCAGGAGACCGCGCTGCGCCTGGTCCACGACCGGCTCTTCGCCGAGCTGCTCGCCGACCCCGGGAACCCGGTGGGCGGCGAGCGCGACGCGGACGGCCGGTGGTGGCCGCAGGACCCCGCCCGGTCCGTGCCCGACCTCGTCACGGAGGCCGCCAAGCGGTACGGCATCGGCGAGGACGCCGCCGTCCTCTACCTGATGCTGCTCGCCCTGCCGGACCCCACCGACCGCAACACCGCCCGCTGGACCGGCTGGGCCGGGCAGCGCGGCGGAACGGCCAGGCTGCGTGCCGCCCGCGCCGAACTCGCCGCCACCGGCCTCGTGGTCGAGGGCAGCCGTTCCAAGGCCGGACGCTCGCTGTTCCTGCCCGGCGGCTGGACCCGCCTGGAGACCCCGCACCTGCCGCTGGAGCGGTGGAAGCTGCCGATGTACGGCCTGGCCGACGGTGAGAGGCCCGTCCTGGGCGTCGTCGTGCCCGTCCTGCCCGTCGCCGCGCTCTACCGCGAGGCCTGGCGGCGGGTCCAGGACGGGGACGCGCCCCAGCTGGAGGAACTGGAGGTGCCGCGACCGCGGAAGAGCCGTCGCTGAGTTCCACCACGAAGGGGGACGGCCGTCCCGTACGGCCGTCCCCGCCGGACCGTTCCCCCTGGACCCATGACCGCAAGAGCAGAGGTGGCCGCGCCGGCGGCCCGTACGCGGCCGTACCTGATCGGCGTACGGCACCACAGTCCCGCACTGGCCGTCGCCGTGCCCCGGCTGCTGGACGCCGCGGACGCCGAGGTCGTCTGCGTCGAGCTGCCGGCCGACTTCCAGCCCTGGCTGCCGTATCTCTCCGACCCGCGCACCGCCGCGCCGGTGGCACTGACCGGCGCGTACGAGGACGGACGGCTGCACTTCTACCCCCTCGCCGACTTCTCCCCGGAACTCGCGGCGATCCGCTGGGCACGGGCACGAGGGGCGGAGGTGATCTGCTGCGATCTGCCCCTCGCGGACCCGGGGTGGTCGGCCGGCCCGGCGACCGGTGCGGAAGGGCCCGGCCCCGGCGCGGACGACCTGTGGGACCGCACCGTGGAGGCGCTGGCACCCGGCAGCGCCCCGGAGGCCGTGCGCCGGGCCGCCCTCGGCTTCGGCCGGGCGCTGCGCCGGGACCGGCGGGACCGGGGCGGGATCACGGACGTCGACCTGGCCCGCGAGGCGCACATGCGCCGGGTCGTCGCCGCCGTCGGGGAGCGCCGGGTGGCAGTGGTGACCGGCGCCTTCCACACACCCGCCCTGACCGACGCGGACAAGGGGACCTTCGACGCCGACGCCGACGCCGCTGCCGGGCCGGGCCCGTCGGTCGTCACCTCGCTCGTGCCGTACGCCTTCGCCCTGCTGGACTCACGCTCCGGCTACCCGGCCGGCATCCGGGACCCCCGCTGGCAGCAGACCGTGCTGGACGCCGGCGGCGACCCCGGCCGGATACGCGATGCGGCCGCCCGTCTCGTCACCGAGATCTGCCGGGAGATCCGCGCGTCCGGTCACACCGCGGGAACCGGTGAGGCGATCGAGACCCTGCGGCTGGCCTGCGACCTGGGCAACCTGCGCGGTCTTCCCGCACCCGGCCGGAACGAACTGCGGGAAGCGGTGACGTCCGTACTGGGCCACGGGGACCCCCTCGAACAGGTCCTGGAACCGGTGATGGTCGGCACCGGACGCGGTCGGCTCGCCCCCGGCACACCCCGCTCCGGACTCGGCCCCCGGGTGGAGGCGGAGCTGGCGTCACTGCGACTGCCCGGGCCGCACAGCCCCGCCCGCCGGGAGATCCGGCTCTCGCCCCTGCGTTCCTCCCTCGACGCCCGGCGCGAGATCCTGCTCCAGCGGCTCAAGGCGTGCGGGGTGGGCTACGCGGAGCCGGCCGCGGTGTCCGCCGCGAGGGAGGGGGCCGCTCTCACCACACGCTGGCAGGCCGCCTGGACCCCGTCGGTCGCCGCCCGGCTCGACCTGGTGGGGGACAGAGGTGTCACCGCCGCCCAGGCGGCCGACGGCACCCTCCGGGCGAACCATCGCAGGGCGTGCGACTCCGGCGGAGCCACCCCCGCCCGGGTGATCGCGCTCCTGGACGCCGCGGCCCGGTGCGCCCTGCCGGACCTGGTCGACGAGGGCCTCACGGAGGCCGCACGGGTGCTGCCCGCCGCGGCCACCCTTCCCGAACTGCTGGAAACCCTGGACCTGCTGGAGTCGATACGCCGCGCTCACCTGCCCGGCACCACACAGCGGACACGCGCCCGGGCGACAGCCCTCTCCGACGTCCTCCTGGAAGCCGCGGTCCGAGCCCTCCCGGGGCTGGCAGGCAGCGACGAGGAGGAGGACGCCGTCGCCCTCGTGACGCTGGCCGTCAGAAGCGGTGAGGACCGGCTCGGCCTGCGCCTGGACGGCGAGTTGTACGACCTCTCCCGCACCGGTTCACCGCTCGTCCAGGGAGCGGCCCTCGCCGCCCGGGTGCTGCTCGACCTCGACAGTTCCGGCCTGCTGGGCAGCAGGCCGGCCGGCTGGGTCGACTCGGCGACCACACCGGAGACCCGGCACCGGCTGGAGCGCCGGCTCACCGGACTGCTCATCGCCGCCGGACCGCTGATCGAGTCCGTGCCCACGGCCCTCGACCCGCTGCTGGAGCGCGTCGAGACGCTGAGCGACCGGGACTTCCTCGACCGGCTCACCGCCCTGCGCGGCGGCTTCCGGGCGCTCACTCCGGAAGGACGGGGACGGTTGCTGACAGCCGTGACCGGCCGCCTCGGCGACCGTCCCGACCTCCGGCTCGGCGCGCCCGCCGAACTGATCGGCCGGTGGGCCGAGGCCGACGACGCGGGACTCGCGCTGCTGAGCGAGGTGGGACTGGCGGAGCCGGCGAGTTCCGCGGTCACGGAGCCGGCCGGTTCACCGGCCCCGGGGCCGGTGAGTCCCGCGCTCACGGACACGTCCGTTCCCCACGGGCCGGTACGCACGGCGCGCGGGCCGGCGTCCGGCAGCGGCGCGGCGCGCGGGACTTCACGGCTCCGCCCCGCCGACCGCTGGCGGCTGCTGCTCGGCCGCGAGAGGGCGAAACTCCCCCCGGACCTGGTGCCTTACGCCCGGGCCCTCGACGAATTGTTCGGGCGGGACGAGGGCGCGGACGCGGGCGGCGGCGCGGACGAGGCCCTCGGCGGTGACACGGACGAGCTCACCGGTGGCCAGGACGACCCCGGTCACCCCGGCGTCCGGCACTGGGCCGAGGAACTCGAAGCGCTCTTCGGCGCGGACATCCGGGAGGAGGTCCTGGGCCGCGCCGCCGCGAACGGCCGTACGGATGTGATCGCCCACCTCGACCCGGACTCGGTCCGTCCGTCCGTGGAACTGCTGTCCGCCGTGCTGAACCTCGCCAAGGGCATGCCCGAGCAACGGATCGCGCACCTGCGGCCGCTCGTCGGACGGCTCGTCGAGGAACTCAGCCGGGAACTCGCCACCCGGCTGCGCCCCACGCTCACCGGCCTCAGCACACCACGTCCCACCCGGCGTCCCGGCGGCCGGCTCGACCTGGCCCGTACCCTGCGGGAGAACCTGGTCCACAGCCGCCGGCTGGAGGACGGCAGGGTCGAGGTCGTGCCCGAACGGCCGGTGTTCAAGACCCGCACCGCCCGGCAGAACGACTGGCGGCTGATTCTGGTCGTCGATGTGTCGGGCTCGATGGAGGCCGCGGTCATCTGGTCGGCGCTGACCGCTGCCGTACTGGGCGGCACGCCCATGCTCTCCACGCACTTCCTCACCTTCAGCACACGGGTCGTCGACCTCACCGACCGGGTCCACGACCCGCTCTCCCTGCTGCTGGAGGTGAAGGTCGGCGGCGGCACGCACATCGCCGCGGGTCTGGCGCACGCCCGCACGCTGGTGAAGGTGCCGAACCGCACGCTGATGGTGGTCGTCAGCGACTTCGAGGAAGGCTTCGGGACCGAAGGCCTGCTGACCGAGGTCGGGTCCCTGGTCGCCTCCGGTGTCCACCTGCTGGGCTGCGCCGCTCTGAGCGACGAGGGCGTCCCCCACTACTCGGTGCCGATCGCCGGGCAACTCGTCGCCGCCGGTATGCCGGTGGCCGCCCTCAGCCCCCTGTCACTCGCCCGCTGGGTGGGCGAACGCGTCCGTGGAGCAGCCTGATGAACGCTTCCCTCCCCCTCCCACCGGCCGCGCCGGAGGTGGTCGCCTCCGCGGTGGAGAGCCTGACCACGCGCCTGCGGGGCAGGCTGGACGCGGCCGTCGGGGCCCTGGCCGGCGCGTCCGTCACCACCGGGGACGGAACCTTCCGCGTCCGCTGCGGGGAGGACACCTGGGTGACCCTGGCCCCGGCACCGTCCGGCACGCTCACGAAGGCCGAACAGGTGCACTGCACCTGCCTGCTGGCCCCCCGGTGCCTGCACCGCGCGGCAGTCCTGACGGCCTGCCCGGTGGCCGCCCCGGACCACGCCGCCCCGGCCCCCCGGCCGCTCACCGCACCGGATCGCCCCACCGGGCGGGACCGTCCCCCCGCCTCCGGCGAGGAGCCCGCCCTCCCCCCGGCCACCGGCCCTTCCCCCCGGCAGGTCCGGGCCGCCTCCGCGCTCTGGACGGCGGCCGCGACGGTGCTGTCCGCCGGAACCGGCGCCGCGGGCGCGGTCGTTCAGGCCGAGTTGCTCCGCGCCGCCCACACGGCCCGCCTCGCGGGTCTCCACCGGGCGGAGGCCGACGCCCTGGACGTGGTACGCCGCTTGCGCGACGGGCGCGACCCGCGCCGTCCACGCGCCCTCACCGCGTTGGCGGCCTCTCTCCGTGAACTCCTCCTCGTGACGCACCGGTTGAAGAACGCCGATCCCGACCCGGCACTGATCGGCGCCGTCCGCCGGCACCGTCGTCCCGACGGGCCCCTGCGGCTCTACGGCGTGTGCCGAGAACCGGTCATCGGCCCCGACGGCCTCGGCGGGGTGGTCACCCACCTCACCGACGACGACGGCCACTGGTACACGCTCCCCGACGTCAAGCCCGGGGGCCCCGCCCGGGCCCGCCGGGCCGGTACCGCCCATGTCGCCATCCGGTCCTTCCTGAGCGACCACTTCCGGCTCTCCCGCGGTGGCCTGGTCCTCGCCGGCGCGGTCGTCTCCCCGGACGGCGGCCTGCTGCCGGAACCCGGGGTCCGTGCCACGTTCGCCGCCGGACGGCCCTGGCCCGCACCGGTGACGGTGGCCGACGGCGGTCTCCCGGCGGCCCTCGCGGCAGACTCCGGCAGGACCGGGTACACCGCGTCCCTGACCGTCCGCGATGTGGAGATCGTCGCCGCGGACGGCGAGGAGGTGCTGGCCCGCGTGCTGCCGGAGCACAGCGGCGCGCCCGTCCGGCTGGCCCCCGCCCACCGTCATCCCGGCCTCGCCCACACCGCCAACCTCCGGCGGCTCGGCGCCCGCCCCGGACTGCGGATCCGGGTCGTCGGCCGCCTCGATCCCGGCCGCCCCTCGACCCTCCGCCCGCTCGCCGCCGGCCCGGTACCCGGCACCGAGGCGACTCTGCGCCTCCCGCACGACTGGCAGGGCCGCGCCGACCTCGGCTACGACCAGCTGCGGGACGACCACTTCCCGCCGCACCCGCCCGTCCCGTCCGAAGCCGCACCCTCCCGCCCCGCCGCCGCCGTGGGCGACTCACCGCTCTGGCGGGTGCGCCGGCTGGTCGAGCTGGCCGTCGCGGGCGGGCGCCGGACCGCCGCCGAACACGCGCGTGACGACGATCACCGTGACCATGTGGCCGCGCTGCGCCGCAGCGGTTTCGCCGGCGGCGCGGAACTGGTCACCGCGTTCGGCGCGGCCGCCGCTCACCGCACCCGCGACGCCTTCGGCCGTCTCGACGACGGCGGCCCGGACCGGTACGCGGCCCAGTGGCTCGCCACCGCCGTCTACCTGACCGGAGCCGAAGCGGCCCTGCGCCGGGACTTCTGGCGCGGCTAGGGCGTTCACCCGGCACACCTCACGTACCGACGACCTTCACGCCGGCGCCACCGCGCCCTTCCCCGAGGTTCGCTGCTCCTGGAACACTCCTTTCACGCGCACCCCCTCAGCATCCGGCACCGCACGAGAGGCCCTCACCCATGCCCGAAGTCAACCGGCGCCGATTCCTCCAACTCGCGGGTGCTACCACGGCGTTCAGCGCGCTGTCCGCGAGCATCGAGCGGGCCGCCGCGCTGCCGGCCAACCACCGCTCGGGGTCGATCGAGGACGTCGAGCACATCGTCGTCCTGATGCAGGAGAACCGCTCCTTCGACCACTACTTCGGCAGGCTGCGCGGCGTCCGCGGCTTCGGCGACCCGCACCCGGTGACCCTGGACAGCGGCAAGTCGGTGTGGCACCAGACCAAGAGCGACGGTACGGAGGTCCTGCCCTTCCGCCCGGAGGCCGACGACCTCGGCATGCAGTTCCTGGAAGGGCTGCCGCACAGCTGGCCCGACGGCCAGGAGGCCTACCGCAACGGCAAGTACGACCGCTGGCTGCCCGCCAAGGGCACCACCACCATGGCGTACCTGACCCGTGAGGACATCCCCTTCCACTACGCGCTCGCCGACACCTTCACCGTCTGCGACGCCTACCACTGCTCCTTCATCGGCTCCACCGACCCCAACCGCTACTACATGTGGTCGGGTCACACCGGCAACGACGGGCAGGGCGGCGGCCCGGTCCTCGGCAACGACGAACTCGGCTACGACTGGACGACGTACCCCGAGCGGCTGGAGGAGGCCGGGATCTCCTGGAAGGTCTACCAGGACATCGGCGACGGCCTGGACGCGGCCGGCCACTGGGGCTGGATCTCCGACGCCTACCGCGGCAACTACGGCGACAACTCCCTGCTGTACTTCAACAAGTACCGCAATGCCCAGCCGGGCGACCCCTGGTACGACAAGGCCCGCACCGGCACCGACGTCAAGAACGGCGACGGCTACTTCGACCGGCTCCGCGCCGACGTCAAGGCCGGCCGGCTGCCGCAGATCTCCTGGATCGCCGCCCCCGAGGCCTTCTCCGAGCACTCCAACTGGCCCTCCAACTACGGCGCCTGGTACATCTCCCAGGTCCTGGACGCGCTCACCTCCAACCCGGCCGTCTGGGCGAAGACCGCCCTGTTCATCACGTACGACGAGAACGACGGCTTCTTCGACCACGTGGTGCCGCCACTGCCGCCGAAGTCGGCCGCGCAGGGCCGGTCCACCGTCGACGTCTCCCTGGACGTCTTCGAGGGCGGCGCGACCCACCGCGAGGGCTTCTACGGGCTCGGCCCGCGTGTGCCGATGCTGGTCGTCTCGCCGTGGAGCAAGGGCGGGTACGTCTGCTCGGAGACGTTCGACCACACCTCGGTCATCCGGTTCATGGAGCGCCGCTTCGGTGTCCGCGAGCCGGGCATCTCGCCGTGGCGGCGCGCCATCTGCGGCGACCTGACCTCCGCCTTCGACTTCTCCCGCAGGGACAGCCGGCCGGCCCGGCTGCCGGACACCGACGCCTACGAGCCGCCGGACCGCGAACGCCACCCCGACTACCGGCCCACGCCCCCGGCCGAGGCCGGCATGCCCCGCCAGGAGCGCGGGCTGCGCCCGGCCCGCCCGCTGAAGTACGCCCCGGCGGTGGACGGTTCCGCCGACCCGGCGACCGGGAAGTTCACGCTGACCTTCGCCTCCGGTGCCCGCGCCGGCGCCGCCTTCCTGGTCACGTCCGGCAACCGCGCCGACGGCCCCTGGACCTACACGACCGAGGCAGGCAAGGAGATGTCGGACACCTGGAACTCGGCGTACTCCGAGGGCTCGTACGACCTGACCGTGCACGGCCCGAACGGGTTCCTCCGCGTCTTCCGGGGACCGAACGGGACCGTGAGCTGTGAGGTCACCGCCCGCCACACCGGCGACGACATCCGGCTGACGTTCGTCAACGGGGGATCCGGCACGGCCCGGCTGCGGCTGGCCAACGGATACGGAGGCCGCCCCACGACCGTCACCGTCCGCCCCGGCGCCACCGTGCACCGCACCGTCGACCTGCGCACGAGCCACCGCTGGTACGACCTGACGGTCACCTCCCCGGCCGAACCGGCTTACCTGCGCCGCTTCGTGGGGCACGTCGAGAACGGCCGGCCGGGCGTCAGCGACCCGGCGATCGTCACGGACTGACCGCCGGCCGGACGGACGGGCCGGGGGTGACGTCTCAGGCCGCGCTGTCCCGCGGCCGGCGGTCCGCCACCGTCGGCCCCGCCTCCGGCAGCGGCACACCGACGGCCCGGCGGTCCTCCAAGGGAGGCCGGGCCGCCGGGACCGCGGCCAACGGGGCGAGCGGCTCCGGGACCGCCGGGGCTCCCTCGGGGCGGGGTGCCGCCCGGCTGAGCAGGAGCACGCCCCAGGAGGCGAGCGCCGCGCCGGTCAGCGCGAGCAGGATGCCCGCCGGGCCGTCGCGGAGGCGTTCGCCGAGGAGGGAGAGGCCGATCACCGCGGCCGCCAGCGGGTTCGTCAGGGTGACCACCGCGAGCGGGGCGCCCAGGCCGCCCCGGTAGGCGGTCTGGGACAGCAGCAGTCCGCCTGCCGCGAAGGCGGCCACCAGCAGCGCCACCACGACCACCTGGGCGCTGAGCAGCGGACCGGACCGGTCCGTCACCGCGACCGTCACGGTCTGGGTGAGCGCCGAGGCCACCCCGGAGGCGATGCCCGACGCGGTCGCGTGCCGCAGACCGGGCCGGGACCCCGGCCGCGACAGCAGGCCGATCAGGGACGCCGTGCCGCCCGTGACGGCCAGCGCCTCGGGCACGCTCAGTACGTCGTCGGGCGCCGGCCCGGACGCCGTCGCCAGCACCGCCGCCAGACCGGCGAGGGTGAACGCCGTACCCCGCCACTCCACCGCGCTCACCGGCCGCCCCGCGAGCCGCGCACCCAGGGGCACCGCCGCGACCAGGGTGAGGGCGCCCAGCGGCTGGACCACGGTGAGCGGCCCGTACCTCAGCGCCACCACGTGCAGCAGCGCGGCCGAGGCGTTCAGCGCGACCGCCCGCCACCAGGCGCCGTCGGCCAGCAGTCGCAGCGTGCCGGTGCCGGAGGACCGGGAGGCCAGCCGCTCCTGGGCGACCGCCGCGGCGGCGTAGGCGCCGGCGGAGACGAGGGACAGCAGGACGGCCACGGCGACGGCGCTCACCGTCCCGCCCCCGCGAGCGCCCGGTCCCGCGCCGGCACGTGCCGGGCCCGGATCCGTCCCGCCCCCGTCGCCGTGTGCCGCGGCGGGCGCAGCACCACGAGCGCGAGGCCCAGCAGCGCCGCCGCCGCGAGCGCGTCCAGCCAGAAGTGGTTCGCTGTCCCCACGATCACCAGCAGCGTCACCAGCGGGTGCAGCAGCCACAGCCACCGCCACCACGCGCGCGTGGCGACGAGCAGGCCGACCGCCACCATCAGCGCCCAGCCGAAGTGCAGTGAGGGCATCGCCGCGAACTGGTTCGCCAGCCGGTCGGTCCCCGGCGGGCCGTACACCGACGGCCCGTACACCCGCGCGGTGTCCACCAGGCCCGTGGCGGCGAGCATCCGCGGCGGGGCGAGCGGGAACACCAGGTGCAGCACCAGCGCGGCGGCGGTGACCGCCGCCAGGATCCGGCGCGCCCAGACGTAGTGGGCCGGGCGGCGCAGGTAGAGCCAGACCAGGAAGGCCGCGGTGGCCGGGAAGTGGACGACCGCGTAGTAGGTGTTCGCGAGGTGCGCGAACCCGTCGCCGTGCAGCAGCAGGGACTGCACCGCGCCCTCGCCGGGCAGGTGGAGCGCGCGCTCCAGGTCCCACACCCCGTGGCCGTTGCGGTAGGCCTCGCCGGTGTGGCCGGTCGCCGCCAGCCGCCCGAGCTTGTAGACGAGGAAGAGCCCCGCCACCAGCAGGAGTTCACGGACGAGCGGCGGGCGCGCCGCCGCGTCGGACCCCGCGGGTCCAGGCTCCTTGCGGCCATTCATCCCCCGGCCCTTTCTGTCGTGGTGCAGACGGTGCGCGCGGGTACCGACTCTCATCGATACGGGTTCGTACCGATACGCCAGTGTACCGATACGGTCGCGTACCGGTACACTGGCGTATCGATGACGTACGCCTCACTCGAAGGGCAGGGAGCCGAGCCGATGACGTCGCAGGGCGCGGACCGACCCGGGACGGCCGGAACCTCGCGCCGCTCCAAGATCACGCCGGAGCGTGAGCGGGAGTTCTTCGACGCCGTGCTGGACCAGATCCGCGAGTGCGGCTACGACGCCGTCACCATGGAGGGCGTCGCCGCCAGCACACGGTGCAGCAAGTCCACGCTGTACCGGCAGTGGCGGACCAAGCCCCGGTTCGTCGCCGCCGCCCTGCGCTCCAGCCGGCAGGCGCGGTTCGCCCGCATCGACACCGGCACCCTCGCCGGGGACCTGCGCGAGGCGGCGCGGTGCGCGGGGGAGTGGTCGCCGAAGGACACCACGCTGCTCCAGGCGCTCGGGCACGCGGTCGTCCAGGACCGGGAACTGGCGCAGGCGCTGCGCGAGGCGCTGGTCGACCCGGAGATCAGCGCGCTGGAGGAGATCCTGCGGCGCGGCGTCGAGCGCGGGGAGGTCGCGGCCGGGAACCCGGCGCTGGAGTACATCCCGGCGCAGATGTTCGGAGTGCTGCGGGTCCGGCCCATACTGGAGGGCCGCAACGCGGACGCGGACTACCTGCTCCGGTTCGTCGAGGCCGCCGTACTGCCGGCCCTCGGCCTCGCATGAGACGCAGGCCGCCGTCGACGGGATGACCGTACGGCGGCCTGACCGCGCCGCACCGTGGGGACGGGGGCGGCGCCCGTCCCGGCCGGGTGGGACACCCCTTGAGCGGAGGAGTGCCCCACCCGGCCGTCAGGCACGGGTGGTCAGACGTCCTGGCCGTTGCCGCCGCCGCCCGACGACACCTCGATGCCCTCGGTGATCTCGTCGAGGACGGACTGCTCCTGATCGGTGTCCACCCCGAAGCGGACCACGACGATCTGCTGCGGCCGCGCGGGGGACGGGAAGGCCAGCGACTGGACGTATCCGTCGGACCCCTTGCTGGTGACCGCCTTCCAGCGCACCAGATAGCCCTTCTGCCCGGCCACCGTCACGGCCTTGGACGCGAGGACGTCGTGCGAGGTGATCTTCCCGTACGCCTCACCGCCGTAGCTCTCCTCCGCGTTGGCGGAGATGTCCGCCTTGGCGACCTCCTCGGCGGTGGAGCCCCGGGTGCCGAACGCCAGGGCCGGCGCCGAGTACGCCCCGCCCTTGGTGCACGTCTTGGAGGTGTCCCCGGGGCAGTCGTACGAGTCCTTCGACGTCACCGAGGCACCCACCTGCAGCTCCTGGCCGTACCAGCCGTCCGGGATGGGCAGACTGATTCCGCTCAGCCCGTCGGTCACCGCCCCGCTCTCCACCCGCGGCGCCTCGGACCCGTCCGGCGCGGGCTCCTCGCCGCCGGAACCACCGGAACCACCGGAGTCCCCGTCCGACCCGCCGGAGCCCCCGTCCTGCCCGCCGTCCCGTCCGCCCGGCCCCTGCGAGGTCGCGGTACCGCCGCCCCCGCCGTCGTCCGTCAGCGCGTACACACCCACACCGATGCTCGCCAGGACGGCGACGGCCGCCGCCACGGCTATCCCGTTCCGCACCCTGTGCCCCCGCCCGGGCGGCGGCGGAGCGGGATGCACCGGGTAGGCCGGATACCCCGGCCCGGCCGCGCCGCCCGGCGCCGGGGGCCCCCAGGCGCCGGGCGGCCCCACCGGACGGACCTGCTCCGTCCAGGTCCTGCCGTCCCACCAGCGCTCGGTGGCCGGCCCCTCATTCGTCTGCCCGGGGTCGGGGTACCACCCGGGAGGAGTCACCTGCGTCATGCCCCCACCGTATGAGGCCTCGGTGAAAGCCGGATGAGAGAGCCCCGTCACACCCCCGCACGGACCGCCCGGCGATTGCCGTCTCCCCGCCCCTTGACAGCAGTTGACCATCAGGACCCCTGGTGAGGGGTGGTACGTGTCGATTCCCCGTGGCCGTGTCACCCGTCACGGCAACACGTGGCGCGAGGGGGCACCGCTCGGACGGCAGGAGGACTAGGCTCGAGGTCTGTACGTCATTCGGGCGACTCGGGGAGGTAGCGGGATGACGGAGGTACGGCCCCCGGCCGTCCCCTCGGCCGCGCTGTGGGAGCGCGACGAGGAAGTCGCCGCGATCGCGCAGGCCGTGGACACCCTGTGCGCGGACCGCTCCTCACCGGGCGGCCTGCTGGTGTTCCGGGGCGAGGCCGGACTCGGCAAGACCGCGCTGCTGGCCGAGACCCGCCGCATCGCCGAACAGCGCGGCTGCACCGTGTGGTCGGCCCGCGGCGGCGAGACCCTGCGCTCCGTCCCCTTCAACGTCGTGCGCCAACTCCTCCAGCCCGCGCTGGTGTCGATGCTGCCGGAGGAGGCACGCGAGTACCTCGGCGACTGGTACCACATCGCCGGCCCCGCCCTCGGCATCGCCGACCCCGGTGAGCGGCACGCCGACCCGCAGGGCGTGTGCGAGGGACTGGTCGCCGCCGTGCGCCGGCTGGCCCGCCGGGACTGGCCGCTGGTCCTGCTGATCGACGACGCGCACTGGGCCGACCAGGAGACCCTGCGCTGGCTCGCCTCCTTCGCCGAACGCC
This sequence comes from Streptomyces sp. NPDC059454, assembly GCF_042749965.1. Lineage (NCBI taxonomy): Bacteria > Bacillati > Actinomycetota > Actinomycetes > Kitasatosporales > Streptomycetaceae > Streptomyces > Streptomyces sp. NPDC059454. Next base: position 62,372 of record NZ_JBHYVC010000023.1, on the reverse strand, counting down.
TGGCGGACCTGTCCGTCCTCGTCGTGGTCGCCCGCCGGCCCGGCGAGATCTCCGGAGCGAGCGCCCGGTACCTGGACGCCGTCGCCGCCGACCGGCCCGTCACCACCCTCAGCGCCCTCACCCCCACGGCCGCGGCCGGACTCACCCGCGCCGCGCTGGGCGGGAACGCCGACGCCGCGTTCTGCCGCGAGGTCTGGGCCGTCACCGGCGGCAATCCCTACGAGACCGTCGAACTCCTCGCCAAGGTCCAGGACAGCGAACTCGAACCCGTCGAGGCCCACGCCGGTGAACTGCGCGACCTGAACCGTTCCGCCCGCGGCGGCGGACTCGTCGCCCGCCTGGAACAGCTCGGCATAGACGCCACCCGGTTCGCCTGGGCCGCCGCCATCCTCGGCAACGACATCACCGTCGACCTGGTGGCCCGGCTCGCCACCCTGGACGTCGACGACGCCGCCCGCTGCGCCGAGCGCCTGCGCGGCGCCCGCATCCTCACCGTCCCCGACCCGTCCGCCACGGGCCGCACCGCCCCCGCCGACTTCGAGTTCGTCCATCCCCTGATCGCCACCGCCGTCTACAACTCCATCCCCGACGCGCTGCGCCGCGCCATGCACGGCATAGCCGCCCGGATCGTCACCGACTCCGGACGCGGCGCCGCCGCGGCGGCCCGGCACCTCCTCGAAGTGCACCCCGACGACGACGAGGAACTCGTCTGGCAACTGCGCGAGGCCGCCCGCGAACACCTCGCCGTCGGCGCCCCGGACGCCGCCCGCCGCTGCCTGGAACGCGCCCTGGAGGAACCGCCCCGCCCCGAGGTCCACGCGCAGGTCCTCTACGAACTGGGCTGCGCCACCTTCCTCACCGCACCCGCCCGCACCATCGGCCATCTGCGGGCCGCCCTCGGCATGCCCGGCCTCGACGGCGACCGACGGGTGGACGCCGTGGTCCGCCTCTCCCAGGCGCTGCTGCACAACGACCAGATGGAGGAGGCCGTCCGCACCGTCGAGGCGGAGGCCGCCCGGCTGGAACCCGGCCCCGCACAGATGCGGCTGCGGACCGTGCAGTTCATGTGGGAGGGCATCCACGCCGGCGAGGCCGTCTCACCCGGCCGCTCCGAACGGCTGGCCGAACTCGCCGCCACCTGCACCGGCCGGGACAACTCCGAACGCGCGCTGCTCATCGTGCGCGGCTTCGACGCCATGATGCGCGGCGAGAACGCCGAGGAGATCGTCGAGATCTGCGACCGCGCCCTCGTCAACGGCCGCCTCGCCCCCGGCCTCGGCTGGACCGACTCCGAGTGGGGCGTCGAGCTGCTGCTGATGCTGGCCGATGCCTACGTCTACACCGACCGCCTGGACCGCGCCGAAAGCCTCTACCACGAGGGCCTGCGGGCCTACGAGACCGCCGGCTGGAGCGGCGGCCACCTCGCCCTGGCCCACGCCTATGTGGGCCTCGCGCACCGCAGGCGGGGCCGGCTGGAGGCGGCGGAGTCGGCACTGCGCGAGTCCCTGCGCCTGGCCGAGCGCGTCGGCCGCGGACTGCCCCTGTACTGGACGGCGACCTGCAATCTCGTCGACACCCTGCTCGCCCGCGGTCATGTCGACGAGGCCTGGGAGGTGGCCGAACGGCACGACTTCGCGCCGCCCTACCCGTCCACCATCGTGCTGCCCGATCCACGCTCCGTGCGTGGCCGGCTGCTGCTCGCCGTCGGCCGCGTCCAGGAGGGCGTCAACGAACTGGAGGCGGCTCAGAAGGCGGCGGCCGCGCGCGGCCACCACAATCCGGTGCACGTCTTCTGGGCCGCCGACCTCGCCCGCGCCCTCGCCACCGAGGACCCCGCCCGTGCCGCCCGGCTCGCCGTCGACGTCCGCCGGCAGGCCGAACGCTTCGGCACGGACACCGCCATAGGGGAGGCCCTGCGCGTGGCCGCCGCCCTGGAGACCGGCCGGCGCGCGGTCCGCCTCGCCGGCCAGGCGGTCACCTTCCTGGAGTCCTCCCCCTGCCAGTACGAACACGCCGTGGCCCGCGTCGAGTACGGCATCCTCGCCCGTTCCGTCCCCGATCTCGAACGCGGTCTCGCCCTGGCCCGTTCCTGCGGCGCGGACGGCCTGGTGAAGCGGGCCAGGGAGGAGCTCGGGACGGGCGTGGGACCGCGCTAGCTGTATTGCCCTGAGAGGTTGGGGACGTCCCCGGCTACCCGTCCTCCTCCGCCAGCACCCGCCGGGCCGTCGCGAACGCCGAGTTCGCCGCCGGGACCCCGCAGTACACGGCCGTCTGGAGCAGCACCGCCCCGATCTCCTCGGGGGTGAGCCCGTTGCGCCGGGCCGCGCGGACATGCATCGCGAGCTCGTCGTAGTGGCCGTGCGCGACCAGCGCCGTGAGCGTGATCATGCTGCGTTCGCGGCGGGTGAGGGTCGGGTCGGTCCAGATCTCGCCCCAGGCGTAGCGCGAGATGAAGTCCTGGAAGCGTGCCGTGAACGGCGTCTGCCGGGCTTGCGCCCGGTCCACGTGCGGGTCGCCCAGCACCTCCCGGCGCACCTCCATGCCGCGCCGGGCAGTTCCGTCGAAGTGCGCCCGCAGCGCGGTCAGCACCGCCTCCGGACGCTGGGCCGGCGCCAGGTGCGAGGCGCCCGGGATCTCCACGAGCGCGGCGTCCGGCACCGCGTCCGCGATCTCCCGCAGATGCTCGGGCGGCGTCGCCGGGTCCTCCCGGCCGGCCACCAGCAGCGTCGGCACGGACACCTCCGCCAGGCGGTCCCGCAGATCGAACGCCGCCAGCGCGTCGCAGCAGGCGGCGTACGCCTCCGGGTCGGCCTCCCGGTGGTCCCGGACCAGCCCCGGCACGGTGAACCCGGACGCGAACCACCGGGCGTCCGCGTCCTCGGCGAGGCCGGCGAGCCCCTCGCTCCGCACCCGCGCCGCCCGCTCCTCCCACGGCTTCGCGCCGTTGAAGTGCGCCGAGGAACAGATCACGGCCAGCGAGGACAGCCGGTCCGGATGGTGCACGGCCAGATGCAGCCCCACCGCACCGCCCAGCGAGACGCCCGCGTACGCGAACCGCTCGATGCCGAGCGCGTCGGCGAGCGCGAGCACAAGACCGGCGAGGTCGCCGACGGTCGCACCGGGACCGATCAGTCCCGCCGCCGAACCGCCGTGCCCCGGCAGGTCCCAGCGGACCACGCGGTGCGCGGCAGACAGCTCGGGAGCCACCTTGTCCCACAGGGCGTACGAGGTGCCGAGCGAGGGGCCGAGCAGCAGCGGGGGCGCGGAAGCGGGGCCTTCTTCCGCATGGTTGAGAAGTCGGTCGGTCAACGTCGCTCCAGAGCACGGTCGGTGAGGGTTCCGGCGGAGCCGGTGTAACGGGCGGGGTCGATGAGGGAGGAGACGTCGATCCCCTTCAACTCCTCTTCCGCGAGGAGTAGTTCACCGAGGTCACGCCCCTCCTGGTACGCCCGCCGGGCCAGCTCCGTGAGCAGCTCCTTCGCGCGGGCGCGGCCGAGGACCGGCGCCAGCTCGGCGGACAGCCGCTCGGAGACGATCAGTCCATGGGTGAGCCGGAGGTGTTCGGCCATGACCTTTGGACGCACCCGCAGCCCCTCGGTCAGTTCGGCCGCGTCGCGGGCGGCACCGCCCACCAGGCGGAGCAGGTCCCTCAGCGGTTCCCATTCGGCGTGCCAGGCGCCGGCCGGCCGCTCGTCCTCGGCCACCAGTGAGCCGTACAGCGTCGCCGCGAGCTGTGGTGCGCGCCGCGCCGCCGCCGCGATCAGCGTCGAGCGCACCGGGTTCGCCTTGTGCGGCATGGCCGAGGAGCCGCCGCCGCTGCCCTCGGCGACCTCGGCGATCTCCGTGCGCGAGAGGGTGAGGACGTCCACGGCGAGCTTGCCCAGCGCGCCGGCGGCGAAGGCGAGACAGCCGGCGAGATCGGCGACCGGCGTGCGGAGCGTGTGCCAGGGCAACAGGGTTTCGGCGAGCCCGAGTTCACGGGCGTACGCGCCCGGCAGCGCGGTGGCGTCCTCGGCCCCGTACGCGGAGAAGGCCGCCAGTGTTCCGGCCGCACCGCCGAGTTGGGCGGGCAGGGAGCCGCGTACCGCCGTCACCCGGTCCCGCGCGTCCAGCACCAGCGACCGCCACCCGGCCGCCTTCAGCCCGAACGTCGTCGGTACGGCGTGCTGGGTCAGCGTCCGGCCCGGCATCGGCGTGTCACGGTGCTCGGCGGCCAGTTCGGCCAGGGCCCGCCGGCAGCGGTCGAGGTCGGCGAGGACCGGTCCCAGGGCGCGGTGGGCGACCAGCATCATGGCCGTGTCCATCACGTCCTGGCTGGTCGCCCCCCGGTGCACGTACGGGCCGTGTTCCGCGCCGACCGCCCGGGTCAGGTCCGCGACCAGCGGGATCACCGGATTCCCGCCGCCCCGCGCCCGCACCGCGAGGGACGCGATGTCGAAACCGCCGGGATCGGCCGCCTCCGTCACCGCCGTCGCGGCCTTCGCCGGGGCGAGCCCCAGTGCGGCCTGGGCGCGGGTCAGCGCGGCCTCCGCGTCGAGCAGCGCCCGCAGGAACGCCGCGTCCGCCGTCTCGGCGGCGGCCGGGGAACCGGCCCACCCGGGGGCGAGCAGACCGGTGTCGGAATCGGCTGATGTCACCGGAACTCCAGGAAGACCGTCTCGCCCTCGCCCTGAAGGCGGATGTCGAAACGATACGTGCCGTTGCCCTGGTCCTTCGCGACCAGCGTGTCGCGGCGGCCGGTGGCGAGCCGGGACAGCAGCGGGTCCGCCGCCAGCGCCGCCTCGTCACCCGGCAGGTAGATCCGGGTGAACAGGTGCACCAGCAGACCCCGCGCGAACACGCACACACTGAGATACGGCGCGTTCCCCCCGCGCGCTCCGGGGCGCAGCGTACGGGCGTACCAGTGGCCGTTCGCGTCGGTCTGGATCCGCCCGAAGCCGGTGAACTCCACGCCGTTGCGGCCGAGGAAGCCGCCCGTCGCCGGATCGCGCCGCATCGAGCCGTCGACCCGGGGCACGTTGCCGTCCGGGTCCGGGCCCCACAGCTCCAGGAAGGCGTCCGGCAGCGGGTCCCCGTCGCCGTCGTACACGTAGCCCTGCAGGGCGATGGTGTCCGGGTGGCCGACGGGAGCGATGTCGCCGCCGCCGGGGAAGGGCAGGGCGTGGCCGTAGAAGGGGCCGACCGTGTGCGACGGGGTGGGCAGCACGGTCTCCGGACGAGTGGTGTCGATCTTCGTCATGGCGGGTCAGCGCCCCTCTTCCATCCAGGTGGCCCGCGGTCCGTCGAGCACGATGTCCCAGTGGTAGCCCATCGAGAACTCCGGCACCGACAGGTTGTGGTCGTACGTCGCGATCAGCCGCTGCCGTGCGGCGTCGTCCGTCACCGACTGGATGATCGGGTCGTAGGGGAAGAGCGGATCGCCGGGGAAGTACATCTGCGTCACCAGCCGCTGGGTGAACGCCGTGCCGAAGACGGAGAAGTGGATGTGGGCGGGCCGCCAGGCGTTGAGGTGCTGGCGCCACGGGTAGGGGCCCGGCTGGACGGTGGTGAAGTGGTAGCGGCCCTCGTCGTCGCTGAGGGTGCGGCCCACGCCGGTGAAGTTCGGGTCCAGCGGGGCGTCGTGCTGCTCGCGCTGGTGGGCGTAGCGGCCCGCCGAGTTGGCCTGCCAGATCTCGACGAGCTGGCCGCGGACCGGGCGCCCGTCGCGGTCCAGCAACCGGCCGGAGACGGTGATGCGCTCACCGATCGGCTCACCGGTGTGCTGCCGGGTGAGGTCGTTGTCGATCCCGGTGATGTCCCGCTCCCCGAACGCGGGGGAGGACAGCTCCACCAGCTCGGGGTCCTTGGTGACGTCGATGGTGATCGGGGGCTGCTTCGGGTGGCGCAGCACCGAGGAGCGGTACGGCGCGTAGTCGCGGCGCGGCTGGTGCTCGACGGGCGCGCCGTCGGCGACCCGCTTCTCGTACGCGGCGTGCTCGGCCGCGATCTCGGCGTCGATGTCGGCTTGAGTGAGTACGTCGGTCACGACAGTCCCTCCCCGAGGGCGAGTTCGGCTCCGGTCTTGGCGGTGATCTCCTCGGTGGTGACACCGGGAGCGGTCTCGACGAGGACGAGCCCGTCGTCGGTGACGTCGAGGACGCCGAGGTCGGTGATGATCCGGTCCACGCACGCCTTGCCGGTCAGCGGCAGCGCGCACTCCGCCACGATCTTCGGCGAGCCGTCCTTCGCGGTGTGGGTCATCACCACGATCACCGTGCGGGCGCCGTGGACCAGGTCCATCGCGCCGCCGATGCCGGTGACGAGTTTGCCGGGTATCGCCCAGTTGGCCAGGTCGCCGCGCCCGGACACCTGCATGGCGCCGAGGACGGCGACGTCGATGTGCCCGCCGCGGATCATCGAGAACGACAGCGCCGAGTCGAAGAAGGAGGCGCCGGGAAGGACGGTGACGGTCTCCTTCCCGGCGTTGATCAGGTCGGGATCGACGGCGTCCTCAGGGGGATAGGGGCCGGTGCCCAGGATGCCGTTCTCGCTCTCCAGCACCACCTCGACACCGGCCGGGAGGTGGTTGGGGATCAGCGTGGGCAGGCCGATGCCGAGATTGACGTACTGGCCGTCGCGCAGTTCCCGGGCCGCCCGCGCGGCCATCTCTTCCCGTGTCCAGGCCATCAGCCGCTCACCGTCCGCCGCTCGATCTTCTTGTCCGCCGCCTGCCCGGGCGTGAGGGCGACCACCCGCTGCACGAAGACGCCCGGCAGGTGCACGGCGTCCGGCTCGATCTCCCCGGGCTCGACCAGCTCCTCCACCTCGGCGACGGTGACCTTGCCCGCCATCGCCGCGAGGGGGTTGAAGTTGCGGGCGGACTTGCTGAACACGAGGTTCCCGTGCCGGTCGCCCTTCGCCGCCCGCACCAGCGCGTAGTCGGTGCGGATGCCGCGCTCCAGCACGTACTGGGTGCCGTCGAACTCCCGGACCTCCTTCGCGGGCGAGGCGAGGGCCACCCCGCCGGAGCCGTCGTAGCGCCAGGGCAGTCCGCCCTCGGCGACCTGCGTGCCCACCCCGGCCGGGGTGTAGAACGCCGGGATGCCGGCGCCCCCGGCGCGCAGCCTTTCGGCGAGCGTGCCCTGCGGGATCAGCTCCACCTCCAGCTCACCGGCCAGGTACTGCCGCGCGAACTCCTTGTTCGCGCCGATGTAGGAACCGGTCACCCGGGCGATCCGGCCCGCCGCCAGCAGCACCGCGAGCCCGCACTCCATCGCCCCGCAGTTGTTCGAGACGACCGACAGACCGTCGACCCCCCGCTCGTACAGCGCCTGGATCAGCACGTTCGGCACACCGCTGAGGCCGAAGCCGCCCACCGCCAGTGACGCGCCGTTCGGCACGTCAGCCACCGCCTCCGCAGCCGAGGCGACCACCTTGTCCATCCGAGGAATCCCGTCCTTTCCGGGCGACCCGACCGAGTTAGTCAGGGCACTGAGTATTTCCGCGAGATCGGCCTCACGCTGCCATCGAGGAGGCCGGGACGTCAATACCCTGCACATTCACGCGTCGAACGGCACATGAGGGCACGGCGAAGACGCGCCTGTGCGGGTATTGTTCAGTGCACCAACGAAAACGACTGGGGAGCGCACATGGCCGCGGTGGACCTCACCACCCATCCCGGGCACCTCGCCCGGCGGCTCCAGCAGGCGCACCACCTGCTGTGGAACACGATGGTCTCCGAGGAGATCACCTCGCCGCAGTTCGCGGTCCTCAACGCGCTCGTCGCCGAGCCGGGCCTGGACCAGCGCACCGTGGGGGAGCGGGTCGGCCTCGACCGGTCCACCATCGCCGAGGTGATCGGCCGGCTCATCCGGCGCGGGCTGCTGGACAAGGTCCGCGATCCGCAGGACGGCCGCCGCTTCCTGCTGCGCCTCACCGACGACGGCGTGCGCACCCACCGCAGACTGACGGTGCGCACCGCGCGGATGAACCAGGTCTTCCTGGCCCCGCTCGACGCCGACGAGCAGGCGCTCTTCATCGGCCTGATCCGGCGGGTGGCGGACGCGGCCGAAGGACTGCGTGACCCGTCCCCCTCCCTGGCCGTCCCGCGCTGACCGGACCGGCGGGGCCGTTCAGGCCGTCTGTACGTAGACCACCCACACCTGGCCGCGCGCGAAGTTCATCCGTCCGCCCTCCTCGGTGGTGAACGCGGTGCCGTCCTGCGCGGCCGGACGGTCCCAGCGTGCTTCGTACACGCGTCCGCCGCGCAGCACGGTGGCCTCCCCGGAGCCCACCGTCTCGGTGTACGGGGTGTTGTTGCCCAGGAAGTCCCGGAACTCGGAGCGGCGCACGGTCACGTACTGCACGACGACCGTCGCGGGCGCCAGCCGTTCGCCGCCCGCGGTGAGCGCCGGGGCGCCGTCCGTCGAGACCAGCCAGCGGTCGCGGTCGCCGGACCAGGTGAAGGTGAAGCGGGCCGCCGGATGACGCACCGTGACCTCGTCCTCGGGCCTGCCGTCCGCGGGCGGCGGGCCGAAGCGGAAGCCGGTGGTCAGGGCGGCCTCGCCGGGCGGGCCGTCCATCAGCCGTTCCGGCCGCAGATACAGGTTGTACGGGGCGGGCCGGTCCGTGCCCCGTACGAAGGCACCGGGCGCCGACTCGGGTGTCACCGCTTCCAGCGGCGCCCGGTCGATCAGCGGCAGCAGCTTGCCCTGCGCCCCGGAGAAGGCCAGGACCGGCCGGTCGAACTGGCGCAGCAGCTCCAGATCGGACTCCCGGGCGCTGCGCACCGGCCCGACGGATTCGGGGAGCCGGGTGGCGTACACCGCCATCAGCCGGCTCAGTCCGCCCTCCACCTGCTCGACGTACACCACGTCGGCGGCGTCCAGGCCCGTCTGCGGCCGGGCGGCGGGAGCGTTGTCGATCTTCACGGCGAGCACCGGAGGGCCCTTCGGCCCTGTCTCCCGCGACTGAGCCGGTGACTGCCGGGGCGATCCGCGCCCGTCGTCGCGCGGCCCGTCCGACACCGTGCAGCCCGCGGCCAGCCCGGCCGCGAGCACCGCGGCCACCAGTGCCCTCGCCCTCGTGCCGCGCCGTCGGCGCGCCCCTCGGCGCGCCCCTCGCTCCGTGCCCACCGTCGCCACCGCGCCCGCCTCGTGTCATCCGTTGTCTTAATTGTGCGCTTTTCTGATTATCGCTGGACATAGCCGATCGGAGGAGCTCCCGCGCGGTGGCTTCCGCCGATCGGCTCAGCGACCGGCGGTTCGGCACACGGCCGCTCGGGTACCCGGACGCCCACCGCACGAGCGACACACCGGCCATCACGGAGGGAGCGGGCGGCGATGAGGGCACTGACCTGGCAGGGAAAGCGGGACGTGAGGGTGGAGAACGTGCCCGATCCCCGGATCGAGGAGCCGACGGACGCGGTCATCCGCATCACCTCCACCGGACTGTGCGGATCCGATCTGCATCTGTACGAGGTCCTCACCCCGTTCATGACCCCGGGCGACATCCTCGGCCACGAGCCGATGGGCATCGTCGAGGAGGTCGGCGCGGCGGTGCCCGACCTCCAGGTCGGCGACCGGGTCGTGGTGCCGTTCCAGATCGCCTGCGGCAACTGCTGGATGTGCCTCACCGGACTGCCCACCCAGTGCGAGACCACCCAGGTCAGCGCCGAGGGCATGGGAGCGGCGCTCTTCGGCTACACCCGGCTGTACGGCGCGGTACCGGGCGCCCAGGCCGAGTACCTGCGGGTCCCGCAGGCCCAGTACGGCCCGATCAAGGTGCCCGAGGGGCCCTCCGACGACCGGTTCGTCTACCTCTCCGACGTGCTGCCCACCGCCTGGCAGGCGGTCGCGTACGCCGGTGTTCCGCAGGGCGGCAGCGTCGCCGTGCTCGGGCTCGGCCCCATCGGCGACATGGCCTGCCGGATCGCCCAGGTCAAGGGCGCCGGGCGGGTGTTCGGCGTGGACCTGGTCCCCGAGCGGCTGAACAGGGCGCGCGAGCGGGGCGTGGAGACCTTCGACCTGCGCTCCTTCGACGACGAGAAGGAACTCGTCGCCGCGATCCGCGACCAGACCGACGGCCGCGGCCCCGACGCCGTGATCGACGCCGTCGGCACCGAGGCGCACGGCAGCGCGGCGGCCCGCATGGTGCAGAACGCCTCGGCGCTGCTGCCCCGCAAACTCAGCGGCCCGATGGCGGAACGCTTCAGCGTCGACCGGCTCGCCGCCCTGCACACCGCGATCGAACTGGTGCGGCGCGGCGGCACCATCTCGATCAGCGGCGTCTACGGCGGCATGGCCGACCCGATGCCCATGCTGACCCTGTTCGACAAGCAGATCCAGATGCGCATGGGCCAGGCCAACGTACGCCGCTGGAGCGACGAGATCATCCCCTACCTCACCGACGAGGACCCGCTCGGCGTCGACGACTTCGCCACCCACCGCGTGCCGCTCGACGAGGCGCCGCGGGCCTACGACATGTTCCAGAAGAAGCAGGACGGTGCGGTCAAGGTGCTGATCAAGCCCTGACTCCGGGCCGGGTCGGGAAGCCGGGCCCCGGCTTCCCGACCCGTGAGGACTACAGCTCCCTGATCCGGACGTCCCGGTAGGAGACGACGTCCGTCGTGCCGTGCACCTGCAGTCCGATGTAGCCGGAGGCGAACCGCCGCCCGTCCGTGCCCGGGTCGTCCGAGCGCGGCGGGGTGAAGTCCTGGCCGCCGGTGTTGTCGAACTCGTTGATCAGCACACCGTTGCGGTAGACCGAGTAGTGCTGGTCCACCACGCGGATCTCGTAGTCGTTCCAGGTGCCCTTCTGCGTCACGCCCGCGCCGGCCAGACCCACCCGGTCGAAACCGTAGACCGAGCCCGTCTTGTACATGTCGCCGGTGGGCGAGTCGAACACCTGCACCTCGTGCCCGTACTTGATGGCGGCCCACTCCGGCCGCGGCTCCTCCGGGTGGTCGTGTATCTGCGGGAACCGCACGAACACACCGGAGTTGGCGTTGCCGGTGCCCGGGGCGTCGTCACGCCACTGGAGCTTCAGCGAGAAGTCGCCGTACGTGCGCTCGGGGAACCACAGCATGCCGAGCCCGCCCCGGGTGGTGCCGGAGGTGATCGACCCGTCCGGGTTCAGCGCGAACGAACCGCCGCCCACCTGCTCCCACTTGGCGAACGACTCCTGAGTGCCGTCCATGATCTTGCGGTAGCCCTCGGTCCGGCCGGGCTCGCCGATGCCGGACTGCCGGGCCGCCTTGTTGATCGCCCGGTACTCCCGCTTGTCGATGACCCCTTCCTTCTGCAGCGCGTCCAGCACGCCCTTCACGTGCTTGAGGAACAGCGCCTGCGAGGTCCACTCCTTCTCGTCCTCGATCAGCTCGCCGATCCGGCACCGGTTGTTGGTGACCCGGTTCGGCACACCCGAGTCGACCGTGCCGACGATCACCGTCAACCGCTCGTCGTACTCCGGGCAGTTGGGCGCTGGCACCCCGCCGTCCGCCACGACCGTGAAGCTCACCGTGAGCGGCTCGGAGGTGTTGCCGGCCTTGTCGCTCGCCCGGTAGGCCACCGTGTGCCGGCCCGCCCGGTCGACCACCACCGGCTGGGTGTACGCCAGGTACGGCCCGCCGTCGAGCGAGTACTCGATGCCGGCGACGCCGGAACCTCCGTGCCCGTCGTCGGCGCCGATGGTCACGGTGGCGTCACCGACGTAGGCGCCGTCGGAGTTCCTGGTGCCCTCCACGGTCACGCCGGTCGCCGGCGGGGTGGTGTCCTGCGGGGGAGCGGCGACGACCGTGAACTCCACGCTCTTCTCCGCCGCCGCGTTGCCGGCCCTGTCGGTGGCGCGGTAGCGCACCGTGTGGGTGCCCACCTGGTGCACCATCACCGGACCGGTGTACGCCTGCCAGGCGCCGTCGGCGCCGATCGCGTACTCGATGGTGTTGACGCCGGTGCCGGTGTCCGACGCGGTGACGGTGACCGTCGCCATGTCGATGTAGTGACCGTCGTCGTTCTTCTCGCCGGCCACCGTCGCCGAGGTCTCCGGCGGGGTGGTGTCGTCCGACTGCGGGGCGACGACGGTGAACTCGACGTTCTTCTCCGCCGAGACGTTGCCCGCCTTGTCCAGGGCGCGGTAGCGCACCGTGTGCGTGCCGACCTGGTCGACCACGACCGGGGCGGTGTACGGCTGCCAGGCGCCGTCGGCCCCGATCGCGTACTCGATCCGCTCCACGCCCGAGTCCTCGTCGGTGGCCTCGACCGTGACGCTCGCCGAACCGACGTAGTCGTCCTCGGCGTTCTGCGAGCCGGTCACCTTCGCCGTGGCCTCGGGCGCGGTGGTGTCCTCGCCGCTGCCCTCGGTCACCGTGAGGATGCCCTGCATCTCGCCGTGGCCGGGGATGGTGCAGTGGTAGAAGTAGCGGCCCGGGGTGAGCGTCACCTCGGCGGTGTGCTTCCCGCCCTGGGCGTCGGCCGGATTGGCCAGGATGTTGAGCTGGACGTCGTTGTTGAACTCCGGGTCGGAGGTCACGAACGTCAGCGTGTGCGGCATCCCGGTGGTGTTGCCGGTCGCCGCGCTGTTCTCGAACACGATGGTCGCCGGACCGGCCACCGCGGTCGTCGGCGCGGACGTGTACTCGGTGATGCTGTCACCGGCGGTCCAGGTGAGCACCTGCTCCGCCGCCGCCGTGCCGGCGGAACCGGTCCCGTCGGCCGCGGAGGTCGTCGCCTGCAGGCCGAGCATCATGAGGAGGGCGGCCAGCAGGGCGGCCCACATTCTTCGTTGCCGTATCACTCGGTTCCCCTCGCCAGCTGACCGGCGGCCGGGGTCGGCCCGCCGCCCGTGTAGGTGACCCGCCACAGCGCGGACTTGGCGTCGGAGGTGAAGAAGCCGCGCCCGTAGTCGAGGACGTACAGCGAGCCGTCCGGACCGAACTTCCAGCCCATCAGGTTCTTGATGCCGTCGTTGCCGACCGGCACGATCTTCTTCAGGGACTCCGAGTGCACCGGAAGGCCGCCGTCGCCCTGCGTCTTCGGGTCCATCAGCACCGCGTTGCGCGGCTGGTCGGCGTCGTAGAAGTCACCGACGAACCACTTGCCGTCCCAGTACGCCGGCCACTTGACCTCACTGGCGCTGTCGGCGTCGTAGCGGTAGACCGGGCCGTTCATCGCGGCCTGGCCGCCGCCCTTGAGCCAGGGCAGCCGGTACGTGGCCTCGTCCTGCTCGTACGACGGGATGCCGCTGCCGTCGCGCGGGTAGTCCGGGCCGCCGCCCTGCGGCGAGTACCAGATGTTGTTGCCGGTCACCGGCGGCAGGTTGACCAGGCCGTCGTTGTTCGGCGACTCGTTCTTCGGGGCGTCGCAGTCGTACCAGCCCAGCGGCTTCGACGGGTCCGGCAGGTTCCGGTCCCGATAGGGCTGCTTGTTGCCCATGCAGTACGGCCAGCCCCGGTTGGACGCCTCGGTGATCACGGCGAACGTGTCGTACTTCGCCGGACCCCAGGTCGTCGACGGGGCGCCGGCGTCCGGGCCGACCCAGCCCGCGTACAGGATGTCGGTCGCCTTGTCGACGGAGATGCGCGCCGGGTTGCGCACACCCATCACGTAGATCTCGCCGCGCGTCTTGCCACCGCCCTCGGCGGTCTCCTTCCCGGTGAACAGGTTGCCCTCGGGCAGCGTGTACGTGCCGTCCGGCTCCGGGTGGATGCGCAGGATCTTGCCGTTGAGGTTGTTGGTGTTGCCGGCGGTGCGGCGCGCGTCCGCGAAGGACACGCCCTTGAAGTTGGGCTCCGGGTTGTTGCCCGAGTAACCACCGCTGAAGCCACTGGAGTTGTTGTCACCGGTGGCGATGTACAGGTTGCCCTTGGAGTCCCAGGCCATCCCGCCGCCCGCGTGGCAGCAGCTGTGGATCTGCACCGGCCACTCCAGCAGCACCTTCTCACTGCTCAGGTCCAGCTTGTTCGTGGCCCGGTCGAGCGTGAAGCGGGAGACCCGCCGGTCCGCCATACGCGTGTCCCGGTTGATCTCGGAGTGCGGTGTGTAGTGCAGGTACACCCAGCCGTTCTGCTCGAACCCCGGGTCGAGTTCGATGCCGAGCAGGCCCTCCTCGACCTTCCTCAGCTCGTCGCCGCCGCCCTTGTTGCCGAAGACGGTGAGCGCACCGGCGAGGGTGACCTTCTTGGTCTTCGGGTCGTAGACGTGGACCTCGCCCTTGCCCTTGCCGATGTCCGGGTCGTTCCAGTCGGTGACGACGGGCTGAGAGGAGTCGGCGCCGCCCCGGCCGATGTAGAAGACACGGCCGTCGGGGGCGGTGACCAGGCCGTGCGGTTCGCCGATCTGGTCGTTCCGGCCCGGCTGGTTGGGCTGGGTGAGCCGCTCCGCCTTGTAGTTGCCGGTGATGGTCGCCTTGCAGTCGGCCCGCACCAGGCGGGTGGTCCACAGCAGGGCGCCGCGCAGGTGGTCGCGGAAGTCGGTCTCGTCGTACGACGACACCGTGCCGCCCATACCGGTGTAGAAGGACCGGCCGCCGTCGTAGTCGCGGCACCAACTGACCGGGTGGTCCCAGCCGTTGGCGCTCGCCCCGGGCGCGTACGTCGACTCGCGCACCCTGGCGACCGTGTGCACGTCGCCGGAGGGGTTCTCCACCCAGTTCAGCCACTTGTCGGGCCGCTTCCACTGCTGCGGCAGGTTCTTGGTCGCCGGGTGCGCCCGGTCGCCGACCTCGACGGTCGCCCGCTGCACCGTGTCCGGACCGGACGCGGCCGGACGGGCGCCGATCAGACCGGTGAACCAGTCCGAGTAGGGCTCCGCGCGGGCCGCGTCGTGCAGACCGACGAAACCGCCGCCGGCCTCCATGTACGCCTCGAGGCCCGCCTCCTGGTCCGGGTCGAGGACGTCCCCGCCGCCGGTCAGGAACACGACGGCGTTGAACCGGCCCAGCTTCTTGTCGTCGGTGAAGACCGAGGCGTCGTCCGTGGCGGTGACCTTGAACCGCTGGTCCGCCGGACCGGACAGCCCGATCTTCTCGATCGCCGCGATCCCGGCGTTCACGAGCGGCGACTCGTCACCGCCGGCCGCGGAGCCGTGGAACAGCAGCACGCGTACGTTCGCGCCGCCCGGGGGCGACTTGATGGACATCGTTGTCAGGGACGGATCCGGGGCCGGGCGCGCGCTGGCGGCGGGACCCGACAGCAGCCCGGCGGCGACGACCCCGGCGGTCACGGTGGCCGCCCAGACGCGTCGTCTCGTTCTCGTCCTTCGTGTGCTTGTGGCGCTTGACGTGCTCAACCCTCTTAAGCGCATGGGTTCTTGATGCGATGTGGACCGCACGTGGCCACCCACCCCTCCTCGGTCGCAGCAACAGCGTCAAGGAAGCTAGACCTCTTTGCGCCACACGCCAATACCTATCGCAGTAATGAAACGAACTTTGTCCTGAGTGTGGATAAACCGGAGGGTGCCCGCTACGGTTTCACAGGTTCATGACAGCCACGTGGGGAGTTCGGCATGGACAGACGCGGTTTCAACCGGCGCGTACTGCTGGGCGGCGCTGCCGTCGCGACATCGTTGTCCATCGCGCCCGAGGCCGTGAGCGCGGCCACACCGGCGAAGACCGCGCCCGCCGGGGGCGAGGTGCGGCGCGTCAAGATGTACGCCGAGCGGCTGGACGGCGGACAGATGGGCTACGGCTTCGAGAAGGGCAAGGCCTCCGTCCCCGGACCGCTCATCGAGCTCAACGAGGGCGACACGCTGCACGTCGAGTTCGAGAACACCATGGACGTACCCGTGAGCCTGCACGTCCACGGCCTGGACTACGAGATCTCCAGCGACGGCACCAAGCAGAACAAGAGCGACGTCGAGCCCGGCGGAACCCGCACCTACACCTGGCGCACCCACAAGCCCGGCCGGCGCTCCGACGGCACCTGGCGGGCGGGCAGCGCCGGCTACTGGCACTATCACGATCACGTCGTCGGCACGGTGCACGGCACCGGCGGCATCCGCAACGGGCTCTACGGCCCGGTGATCGTCCGCCGCAAGGGCGACGTCCTGCCCGACGCGACCCACACCATCGTCTTCAACGACATGTCGATCAACAACAAGCCCGCCCACACCGGCCCGGACTTCGAGGCCACCGTGGGCGACCGCGTCGAGATCGTCATGATCACGCACGGCGAGTACTACCACACCTTCCACATGCACGGTCACCGCTGGGCCGACAACCGCACCGGCATGCTCACCGGCCCCGACGACCCGAGCCAGGTCATCGACAACAAGATCTGCGGCCCGGCCGACTCCTTCGGCTTCCAGATCATCGCGGGGGAGGGCGTCGGAGCGGGCGCCTGGATGTACCACTGCCACGTCCAGAGCCACTCCGACATGGGCATGGTCGGCCTGTTCCTGGTGAAGAAGCCGGACGGCACCATCCCGGGCTACGACCCGCACGAGCACGTCCACGGGGCGGCCGCGGAGGAGGGTCACGAGCACGGGCACTGACGCACCGGACATGATCCGAGAGCGCTCTCGCCCGTGTCCGGGCCGGGGCTATCCTTGCCCGCAGCCGCAGGTGAGGAGCCCCGAAGTGACCGACACAGTGCCGCGTCCCACGCTGGAGGCCGTGGCCGCGCGGGCCGGGGTCTCCCGGGCCACGGTCTCCCGCGTGGTCAACGGCTCCGACGGGGTGCGGGAGCGCCTGGCCGAGCGGGTGAGGCGGGCGGTGGAGGAACTCGGGTACGTGCCGAACCAGGCCGCCCGCAGCCTGGTGACGAAGCGGCACGACGCCATCGCCGTCATCGTGGCCGAACCGGAGACCCGGGTCTTCGCCGACCCCTTCTTCGCCCGGCAGCTGCGCGGCATCAGCAAGGAGCTGACGGCCCACGACAACCAGCTCGTCCTGCTGCTCACCGAGGACCGCGACGACCACGCCCGCGTCGGCCGTTACCTCGCCGGCGGCCATGTCGACGGCGCCCTGGTGTTCTCCCTGCACATAGACGACCCGCTGCCCGAACTGATCCAGCGGGCCGGCCTGCCGACGGTGTACGGCGGCCGGCCCGACTGGAACGGCGGACAAGGCGGCGTCTCCTACGTCGACAGCGACAACCGGGGCGGCGCCCGCGACGCCGTACGGCATCTGCTCGGCCTCGGCCGCGGCCGCATCGCCCACATCACCGGTGCCCTCGACCAGACCGCGGCGGTGGACCGGCTCGACGGCTTCCGGGACGTCATGACCGACGCCGATCCCCGGCTGGTCGTGGAGGGCGACTTCACCCCCGCGAGCGGCGAGCGGGCGATGCGGCGGCTCCTCGACCGCTGCCCCGGCCTGGACGCGGTGTTCGCCGGCAACGACCTCATGGCGGCGGGCGCCCTGCGCGTGCTGCGCGAGCACGGGCGGCGGGTGCCGGAGGACGTGGCGGTCGTCGGCTTCGACGACATGCTGCCGATCGCCGAACAGACCGACCCGCCGCTCACCACGGTCCGCCAGGACATCGAGGAGATGGGCCGGCTGATGGCCCGCCTCCTCCTGCGCGACCTGGACGGCACCGCCGCGTCCGACGAGAACGCCGGCGACAGCCCGGCCGGCGTGATCTTCCCGACGACCCTGATCCGGCGGGCGTCCGCCTAGGATCCCTGTCCAACCCCGGACAGTCGTGCCACCGCCACCGCCACCGCCACCGCCACCGTCACCGCGGGCAGTCGTGCCGCTGGGGCGGCACGGGTGGGCGCGACGGCACCCCGCAAGCGCCGGGCAGCGCGACCCACCTCCTGGCTCACACCAACGCCGGGCACCCCGCAAGCGCCGGGCAGCGCGAACACCCCGGGCCCACCCCGACGCGGCGCACCCCGCAAGCACCGGTCCGCAGACCCGTGACACACCCGTCCGGGCGCTCCATCGGCGACAGCCGGCAGGGTGGTGGAAGACTCGGCGGAGCAGGCGACGGGACCTCTCGAAGGAGGCACCATGCTCACCACCCGCTTCGTCGACGGCGCCCCGAACTGGATCGACGTCGGCACGTCCGACATCGAGGGCGCCGCGTCCTTCTACGGCGGCCTGTTCGGCTGGGAGTTCGCCCCGGCGGGACCCGACGCCGGCGGCTACGGCTTCTTCCGGCTGGCCGGCCGGATCGTCGCGGGCGGTATGCGGACCACACCGGAGCAGGGCCCGCCCGCGTGGACGGTCTACTTCCGGAGCCCCGACGCGGACGCCGCGGCGAAGGCCGTCCAGCAGGCCCGGGGCAGTGTGCCCATGGCGCCCATGGAGGTGATGGGGAGGGGCAGGACGGCGATCCTCGCCGACCAGGCGGGCGTTCCCTTCGGCATCCGGGAGCCGGCCACCCCCAAGGGCATCGAGGCGGCAGGCGAGGTCGGCACGCTGTGCTGGGCCGAGCTCTACACCCCGGACATCGCCCGGACCGCCGCGTTCTACCACTCCGTCCTCGGCTGGGAGACCTCGGCGGTGACCTTCCCCGACGGTGTCTACACCTCCGTCAACCCCGCCGGGACGGGCGAGGAGGGCATGTTCGGCGGGCTGGTTCCGCTGGCCGACGACCCCACCGAGGCGGAGACCGGCCGGCCCCACTGGCTGCCCTACTTCGGGACGGACGACACGGACGCCGTCGTCGCCAGGGCCGTAGCGCTGGGCGGCAGGGTGCGGCTGCCCGCCACCTCCCTCGCCGGCGTCGGCCGGCTGGCCCGCCTGGAGGATCCGTACGGCGCACGGTTCGCGGTCCTCAGAGGTGATCCGCGCGAGACGTGAGACACCCGGCGCGCCGCCGTGCGCGCCGGGTGTTCCGGCGTCATCATCATGCGGTCACGGAGGATCCCCGGGTCCTGTCGTTGATCCCGCGTTGATCGAACGTTTTTCGCCGCACGGCACGCTTCCGGTCATGCACACCGAAACGATCCCGTCGCCCGACCTCGCCTGGCAGGAGGAGGCGTTGTGCGCGCAGACGGGGGGAGACTTCTTCTTCCCCGAACCGGGCAGTTCGGTCCGCGAGGCCAAGCGGATCTGCGGCCTCTGCCCGATCCGCGCCGCCTGCCTGGAGTACGCCCTGACCCACGACATGCGCTTCGGCGTCTGGGGCGGCATGTCGGAGAAGGAGCGCCTGGAACTGCGCCGCGTCGCACGGTAGTTCCCGCCGGTCACCGGCCTTCGGCCCGTGGAGAACCGGTACGGCGGACGCCGCCCCCGTGGCTGGGACCAATGCGCGGCCGGACATGGCGCAGAGGCAGACGCACCGCTTTGCCCAGGCGGACACGCCGGTTCGGACCCGGCCGCCCGGGCGTCTTCCACATCGGAGCGCTCGACCCCGCCGAAGTCCTCGGGACCCAGCTCGTCAACGCCCTCGCGCCGGCGCTGCCGTGCGACCGGCTGCGCACCGGGCGCCCGGCGGAGCGCCGGCCGGACTTCCCGGCCGGCACCGCCCCGCCCGACGGCCGGCTCGTCCCGTGCAGGCAGGCAGGCGGCCGGTGCCCGGGGCGCCGTCCCGGTGGCCGACGCCCTCGCCTTTGGCCGTCCCGCCCCCTCATGTCCCGCGGCCGGTCCTCAGCGGCCGGCGCGGGCCGCCATCCGGGCCTTGCGGGCCGCCAGCTTCTCGTCGAACTTCGCGGCCTCCGCGTCCAGGCCGCCCATGAACAGTCCCAGTTCCTCCTGGGCCTTGACGCCCTCGGGGCCCAGCCCGTCGATCTCCATGACCTTCAGGAAGCGCAGCACCGGCTGGAGCACGTCGTCGTGGTGGATGCGCATGTTGTACACCTCGCCGATGGCCATCTGCGCGGCCGCCCGCTCGAACCCGGGGATCCCGTGTCCGGGCATCCGGAAGTTCACCACGACATCGCGCACCGCCTGCATCGTGAGGTCCGGGGCGAGTTCGAACGCCGCCTTCAGCAGGTTGCGGTAGAAGACCATGTGCAGGTTCTCGTCGGTCGCGATGCGGGCCAGCATGCGGTCGCAGACCGGGTCACCCGACTGGTGGCCGGTGTTGCGGTGCGAGATCCGGGTGGCCAGTTCCTGGAAGGCGACGTACGCGATCGAGTGGAGCATCGAGTGCCGGTTGTCCGACTCGAAGCCCTCGCTCATGTGCGACATGCGGAACTGCTCCAGCTTGTCCGGGTCCACTGCCCGCGAGGCGAGCAGGTAGTCCCGCATCACGATGCCGTGCCGGCCCTCCTCGGCCGTCCAGCGGTGCACCCAGGTGCCCCAGGCGCCCTCGCGGCCGAACAGGGTGGCGATCTCGTGGTGGTAGCTGGGGAGGTTGTCCTCGGTCAGCAGGTTCACCACCAGGGCGATCTTGCCGACCTCGGTGACCTTCGACTGCTCCTTGTCCCAGGCCTCGCCGTCCTCGAAGAAGCCCGGGAAGTTGCGGCCGTCGCTCCACGGCACGTACTCGTGCGGCATCCAGTCCTTGGTGACCGTCAGATGCCGGTTGAGCTCCTTCTCGACCACTTCCTCCAGTGCGTACAACAGCCGGGCGTCGGTCCAGACCGAAGGGCTGCCGAGGTGGGGAGAAGTGAGCGACACGGGTACTCCAGGGGACGGTGACAGCGGAAGTGCCGGCGAGCGGGCCGGGAACCTACGGAATCGTAGGCTACGAAGCCGTAGGTTACGTAGCCGTAGGCTAAGGGTGTCGTAAAGAGCCCTGATCAGCGGGGCCCGGACGGAGTACCGTCCCGGCGTCGAGCCGCAGGTCGCTGCGCCGTACGGGTGACACGGCCACCGGTCAGACGTACAGCTCCCGCAGGCGCACCGAGAGGCACGTCACACAGCCCCCGAGCTTCTCGAACTCGCCGATGTCCACCGGGACCGGCTCGTAGCCGAGGTCCGCGAACAGCTCCGCGGTCTTCGGCGCGCTCGACGCCATCAACAGCCTGTCCCCGCCGAGCAGCACCACATGCGCCCCGGCCGCCTCCGGCACCGGAAGGAAGCGCGGGAACAGCGACGGCGCGTCCATGTCCGGGATGTGTCCGGCGACCGTCTTGTCCGGCAGTGCCGTGACCGCCGACCTCAGATGCGGCACCTTGGCGACCGGCACGACGGCCACCCGTGTCCCCAGCGGTTCGAACGCGGCCCGCACCTGTCGCACCCCGGCCGCGTCGGTACTCACCCACTGCCTTGAAGGCATGGGAGGTCCCCCCGGCCGCGGCCCGCGTACCCATGTCGCCGACCTTCAGCACATCGCCGCCATCCAGGTTGCCCCGCTCCCGGACCCAGTTCACCGAACAGCCCGGGGACGCCACGGCCTCCTCGACGCCGGCGGTCTCCGCGCGGCGGGACCCGGCACCGGACCGGACGATCAGCGCCACGTTCCGGAACATCACCGCCGTGTCCTCGACGAACACGGAGTGCGGGCAGTCGTGGGCCGGGTCGGCCTCGATCCTCTCCCGGCCGTGGCGCGCGACGCCTCCGGATACGCCTCCCGCTGCTCCACCGCGCGGTCGACGTCGACGCCCTCCCGCTCGATGTGCGTCACCGGCCCCTCGGCCGGACGGGGAGCGGGACGGCGGACGAGGGCCTTCTCGCCGGGCACGAGTGGCACTCCGCATCGGACGGGGCGTGTGGTGGCCGTGCCGGGGCGGTCCGCGGAGCGGCCGGTCTCCCTCGGGCACCGGTCCAGCCGTCGTGCGGGGCCTCGGGTACCGGCCCAGCCGTCGTGCGGGGCCTCGGGTACCGGCCCAGCCGGCGTGCGGGGTGGGTCCGGACAGGGCCGTCCCGGCGACGACGGGATGTACCACCGGTGACGGTCTCAGTGCCCGGCCCGCCGCAGATGCTCCCCGGTGAAGGACCCTTCGGCGACGAGCAACTCGGCCGGTGTGCCCTCGAACACCACCCGGCCGCCGTCCCTCCCGCCGTCCGGGCCGAGGTCGATCACCCAGTCGGCGCGGGCGACGACGTCCAGGTTGTGCTCGACGACGATGACGGTGTTGCCCGCGTCCACCAGCCGGTCCAGCAGGCCGACGAGACCGTCCACGTCCGCCATGTGCAGCCCGGTCGTCGGCTCGTCGAGCACGTACACCACCCCCTTGCGGTGCAGTCGGGTGGCCAGCTTGATCCGCTGCCGCTCACCACCCGAAAGGGTGGACAGGGGCTGCCCCAGCGCGAGGTAGGTGAGGCCGACATCCCGCAGGGCGCGCAGCCGGCGCCGTACGCCCGGGTCGTGGAAGAAGTCCAGCGCCTCCTCGGCCGTCATCCCGAGCACGTCGGCGACGGACCGGCCGCCGACGGTCAGCCGCAGCACCTCGTCCTTGAACCGCCGCCCCTCGCAGGTGGGGCAGGTCGTCGTCACCGGGTCCATGAAGGCCAGATCGGTGTACATGATCCCGCGGCCCCCGCAGGTCCCGCAGGCGCCGTCGGAGTTGAAGCTGAACAGCCCGGGTTCGGCGCCCGTCTCCCGCGCGAAGATCTTCCGGACCGTGTCCATGATCCCGAGATACGTCGCCGGGGTGGACCGTGCCGAGATGCCGATCGAGGACTGGTCGACCACCACGGCGTCACCGTGCACGGCGGTGAACTCGGCGACCAGCGTGCTCTTGCCCGAACCCGCCACCCCCGTCACCGCGGTGAGCACACCGGCCGGGAAGCGCACGGTGATCTCGCGCAGATTGTGCCGGCCGGCCCCCTTCACCCACAGCTCGCCCGCCGCCACCCGCACCTCGCTCTTGACCGCCGTGCGCCGTCCCAGGCACCGCCCCGTGAGGGTGCCCGAGGCGGCCAGCTCCCGGGGCGTCCCCTCGAACACCACCCTGCCGCCCTCGGCGCCCGCCCCCGGGCCCATGTCGACGACATGGTCGGCCAGCGCGATGACGTCCGGATCGTGCTCCACGACCAGCACCGTGTTGCCCTTGTCGCGCAGCCGCAGCAGCAGCTCACCGAGCCGGTGGACGTCGCGCGGATGCAGTCCGACGCTGGGCTCGTCGAAGATGTACGTCATCCCGGTCAGGCTGGACCCCAGATGCCGCACGGTCTTCAGCCGCTGCCCCTCGCCGCCGGAGAGCGTGGACGTCTCCCGGTCGAGGCTGAGGTAGCCGAGACCGATCGTCTCGATCCGCTCCAGTGCGGCGACGGCGGCCCGGGCGACGGGACCGGCCACCGGGTCGTCGATCTCCCGCAGCACGGCGACGAGGTCGGTGACCTGCATCCCGGCGCAGTCGGCGATGGACCGCCCGCCGATCCGGGAGGCCAGCGCCGCCTCGTTCAGCCTGGCTCCCCGGCAGGTGGGGCACACGCCCTCGGCCAGGAACTCCCGCACCATGTCCCGGGTCTTCTGGCTCATCCCCGCCAGATCCCGCTTCAGGTACAGCCGTTCGAAGCGGTCGGCGAGTCCCTCGTACTCCGTGGTCCAGGTGCCGCCCGTGCCGTTCACGGTGACCTTGCTGCCGGGGCGCCCCCGCATCAGGAACTCCCGCTCGGCCGCGGTGAACTCCCGCACCGGCTTGTGCGGGTCCAGCTCGTCGCTGTTGGTGTACGCCTGCCCCTGCCAGGTCCCCGCCGCGAACGGCGGGAAGCGGACCGCCCCGTCGGCGAGGGAACGGTCCGCGTCGAGGACACGGTCCCAGTCCGGCCGCACGGTCCGGCCCAGACCGTCGCACACCCGGCACATGCCCGACGGGTCGTTGAACGAGTACGCCGTCGCCGGACCGGCGCTCGGTGTGCCGTGCCGGGAGAACAGCACCCGCAGCACCGAGTAGACGTCCGTCATCGTCCCCACCGTCGACCGGGAGTGGCCGCCGACGGGCCGCTGGTCGACGACGATCGCGGGCGTCAGGTCCTCCAGGGCCTCCGCGTGCGGCCGCTCGTACTTGGGCAGCCGGTTGCGGACGAACCAGGTGAACGTCTCGTTGAGCTGCCGCTGCGACTCGACCGCGATCGTGTCGAAGACGACCGACGACTTCCCCGACCCCGAAACGCCGGTGAACACGGTCAGCCGGCCCTTCGGGATGCGGAGCGTGACGTCCTTGAGGTTGTTCTCCCCGGCTCCGGTGATGGTGATGTACTCGCTGGACTGGCTCATACCGCCGACGTTAGGCGGGATACCCGACAGCTTCTGTCGTGATTTCCCTCAGCCCTCCCTCCTCCATCAGCAGCCACCGGGTGATGCCGATCGATTCCAGGAACGGCAGATCGTGACTGGCCACGATCAGGGCTCCCTCGTACGACTCCAGCGCGGTGGTGAGCTGCCGGACGCTCGCCATGTCGAGGTTGTTGGTCGGCTCGTCCAGCATCAGCAGCTGCGGCGCGGGCTCCGCCAGCATCAGTGCGGCCAGCGCCGCCCGGAACCGCTCGCCGCCGGAGAGCGTCGCCGCCTTCTGGTCGGCGCGGGCGCCCCGGAACAGGAAGCGGGCGAGCCGGGCCCGGACCCGGTTGTTGGTGGCGGCCGGAGCGAACCGGGCCACGTTCTCGGCGACGGTCAGCTCCGGGTCGAGGACGTCGAGCCGCTGCGGCAGGAACCGCAGGGGCACATGGGCCCGCGCCTCGCCGGAGACCGGCTCCAGCTCCCCGGCGATCGTGCGCAGCAGCGTCGTCTTGCCCGCGCCGTTGCGCCCGATCAGCGCCACCCGCTCCGGCCCGCGCAGATCGAAGCCGCCGCCCACCCGGGCGCCGTACGCCAGTTCCAGGTCCATGAGGGTGAGGACGTCACGGCCCGGCGGTACGGCCGTGTACGGCAGGTCGACACGGATCTCGTCGTCGTCCCGCACGGCGTCCACCGCGTCGTCGAGGCGTTCCCTGGCCTCGGCGAGCTTCTCCTCGTGCATGATGCGGTGCTTGCCCGCGGACTCCTGCGCCGCGCGCTTGCGCGCCCCCATGACGATCTTCGGCTCGCGCTTCTGGTCCCACATCTTCTGCCCGTACCGCTTGCGGCGGGCCAACTTGACCTGCGCGTCGACCAGTTCGCGCTTCTGCTTGCGGAAGTCCGCCTCGGCGGCGCGCACCGTGCGCTCGGCGGCCTCCTGTTCGACGGCCAGGGCCTCCTCGTACGCCGAGAAGTTGCCGCCGTACCAGGCGACCTCTCCGGAGCGCAGGTCCGCGATCTGGTCGACCAGTTCCAGCAGTTCGCGGTCGTGGCTGACCACGACCATGACGCCCGGCCAGCCCGCGACGGCCGCGTACAGCCGCCTGCGGGCGTACAGGTCGAGGTTGTTGGTGGGCTCGTCGAGCAGCAGCACGTCCGGGCGTCGCAGCAGCAGTGCCGCCAGCCGCAGCAGCACCGACTCGCCGCCCGACACCTCGCCGACGGTGCGGTCGAGGCCGATGTGCCCGAGGCCGAGCTCGCCGAGCGTGGCCAGGGCGCGTTCCTCGACGTCCCAGTCGTCGCCGACGGTCTCGAAGTGCTCCTCGGTCACGTCGCCCGCCTCGATGGCGTGCAGCGCGGCCCGCCGGCCGGCGATGCCGAGGGCCTCGTCGACCCTCAACGCGGTGTCGAGCGTCACGTTCTGCGGCAGATACCCCACCTCGCCGGCGACCCGGACGGCGCCGTCGGCCGGGGTGAGCTCACCGGCGATCAGCTTCAACAGGGTCGACTTGCCCGACCCGTTGACGCCGACGAGGCCGGTGCGGCCGGGGCCGAAGGCGACGTCGAGGCCCTCGAAGACGGCGGTGCCGTCGGGCCAGGTGAAGGTGAGGGACGTACAGGTGAGGGAAGGTGACATGCGGGCCTCCGCGGTTGCTCGGGGCGATCAGGGGCAAACGCGTATCGAGACACCGCGGGACGAGGACCGGCAGCCGGGAGGGAAGACCTGGGCATGAGAAAAGCCCTGTTCCGCAAGGACGGCTCGAACGCCGAGGTCGCACGCGACGTACACACCTGAGCGGTGTGACGCGGTGTCTCAGAACCTCAGACGAGCAACGTCCTTCTCCATTCGACGGCAACAGGACCGCTGTACACCGTAGGAGTGCCCGGAACGGCTGTCAACGGCTTTTCGGAGCACGACGTCACCGCCCCCGAGGAGGCCCCCGTGCCCGACGGCCCGCTCTCGCTGCCGGCCCGCCTGTGTCTGCTGGCCTGGGACACCGACCCGTCCCGGCAGGCCCCCGCGGCGCGGGCCGGAGCCCTCGCCGAGCTGGCCCGGCGGGGCCTGCTGACCGACGACGACGGCATCGCCACACCCCGTGACCTCGACTCCCGGACCGGTGACCCGGTGCTGGACGGTCTTCTGGAGCTGGTCAGCGAGTCCTGCCCGCACCGCTGGCGCGTCTGGGTGACGCTGCGCGCGGGGTACACCCTGGACGCGGTCCGGGAGCAACTGGTGGCCGAGGGAGTGCTGCGCGCCGAGAAGCACCGGGTCCTCGGGGTGTTCCCGTCGGTGGAGCACGTCCTGGCCGACACCGCCCGCGCGGACGCCCTGCGCCGGGAGGCCCACCGGATCCTGGCCGGATCCACACCGGTGGAGGACGTCCCCGGGCCGACCGCGACCGTACTCGCCCTCGCGGCCGCCGCGGGCCTGCCGCCGGCCCCGGACGGCTGCTCCTGGGACGGGCGCGCGGAGACCCTGACCCGCCGCGCCGGAGCGGCGACGCCCGCGTTCGAGGCCGTCCTGCGCGAGCTGTGCGCGGGGCTGCGGGACGAGGCGCCGATGGCCTCGCTCACGAGGGGGCGATGAGCCCTCGCCCGGCGAGGGCCCGCCCCTGCGGGGACGCCACATGTGGGTGCGTCATATGTGGGTGTGTACATGTGGGTGCGCCATATGTGCACACGTCATGTGCTCTCGCCCGGCGCTGTCGACCAGCGCCACACTCCGGTGCACACGGGCGGTACCCCGTGCGGATGCGTTGCCCGGAGCCCGGGGCCGTCGACCCGGAACGGCAGGAATCCCGCCGACGCGATCCACGCGCCCGCTGCCTGTGACGCCCGGTCCCGGACCGCCCCGGTCTCCCGTGCCGCGCGGGAACCGCACGGCACGCTCGACGCGCCGGTGAGCAGCGGGTGCCGGCCGTACGCGTCAGACGTCGCGCATCAGCTCCGCGAGATCGTGGTCCAGGTCGAGCCGGAGGTGCTCCAGACCGGTCGGCACCAGCTCGCCGGTGGCCTCCAGGAACCGGCGCAGCTCGCCCGAGCGGACATGCACGACGGCGGTCCCCTCGGGGGCGTGGAACTCCAGCACGGTGCGGTCGTAGCCGTACGGCCGGACCCGTACGTCGCCGTCGCCCTCGGGCTCCTGCATCCCCGCGGCGAGCAGGTCACGGGCGAAGGTCCAGCAGACCTCGACGCCCTCCAGGGTGGCGGGCGCGGGGAAGGTCATGCGGACGGCGAACGGGTCGTCGCGGTCGTAGTGCAGGGTGGCGGGAATGCTCGGCATCCGCGGCGCGGCGGCGACGAGACGGGCCTCGACGGTCTGCTCGATGACGGTGGACAACGCCTTGCTCCCTCATGACGGCTGGACAGGCTTCCGGGGCGGATCGGGTCGGCTACTGGATGAGACGACGGAATCGGCCAATCCGTGCGCACGAAAGGCGAGTGACCTCTGTCACCGCCTTCATGCACCCGAGTGACACGGCTCTCCTCGGGTGGTCTCCGAGGCACTGGTACCGTCCGACGCACCTCCTGTCCGCCCGGGCGGCCCTCCGGACGGTGCCCGGGCGGCGGGCTGGCTTCGCCCGCCATGAGGCGTCTGGGGAGCACGCGACCGACAGGACGGACGAGACGGACGCGCCGCCGGGTGACCGCGGCAGCCGTGTGCGCGGCGGTCCTGGCCGCCCTGACGGCCGTACCGGCCCAGGCACACGGACCGGACCGCGGGGCGTCGCCGCACTGGGCCCTCAAGGACACCGGAACCCCGGACGTGCGGTTCCGCGGACTGTCCGCCGCCGGCCGCGACACCGCCTGGCTCCCGCACAGCCGCACCGCCGCCCTCGCGGTCGGCCCCGCCGGCACCGACCTGACCACCGACGGCGGACGCACCTGGCGGACCGTCGACACCGGCTCGTACGACACGGTCGACTGCGCGTCCGGCCACGGCTGCCGGGCGGCGGGGGAGAAGGGAGGGGCTGCCCGCCTGGAGCACTGACGCGTGCGGTGGGTCCTGATCGCTGCCACCGTGGGTACCCGTTCGCTGTACGCGAGAGGAAGTGAGCGGACATGCCAAGCGGTTCCAGCCCCAAGCGGGAGCGTCAGTACGAGCACATCAAGGACAGTGCGGAGGACCGGGGCGAGAGCACCGGACGCGCCAAGGAGATCGCCGCCCGGACGGTGAACAAGGAGCGCGCCCGGTCGGGCGAGTCGAAGACGGCCGGCCGCACCTCGACGCAGGACATGTCCTCCGGCAGGCGCGGCGGCCAGAGGTCCGGCAAGGGTTCCCGGGGCCCCACGCGCGACCAGCTGTACGAGGAGGCCAAGAAGCGCGGCGTCGAGGGCCGTTCGAACATGAACAAGGACCAGCTCCAGCGGGCGCTCGGCAAGTGAGCCGCCTTCGCGCGAAGGGGCGGGGCCGGGAGGCGCCCTCCGCGCGGAGCACGCGTGCCCCGTAGGCTCAGGGGCACCATGACGACCGTACGCACACCGGCCGGTTGGCCCGTGACCGAGGAAGAGGCCCGCGCGGTCCAGGACGGCCTGCGCGCGCGGGTGGTGCTCGACGAACCGGGCCCGCCGCCCGGGACGGGCCGTGTCACCGGAGTCGACGTGGCGTACGACGACGAGCGGGACGTCGTCGCCGCCGCGGCCGTCGTCCTCGACGCGGCGACCCTCGACGTGGTCGCCGAGTCCACGGCCGTCGGCCGGATCTCTTTCCCGTACGTTCCCGGACTGCTCGCCTTCCGCGAGATCCCCACCGTGCTGGCCGCCCTCGATGCCCTGCCGTGCCCGCCCGGCCTGGTGGTCTGCGACGGCTACGGCCTCGCCCACCCCCGCCGCTTCGGCCTGGCCAGCCACCTCGGTGTCCTCACCGGCCTGCCGACGATCGGCGTCGCCAAGAACCCCTTCACCTTCACCCACGACGAACCGGGCACTTCGCGCGGGAGCGCGTCCCCGCTGCTCGCCGGCCGCGAGGAGGTCGGCCGCGCCCTGCGCACCAGGGACGCCGTCAAGCCGGTCTTCGTCTCGGTCGGCCACCGCGTGAGCCTGGACAACGCCTGCGCCCACACCCTCGCCCTGACCCCCGCCTACCGCCTCCCGGAGACCACCCGCAGGGCCGACGCCCTGTGCCGCCGCGCACTCGCCGGGGCCGCCCCCGTTCAGGAGGTGTCCTCGGCACTGCACCGCCCCGCCTCGCGGTGCTCCGAGTCGTAGATCACCGACCCGCCCCCGGGCTCCCTCGCGCAGTGCCGCGGGCCGATCCGGCGTGGACCGCGCCCGTGCGGTCTGAGTACCGCTCCTGAGTACCTGTACGGATGCCGGCCCCCGCCCGCCCCGGCAGGCTGACGCGCATGACAACGCACCGTGCGCCCAAGCCTGTTGCCGCCGACGGACGGCCCGTCGAGCGGGCCGTGACCGTCGCCCTCGCCCTCGCCGTACCGGCCGGGCTGGGCTGGATCGTCGGGATGATCTACACGCTGGCCGAGTGGCCGCTGTAGCCTCCGCCCGGCCGGACGTCACCGGATCGCGGCGACGCGGAAGCGGAGTCCCGCCGCGCGGAGGCGGTCGATCAGCGCGTCGCCCATCGCCACCGCCGTCGTGACCTGGCCGGCCGTCGGCGGGAGGTCGTCGAAGGCCAGGCAGAGGGCCCCCTCGGCCAGCATCTTCGCCGTCTCGTCGTAACCGGGGTCACCGCCCGCGACCTCCGTGTACACCCGGCGCCCGCCGCCCCCGCCGACGAAACGGACGGAGAACCAGCTCCGGGCGCGCTTCTCGGGGCCCGGCCCGCCGCCGGGCCCGAGCCGGTCGGAGAGCCGGCGGCGCAGCGGCGGGAGCTGGGCCGCCGTCACCAGCGCGCCCATGGCCGCCACCCCGCCCACCGCCACCGGGAGCCGCCGCACGGCCGCGTAGTGCCGGTAGCGGAAGTCGGGGCCGTACCGGTCGAGTGCCCTGGCCGAACGGCGCACGATCTGCGCGTCGATCGTCGGCAGGGGCAGGGCCCAGGCGCCGGCCTCCGGCGCGTAGCGCGGCGCGCCGGCCGAGGCGGACACCCGGCGGCCCACCAGCCGCGGTTCATGGCGCCGGCGGTCCAGGGCCGCCGCGCGGAGCCCGCGGTGCCGGGCGAACTGGTTCAGCGCCGAGGCGAAGGTCCCGCCCGAGAAGGCCGCGTCGACGGTCACGAAGCCGTCCACGGTCAGCGGCACCCCTTCCGGGAGCTGCCGCACGGTGAAGTACGCGCCCAGGTCGTGCGGCACCGAGTCGAAGCCGCAGGCGTGCACCAGACGCGCCCCGGTCTCCCGCGCGCGTGCGTCGTGCCGGACGTACACCAGGTCCACGAACTCCGGCTCACCCGTGAGGTCGACATAGTCCGCGCCGGTGTCCGCGCAGGCGGCGACGAGTTCCTCGCCGTACTCCACGTAGGGACCCACCGTCGTGGCGAGCACGCGCGCGTGCTCGGCGAGAGCGCGCAGCGAGGCCGGGTCGGACACGTCCGCCCGCAGCAGCCCGACCTCCGCGCCGCCGGGCAGCCGCTCCCGCAGCCGCTCCAGCTTGTCCGCGCTGCGGCCGGCGATCGCCCAGCGCAGCCCGGCGGGGGCCCGGGTGGCGAGGTACTCGGCGGTGAGCGTTCCGACGAAGCCGGTCGCTCCGAAGAGCACGATGTCGTACGGACGGTCCGTCCTGTCCAGCCTGCTCATGACACCCCTTGGTCGTGCAGCCGCGCCGCTGTCGGTGGCCGAGGCTAGCGTGAGGGGTGCGGAGCCCGACGACGAGCCCGGAGGAAACCGATGGCCGTGCCCCCGAACGCCCCGAAGAAGTGGGAAAAGTGCGCGACCGTGCCCCGGGGCTGCCGGGAGCCGCCGAGGAGCACCCCTGGGACGAGACGGTCGCCAAGGCCGACGGGAAGGTGTTCGTCTTCCTCGGTGTCGCCGACGGCGGTCACCCCCTGGGGTGATGGTGAAGCTCAAGGGCGAGACGGCGCACGCCCACGCGCCGACCTGCCCCCGGTGCCGAGCCCGCCGGGTACGGCCGGGGGAAGGCCGACTGGGTGAGGGTCCCGCTGGAGACCGAGGGTGCCCCGGCCGCCGAGCTGCTGTGCGACCGGGTGGAGGAGAGCTGCGGAGCCATCGCTCCGCAGCGGCTCGCGGCAAAGCTCGACGCACGGTGAGCGAGCGCGCGGACCGGCGAGGGAACAGCACCGCGCCGTAGAGTGGCCAAGCGCTTGCTCGCCCGGTCTTGTGCCGGGTGGAACGCGTTCCTAACATTCCAGGTGTTACACCGGAAGTGTCACAGCCGATGGGGGCTCGATGACGGAGGCGAAGGCGCCCGGACACGGACCGCTCGGCGGCGTGCGCGTGGTCGAGCTGGCAGGGATCGGTCCCGGCCCGTTCGCCGCCATGCTCCTCGCCGACCTGGGCGCCGATGTCGTACGCGTGGACCGTCCCGGCGGCCCCGCACTCGGGATCGACCCCGCCCTCGACGTCACCAACCGCAACAAGCGCTCCGTGATCGTCGACCTGAAGGACCCCGGCGGCCCGGCCCGCGTCCTCGACCTGGCCGAACGCGCCGACATCCTCATCGAGGGCTACCGCCCCCAAGTCGCCGAGCGGCTCGGCGTCGGCCCCGGGGACTGCCGCGCCCGCAACCCGCGCCTGGTCTACGGCCGGATGACCGGCTGGGGCCAGCGGGGCCCCCTCGCCGACCGTGCGGGCCACGACGTCGCCTACATCGCCCTCACCGGCACCCTCGGCATGATCGGCGACCCGGACAGGCCCCCGGCCGTCCCGGCCAACCTGCTCGGCGACTACGCCGGCGGCTCCCTCTACCTCGTCGTCGGTGTCCTCGCCGCGCTGCACCACGCACGCGCGACCGGCACCGGGCAGGTCGTCGACGCCGCCATCGTGGACGGCACCGCCCACCTCTCCACGATGATCCACGGCATGCTCGCCGCCGGTGCCTGGCAGGACGGGCGCGGCGCCAACCTCCTCGACGGCGGCTGCCCCTACTACGGCACCTACGAGACCGCCGACGGCAGACACATGGCGGTGGGTGCGCTGGAGCCGCGGTTCTACGCCGAGTTCCTGCGCCTGCTCGGCCTGGACGGCCAGGCCGGGGCCCACACCGACGTCACCCGCTGGCCGGAGCTGCGCGCACAGGTCACCGCCCGCTTCAAGACCCGCACCCGCGACGAGTGGACGGCCCGTTTCGACGGCTCCGACGCGTGCGTGGCGCCCGTGCTGTCGCTGCGCGAGGCCCCGCACCACCCGCACCTCGCCGCCCGCTCCACCTTCACCGACCACGCCGGCATCACCCAGCCCGCACCGGCCCCGCGGTTCTCCGCGACCCCCACCACCGTCCGTACCGGACCCGCCCGGCCGGGCGCCGACACCGACGACGTGGCCCGCGACTGGGACGTACCACGCCTGCTGTCCTCGACTTCGAAGCCCCCGAAGCCCTCGAATCCTCAGTGAAAGGCCCTCCCGTGAGCACCGAAGCGTATGTGTACGACGCGATCCGCACCCCGCGCGGTCGCGGCAAGGCCAAGGGTGCCCTGCACGGCACCAAGCCCGTCGACCTGGTCGTCGGCCTGATCCACGAGATCCGCGACCGCTTCCCCGGCCTCGACCCGGCGGCGATCGACGACATCGTGCTCGGTGTGGTCAGCCCGGTCGGCGACCAGGGCTCCGACATCGCCCGCATCGCCGCCATCGCGGCCGGACTGCCGGACACGGTGGCGGGCGTGCAGGAGAACCGCTTCTGCGCGTCCGGCCTTGAGGCCGTCAACATGGCGGCGGCGAAGGTCCGTTCCGGCTGGGAGGACCTGGTCCTCGCGGGCGGCGTCGAGTCGATGTCCCGGGTGCCGATGGCCTCGGACGGCGGCGCCTGGTTCAACGACCCGATGACCAGCCTCGCCACCGGCTTCGTCCCGCAGGGCATCGGCGCCGACCTCATCGCCACCATCGAGGGCTTCTCCCGGCGGGACGTCGACGAGTACGCGGCCCTGTCGCAGGAGCGCGCGGCCACGGCCTGGAAGGAGAACCGCTTCGAGCGGTCCGTCGTCCCGGTGCGGGACCGCGGCGGTCTCACCGTCCTCGACCATGACGAGCACCTGCGTCCCGGCACCACCGCCGACTCGCTGGCCGGGCTGAAGCCGTCCTTCGCCGACATCGGCGAGCTGGGCGGCTTCGACGCCGTGGCCCTGCAGAAGTACCACTGGGTGGAGAGGATCGACCACGTCCACCACGCGGGCAACTCCTCCGGCATCGTCGACGGCGCCGCCCTCGTCGCCATCGGCTCCAAGGAGGCCGGCGAACGCCACGGGCTCACCCCCCGCGCGCGGATCGTCTCCGCCGCCGTCTCCGGGTCCGAGCCCACCATCATGCTGACCGGCCCCGCCCCCGCCACCCGCAAGGCCCTCGCCAAGGCCGGCCTGACCGTCGACGACATCGACCTGGTCGAGATCAACGAGGCGTTCGCCGCGGTCGTCCTGCGCTTCGCGCGGGAGCTGGGCCTGTCCCTGGACAAGGTCAACGTCAACGGCGGCGCCATCGCGCTGGGCCACCCGCTGGGCGCCACCGGCGCGATGATCCTCGGCACCCTCGTCGACGAACTCGAACGCCAGGACAAGCGCTACGGCCTCGCCACGCTCTGCGTGGGCGGCGGCATGGGCATCGCCACCGTCGTCGAACGTGTCTGACCCCCTTCCGACGGATCATCTGGAGCACACCCTCATGAGCACCGAGCCGACCACCATCCGCTGGGAGCAGGACGACACCGGCGTCGTCACCCTCGTCCTCGACGACCCCCACCAGTCCGCGAACACCATGAACGCCGCGTTCCGCGACTCCCTCGCCGTGATCACCGACCGCCTGGAGGCGGAGAAGGACTCCCTCCGCGGCGTCATCATCACCTCCGCCAAGAAGACCTTCTTCGCCGGCGGCGACCTGCGCGACCTGATCCGGGTCACCCCCGAGACGGCGCAGGACCTCTTCGACGGCGGCATGGCCCTCAAGCGGCACCTGCGCCGCATCGAGACCCTCGGCAAGCCCGTCGTCGCGGCGATCAACGGCGCCGCCCTCGGCGGCGGCTACGAACTCGCCCTCGCCTGCCACCACCGGATCGCCCTCGACGCCCCCGGCTCCAAGATCGGCTGCCCCGAGGTCACCCTCGGCCTGCTCCCCGGAGGCGGCGGCGTCGTCCGCACCGTCCGCATGCTCGGCATCACCGACGCGCTGCTGAAGGTGCTCCTCCAGGGCACCCAGTACAGCCCGCGCCGCGCACTGGACAACGGCCTGGTCGACGAGGTCGCCGACACGCGCGAGGACATGCTCGCCAGGGCCCGCGCCTTCATCGACGCCAACCCCGAGTCCGCCCAGCCCTGGGACAGGCCCGGCCACCGCATCCCCGGCGGCACCCCCGCCCACCCGAAGTTCGCCGCCAACCTGCCCGCCTTCCCGGCCAACCTGCGCAAGCAGACGGGCGGCGCCCCCTACCCGGCCCCGCGCAACATCATGGCCGCCGCCGTCGAGGGATCCCAGGTCGACTTCGAGACCGCCCAGGTCATCGAGGCCCGCTACTTCGTCGAGCTGGCCGCCGGACAGACCTCGAAGAACATGATCCAGGCGTTCTTCTTCGACCTCCAGGCCGTCAACTCCGGCGCCAACCGCCCGAAGGGCGTCGAGCCGCGCAAGGTCACCAGGGTCGCCGTCCTCGGCGCCGGGATGATGGGCGCCGGGATCGCCTACTCGTGTGCCCGCGCGGGGATCGACGTGGTCCTCAAGGACGTCTCCCTGGAAGCCGCCGTCGAGGGCAGGGGCTACTCCGAGGAGCTGTGCGCCAAGGCCGTCGCCAAGGGCCGTACCAGCCAGGAGAAGGCCGACGCGCTGCTCGCCCGGATCACGCCCACCGCCGAGGCCGCCGACCTCGCCGGCTGCGACGCGGTCATCGAGGCCGTCTTCGAGGACACCGCCCTCAAGCACAAGGTGTTCCAGGAGATCCAGGACGTCGTCGCCCCCGACGCGCTGCTGTGCTCCAACACCTCCACCCTGCCCATCACCGCCCTCGCCGAAGGCGTCGAGCGCCAGGGCGACTTCATCGGGCTGCACTTCTTCTCGCCCGTCGACAGGATGCCGCTGGTCGAGATCATCAAGGGTGAACGCACCGGCGACGAGGCGCTGGCCCGCGCCTTCGACCTGGTCCGGCAGATCAACAAGACCCCGATCGTCGTCAACGACTCGCGCGGCTTCTTCACCTCGCGCGTCATCGGGCACTTCATCAACGAGGGCGTCGCCATGGTCGGCGAGGGCATCGAGCCCGCGTCGGTCGAGCAGGCCGCCGCCCAGGCGGGTTACCCGGCCAAGGTGCTCTCCCTGGTGGACGAGCTGACGCTCACCCTCCCGCGCAAGATCCGGAACGAGGCCAGGCGGGCCGTGGAGGAGGCGGGCGGCACCTGGACCGCGCACCCCGCCGAGGCCGTCGTCGACCGCATGGTCGACGAGTTCGGCCGCCCCGGCCGCAGCAGCGGCGGCGGCTTCTACGAGTACGGCGAGGACGGCAGGCGCGCGAGGCTGTGGCCGGGACTGCGCGAGCACTTCACCAAGGCGGGGTACGAGATCCCGTTCGCGGACATGCAGGAACGGATGCTGTTCTCCGAGGCGCTGGACACCGTCCGGCTGCTGGAGGAGGGCGTGCTGACCTCCGTCGCCGACGCCAACATCGGCTCGATCCTCGGCATCGGCTTCCCCGGCTGGACCGGCGGGGTCCTGCAGTACATCAACGGCTACGACGGCGGCCTGCCCGGATTCGTGGCCCGCGCGCGGGAACTCGCCGAGCGCTACGGCGAGCGCTTCACCCCGCCGGCGCTGCTGGTGGCGAAGGCGGAACGGGGAGAGGCCTTCACGGACGCCCGCTGACCCGCCGCGAGGGGTGACGGGGCGAGCCCCGTCACCCCTCCTCGTCGAGCCACTGGGCCAGCTCCTCCCGCAGCGACCGCTGGAAGGTGGTCAGCAGCGCCTGCACCACCAGCGGATGCATCCGGGCGGACAGGGACCGCACGTCCCGCGCGTCCCGCTCCGCGACAGCGTCGCGCAGCAGCCGCGACAGTTCGCGGGCGGCCGCGCGGGAGTGCTCGATGAGGGCGGTACGCGCGGCGAGGACCGTCTCATGGGACAGCGGTACGTCCAGCAGCTCCGCCCCGAGCCGCAGCAGCCCGGGGTCGACCCGGAACACCTCGCCGTCCCGCTCGACGACGCCCATCGCCGCCAGCCGCTCCAGATGCTCCTCGCCCAGGGCCCGCCCCGCCCGGCGCTCCAGCTCCCCGCGCGGCACCGTCTCCACCGCCTCGGGCGCCCAGGAGGCCACCACCGCCCGCTGGACCGCCAGGTCCCGGGCGCTCAGATCCGGCGGCAGCTGCCCCAGGTACCGCTCGATCGCCGCCAGCGTCATGCCCCGGTGCTGCAACTCCTCGATGAGCTCCAGCCGGGCCAGATGCTCCCGCCCGTAGTGACCGACCCGCCGGGGACCGATCACCGGCGGCGGCAGCAGCCCCTTGGTGCCGTAGAAACGGACCGTGCGCACGGTGACACCGGCCCGGGCCGCCAGTTCGTCGATCGTGAGCGGCTGCTCGGTCTCGGTCGTCATGTGCAGCAGTATCGCTGTGCCACCAGTGCTGTGCCACCAGTGCTGTGCCACCAGTGCTGTGGCACCTGGGCCGCCCTCCCGGAAACGGCGGAGCCGTTGTCCGTGGCAGCACCTATGGTGACGTCATGTCGGGGATCACATACATCCGGGGTGACGCCACCGTGCCGTCGGTGAAGGGCGTCAAGGTCATCGCCCATGTCTGCAATGACATCGGGGGCTGGGGGAAGGGCTTCGTCCTGGCGGTGTCGCGCCGCTGGCCCGAGCCGGAGAGGGCGTACCGGGCCTGGCACCGGGATCGCGCGGCCAACGACTTCGCGCTGGGCGCGGTCCAACTGGTCCAGGTCGAGCGGTACGTCTGGGTGGCCAACATGATCGGCCAGCGCGGCATACGGACCGGGAGCAAGGGCGTCCCCGTCCGCTACGAGGCGATCGACACCGCCCTCGACCGCCTCGCCGGCCACGCGAGAGCCCTCGGCGCCTCGGTCCACCTGCCCCGCATCGGCTGCGGCCTGGCCGGCGGCACGTGGTCCCGCGTCGAGCCGCTGATCACCGAGCGGCTGGTGCGGCACGGCATACCGGTGACGGTGTACGACCACGGTGACTGAGCGGACCCGTCACCGGTCCCGCGCGTGAACCGGCGCGTCCCACCAGACGTGGTTTCAGCCGCCGGTGGCTTCATGAGGCGTCAACCGCCCTCTTATGCACCCGAGTTCACCCATGTACCGTCCCGCGCATGCCGAAACGCACGCGCTTCACGACCTGGAGACCGCTCGCGACGGCGGCCACCGCCGTCCTGACGGCCACGCTCCTCACCCCCACGGCCGCACACGCCGCGCCACCGCGCGAGAGCCTGCCCGTCCACTCCTACGACGACGCCGTCCGCGAGGCCGTCTGGGTGGACACCGGACTCGACGAGGACCGGGACGGACGCACCGACCGGGTCGCCGTCGACATCGTCCGGCCCCGCGAACCCGCACAGCGGGGCCGGAAGGTTCCCGTCATCATGGACGCCAGCCCGTACTACTCCTGCTGCGGGCGCGGCAACGAGAGCCAGAAGAAGACCTACGACGCGAACGGCGACGTCGTGCGGATGCCGCTGTTCTACGACAACTACTTCGTGCCGCGCGGCTACGCCGTCGTCGGCGTCGACCTGGCCGGAACCAACCGGTCCGACGGCTGTGTGGACGTCGGAGGCCGCTCCGACATCCAGTCCGCGAAGGCCGTCGTCGACTGGCTGAACGGCCGCGGCACGGCGTACACCACCCGCACCGGCACCGAACGGGCCGGGGCAGACTGGACCAACGGCCGCACCGGCATGATCGGCAAGAGCTGGGACGGCACCATCGCCAACGGCGTCGCCGCCACCGGCGTCGAGGGCCTGGAGACCATCGTTCCGATCGCCGCCATCTCCTCCTGGTACGACTACTACTTCACCCGGGGCGCCCCGCTCTACGACTCCGGCCCCGACTGGCTGTCCCAGTACGTCGAGACACCCGAGGCCCGCGACCGGTGCGACGAGGTCCAGCGCGAACTCGTCGAGGGCGCCCCGCGCACCGGCGACCGGACGCCCCTGTGGACCGAACGCGACTACGTGCGCGCCGCGAAGAAGGTGAAGGCCAGCGTCTTCCTGGTGCACGGCATGCAGGACCTCAACGTACGGATGCAGCACGTCGGCCCGTGGTGGGACGCCCTCGCGAAGAACGGCGTCGAGCGCAAGATCTGGCTCTCCCGGACCGGCCACGTCGACCCCTTCGACTTCCGCCGCGCCGAGTGGGTCGACACCCTGCACCGCTGGTTCGACCACGAACTCCTCGGCTACGACAACGGCGTCGACCGCGAGCCCATGGCCGACATCGAACGCGGGCCCGACCAGTGGGTCACCTCGAAGAGCTGGCCGCCGCGCGGCACGCACACCACGACCCTGCGTCCCGCCCCGGGCGCCGAGGCCGGCGTCGGCACCCTCGGCCTGCGCAGGAGCGGGGGAACCGAGGCCTTCACCGACGACCCGCGGCTGAGCGAGACCGACTGGGCCGCCCGCGTCGACACCCCGACCCCGGACAAGGCAGGCTTCGTCACCGGTTCGCTCACCCGCGACCTGCGCCTGTCCGGCGCCTCCCGGGTCACCGTCACCGCCACCCCCAGCACGCCCACGGCCCACCTCTCCGCCGTACTCGTGGACCTCGGTCCCGACACCATCCGCGACTACGCCGCCGACGGAGAAGGCATCACCACCCTCCCCGAGCGCACCTGCTGGGGCGCGAGCACCGCGGGCGACAGCTCCTGCTTCCAGGAGACCCGCGCCACGACCACCGACGTCGAGCACACGATCGTCAGCCGTGGCTGGGCCGACCTCGGCAACCACGCCGACGACGGAAAGGGCGAGCCGCTCACCCCCGGCAAGCGGTACACCATCACCCTCGACCTGGCGGCCACCGACCACGTCGTCCCCGAGGGCCACCGCCTGGCACTGATCGTCGCCGGCACCGACCGGGGCCTGATCGATCCCCCGGCCGACACCCCGACGCTCACCCTCGACCTGGCCCGTACCTCCGTGCGGGTGCCGTTCGTCGGCGGAACGGCCGCGTTCGCCCGCGCCACGGCGGGCTCGCACACCGCGGCCCCGGACTCCGTCCTGGACGGCGTGGACCGGCCGGACGTCACCGCCCACCGCGTCCCCGGGGAGGCCCGATGAAACGCGCCCCCGCCGGGTACCACCTGGTGGAGGGGAAGGCCGGGACTTTCTGCCGCTGAGGTGAGTTTTGCGCCAAAGGTGGTAGGGGCGTAACGGGAGGAGCGCTCTCCGCCCCACGGCTCTGAGGAAAGGTGCCGCCTGTGACGCATGACCAGCACAGCGACAAGGACGACACGGCGGGCCCGCTGCCTGGCTCCGAAGCGGGCCTGCCGGGCCGGGGGCACCCGCGGACCGACCGGGTGGTGTTCGGCGTCACCGCCGTACTCACCCTCGCGTTCGTGCTGTGGGGCGCCATCGGGACGGACTCGCTCGAGGACGCCTCCACCACCATGCTCGGCGGGCTGATGCACAACGGCGGCTGGGCGTTCATGCTGGCCGCCTCCGGCTTCGTCGTCTTCGCCCTCTGGCTCGCGGCCGGCCGCTACGGCCGGATCCACCTCGGCGCCGAGGGCGAGGAACCGGAGTTCCGCACGGTGTCGTGGATCGCCATGATGTTCAGCGCCGGCATGGGCATCGGCCTGATGTTCTGGGGTGTGAGCGAACCGCTGGCGCACTACACGACGCCCCCGCCGGGCACCAGCCCGGCCGACTCGGGCGATCGCATGGAGACGGCCATGGCGACCACCCTCTTCCACTGGACGCTCCACCCGTGGGCGATCTACGCGGTGGTCGGCCTCGCCATCGCCTACAGCACCTTCCGCAGGCGCCGCCGTCAGACCATCAGCGCCGTGTTCACCCCGCTCATCGGGGAGAAGCACGCGGGCGGCGTCGGCGGCCGGGTCATCGACGTGCTCGCCATCATCGCGACGGTCTTCGGCTCCGCGGCCTCGCTCGGCCTCGGCGCGCTGCAGATCGGCTCCGGTGTGGAGAAGCTCGACTGGATGGACAAGGTCAGCACCGGGCTGCTGGTCGGCATCATCGCGGTGCTGACCGTGGCGTTCGTGGCCTCCGCGGTCTCCGGTGTGGAGAAGGGCATCCAGTGGCTGTCCAACACCAACATGGTGCTGGCCCTGATCCTGGCCGTGTTCGTGTTCGTCGCGGGCCCGACCATCCTCATCCTGGACCTGCTGCCGACCTCGGTCTTCGCCTACCTCGGCGACCTGCCCGAGCTGGCCGGCCGCACCGAGATCAGCGGTGGCGAGGGCGTCGCCGACTGGCTGGGCAGCTGGACCGTCTTCTACTGGGCCTGGTGGATCTCCTGGACGCCCTTCGTCGGCATGTTCATCGCCCGTATCAGCCGGGGCCGGACCATCCGCCAGTTCATCGGCGGAGTCATTCTCGTGCCCAGCACGGTCAGCCTGGTCTGGTTCGCGATCTTCGGCGGCTCGGCGATGAGGCTCCAGGAGCAGAACCGGCTCGGCGGCGAGACGACCCCCGAGGGCCGGCTCTTCGCCGTGCTGCAGGAGTACCCCGTCGCCACCGTCACCAGCCTGCTGGTGATGATCCTCGTCGGCATCTTCTTCGTCTCGGGCGCCGACGCGGCCTCCGTCGTGATGGGCACCCTCTCGCAGCGGGGCGCGCTCGAACCCAGCCGCTGGGTGGTGGTGTTCTGGGGCGTGGTCACCGGCGCGGTGGCGGCGATCATGCTGCTGGTCGGC
The DNA here is from genome assembly GCF_042749965.1 of Streptomyces sp. NPDC059454. Lineage (NCBI taxonomy): Bacteria > Bacillati > Actinomycetota > Actinomycetes > Kitasatosporales > Streptomycetaceae > Streptomyces > Streptomyces sp. NPDC059454. The sequence continues at coordinate 21,478 of NZ_JBHYVC010000023.1, read as the reverse complement.
AGCGGGCAGGGTGACGCGCTGACCGGCCTGCAGAACCTCACGATCCTCGCGGCGGCCCCGTTCGTCATCGTGATGATCCTCATGTGCGTGGCACTCATGCGCGACCTGCGCCGCGACCCGCTCGTCGTGCGGGGCGAGATGGCCTCCGAGGCGGTGGAACTCGCCGTCATCGAGGGCCACAAGAAATACGACGGCGAATTCGAACTCCGGGTGGGTCCGGGCCGCGGCCCGGACGTGGAGGGCGACCCCATCGGCAAACACTGACCCCCGTGGCGGCCCGAGCCCACCCGTGCCTCAGAGCGGCACGGGTGGGCTCGGGCACCCCCTCGGGGAGGCACCTTGCCGACGCCGGTCGGCCGGGCGCGGCCCCGGCCGGTTCGGCGGGCGGCGAGTACTGCCGCCTCCTCCGCACAACCCCGTGCCACCGTGGCCCCCGCATCGCTGTGACCGTAGTCGTGCGCCAGGGCCCGCCCGCCGGGCAGGGGCACGCGCTCCGGACGCACCGTGTCCCGAGCCGGCCGCGCCGCCGGCTCCCTGTACGCCTCCAGCGAGCGCAGCGCCCACGCGCGCGCCGACACCACCGGATCGATCCGGTAGGTCCACCACAGCGCGCCGGCGACCGCCGAGGTGGTCCGCTCGACCGGATCGCGCGTCCACAGCCGTACCCGCACGCCGCGCTCGGCGAGCACCACGGCCGTCGTCAGCCCGACGACCCGCCGCCGATCACCAGGACATCGCGGTCCAGTCCGGTTCCCGTCGGGGGACCGTAGCGGAATATGTCGTGCCGTGCTCAGGTCCGTCCCGCGGTGGGAATACTCACAGCATGTCTGCCGAGTACGCGACCTTCGGCCTGGCGCCGGCGATGAGAGCCGGTGGGCTCCTCGCAGGCGGTGCCTACCAAGTCCACCGGGACTTCGTCGACTTCGTCGTCGACGGACGCCCGCTGCTCTTCCGCCTCTCCGACCTGGACGCCGTCTCCCCGCTCGCCTCCGACGTCCCGCCCTCCCTCTTCACCGCCCAGGTCCACAGCCTGCTGCTGGAGACCGAGGCGCCGCTGCCCGCCGGCCGGTACATCGTCTACGGCTGCCCCGAGTGCGAGGACCTCGCCTGCGGCGCGGTGACCGCGGTCATCGAACGGGACGGCGAGGACGTCGTCTGGCGCGACTTCGCCTGGCAGACCGGCGAGCACGCCGATCTGGACCTCAACGGCTACCACGGCATAGGCCCGTTCCGCTTCCACGGTGCCGAGTACCGCACCGCCCTCGCCTCCCTGCTCGACGGCGACGCCCCCGGCATCCGCCGCCGCGTCCTGCTGATCGGCGCCCGGGTAGCCCTGCTCGCCCGGCTCGCCGCGGCCCTGCGCACCATCGGCATCGGCGCGGACATCGCCCACGACGCCGACGGCGTCCCCGCCGACGAACTGCGCGGCTACGGCGCCGTGGTCTTCGGCCGGTCGGTGAGCGACGGCGAACGCGACGCCGTCCGCCGCGTCTTCGCCGCCGCCGGCGTCGACGTGCCCTGCGTCGACGGCTTCGCCCCCGTCGTCCCGCTCCTCGTCGCCCAGACCGAACAGGCACTGGAGCGCGGCCCGCGGGACCGGCGCCGCCTCACGGAACTCACCGCCGCCGGCGACGCGGCGGAGCTGGAGGTCACCTCGTCCTGCCGGGTCCGGCTCACCGCGTACCGGATCGACCGCCTCTCCCGCACCCACACCCAGGACCTCTTCGACGGCGTACTCGAACCCGGCCGTCACCGGGTCCTGCTGGACGGCAGGGCGGTGAAGGGCGAGGCGTACCTCGTCGCGCGCACCGGCGGGACGGTACGGGTGACAGAGGTGGGGCGGTGAGAACCGGGGCGCGACCGGCCGCGCGCGGCCATTAGGATCGGCGGTCTGATGACTGCCACCCTCGTCGCCAAGAACCTCGCCGCCGGGCACGGTGACCGCTCCCTGTTCACCGGTCTCGACCTCGTCGTCGCGCCCGGCGACGTGATCGGCCTGGTCGGTGCCAACGGCGCGGGCAAGTCCACGCTGCTGCGCCTGCTCGCCGGCCTCACCGCACCGGAACAGGGCGAGCTGCGCCTCTCGCCGCCCACCGCGACCGTCGGGCACCTCCCGCAGGAGCCGGAGCGCCGGCCCGGCGAGAGCGTACGGGCGTTCCTGGCCCGCCGTACCGGTGTCGCCGAGGCCCAGCGGGCGATGGACGAGGCGACCCAGGCCCTGGTCGACGGCGCGCCGGGCGCGGACGACGCGTACGCCACGAGCCTGGAGCGCTGGCTGTCCCTGGGCGGCGCCGACCTCGACGAGCGCGCCGAGGAGGTCGCCGACTCCCTCGGCCTGGCCGTCGGCCTCGACCAGCCGATGACCTCACTGTCCGGTGGCCAGGCGGCCCGCGCCGGGCTCGCCTCCCTCCTCCTCTCCCGCTACGACGTCTTCCTCCTCGACGAGCCGACCAACGACCTCGACCTGGACGGCCTGGAACGCCTCGAACGCTTCGTGACCGGTCTGCGTGCCGGCACGGTCGTCGTCAGCCACGACCGCGAGTTCCTCACCCGCACGGTCACCAAGGTCCTCGAACTCGACCTCGTCCAGCGGCGGATCAACCTCTACGGCGGTGGCTACGAGGCCTATCTGGAGGAGCGGGACGTGTCCCGCCGGCACGCCCGCGACGAGTACGAGGAGTACGCCGACAAGAAGACCGCGCTCCAGGACCGGGCGCAGACGCAGCGTGCCTGGATGGACAAGGGCGTGAAGAACGCGCGCCGCAAGGCGGGCAACGACAACGACAAGATCGGCCGCAAGTTCCGCAGCGAGGCCAGCGAGAAACAGGCCGCGAAGGCGCGCCAGACCCAGCGCATGATCGAACGACTCGACGTGGTCGAGGAGCCGCGCAAGGAGTGGGAGCTGCGCATGGAGATCGCGTCGGCGCCCCGCTCCGGCGCGGTGGTGGCGACGTTGCGGGACGCCGAGGTACGGCGCGGCGACTTCACCCTCGGCCCGGTGTCCCTGCAGATCGACTGGGCGGACCGGGTGGCCGTCACGGGCGCCAACGGCGCGGGCAAGTCCACGCTCCTCGGCGCCCTGCTGGGCCGCGTCCCGCTCGACGCCGGACACGCCGCCCTGGGCTCGGGCGTCCTCGTCGGCGAGGTCGACCAGGCCCGCGCGCTGTTCCACGGGCCTCAGGCCCTGCTCGACGCGTTCCGCCCGGCGGTACCGGACCTGGAACCGGCCGACATCCGCACGCTCCTGGCCAAGTTCGGCCTCAAGGCGGACCACGTCATGCGCCCCGCGGCCACCCTCTCCCCGGGCGAGCGCACGAGGGCCGCCCTGGCCCTCCTCCAGGGCAGGGGCGTCAACCTCCTGATCCTCGACGAGCCGACCAACCACCTGGACCTGCCGGCCATCGAACAACTCGAATCAGCCCTGAACACCTACCGGGGCACCCTCCTGCTGATCACCCACGACCGCCGCATGCTCGACGCGGTGAAGGTGACCAGGCGCCTGGAGGTAAGGAACGGCAAGGTGACGGAGAGCGGTACGTAACTGCGGGCAATCGTGCCGCAGGGCGGCACGGGTGGGCGCGGCGGCATCCGGCAAGCACCGGCCCGCGCACCCACCCCCGCCCAGCCCCGACGCCGGCCGCCTACGCCAGCCCGGCCCGCCGCAACGCGTCGGCCATCGCCCCGTTCGCCGGAGCGGGCGCGGCCGCAGGCCGCCCCTTCCCCCCGGAACCGGCCCCGGACCGCCCCTGCTGCTGCCGCTGCTTCGGCGGCCGGCCTCCCTGCCGCTCCCCGCGCTGCTCCCGCTGTTCCCCCTGAGGCGCGGCCTCGTCGTCCAGCCGCAGCGTCAGCGAGATCCGCTTGCGCGGGATGTCGACGTCCAGCACCTTGACCTTGACGATGTCACCCGGCTTCACCACGTCCCGCGGGTCCTTGACGAACGTCTTCGACATCGCCGAGACGTGCACCAGACCGTCCTGGTGGACACCGACGTCGACGAACGCGCCGAACGCGGCCACGTTGGTCACCACACCCTCGAGGACCATCCCGGAGGACAGGTCGGAGATCTTCTCCACCCCCTCCTTGAAGACGGCGGTCTTGAACGCGGGACGCGGGTCCCGCCCCGGCTTCTCCAGCTCCCTCAGGATGTCGCTCACGGTCGGCAGCCCGAATTTCTCGTCCACGAAGTCCTCCGGCCGCAGCGACCGCAGCACCGCCGTGTTCCCGACCAGCGCGGCGACCTCCGCACCGGAGGACTTCACCATCCGCCGCACCACCGGGTACGCCTCCGGGTGCACGCTCGACGAGTCCAGCGGATCGTCACCACCGCGGATCCGCAGGAAGCCCGCACACTGCTCGTACGCCTTCGGGCCGAGCCGCGCCACCTTCTTCAGCTCGCCGCGCGACCGGAACGGACCGTTGGAATCCCGGTGCGCCACGATGTTCTCGGCGAGCCCGGACGTGATGCCGGAGACCCGCGCGAGCAGCGGCGCCGACGCGGTGTTGACGTCCACGCCCACGCCGTTCACACAGTCCTCCACCACCGCGTCCAGCGAACGCGACAGCTTCACCTCGGACAGGTCGTGCTGGTACTGGCCGACCCCGATCGACTTCGGGTCGATCTTCACCAGCTCGGCCAGCGGGTCCTGGAGCCGGCGCGCGATCGACACCGCGCCGCGCAGCGACACGTCCATGTCGGGCAGTTCCTGGGAGGCGAAGGCGGAGGCCGAGTACACGGAGGCGCCCGCCTCGGACACCATCACCTTGGTCAGCTTCAACTCGGGGTGCCTGGTGATGAGTTCACCGGCGAGCTTGTCGGTCTCACGGGACGCCGTGCCGTTGCCGATCGCGACCAGCTCGACCGCGTGCTCCTTCGCCAGCCGCGCCAGCTTCGCGATCGCCTCGTCCCACCGGTTGGCCGGGACATGGGGATGGATCACGTCCGTGGCCACGACCTTGCCGGTCGCGTCCACCACGGCGACCTTCACGCCCGTACGGAAACCGGGGTCGAGACCGAGCGTCGCGCGCGTACCGGCCGGGGCGGCGAGCAGCAGGTCGCGCAGGTTCGCCGCGAAGACCCGCACCGCCTCGTCCTCGGCCGCCGTACGCAGCCGCAGCCGCAGGTCGAGGCCGAGGTGCACCAGGATGCGCGTACGCCAGGCCCAGCGGACCGTGTCACCCAGCCACTTGTCGGCCGGACGCCCCCGGTCGGCGATCCCGAACCGGCGCGCGACGATCCCCTCGTACGACGACGGGCCGTCCACCGGCTCCTCGGGCTCCAGGACGAGGTCGAGGACCTCCTCCTTCTCGCCGCGCAACATCGCCAGGATCCGGTGCGAGGGCAGCTCGGTGAACGGTTCGGCGAAGTCGAAGTAGTCGGAGAACTTCGCGCCCGCCTCCTCCTTGCCGTCGCGCACCTTCGCGGCCAGCCGCCCGCGCACCCACATCCGCTCGCGCAGCTCGCCGATCAGGTCGGCGTCCTCCGAGAACCGCTCGGTGAGGATCGCCCGCGCACCGTCCAGGGCGGCCTGCGGATCGGCGACCCCCTTGCCGGCGTCCACGAACGCGGCGGCCGCGGCGAGGGGATCGACGCCCGGATCACCGAGCAGCCCCTCCGCCAGCGGCTCGAGTCCCGCCTCGCGCGCGATCTGCGCCTTGGTGCGCCGCTTGGGCTTGTACGGCAGGTAGACGTCCTCCAGGCGCGCCTTGGTCTCCGCGCCGCGGATCCGCGCCTCGAGCTCGTCCGTCAGCTTGCCCTGCTCGCGCACCGACTCCAGGACCGCCGTCCGGCGCTCCTCCAGCTCCCGCAGATAGCGCAGCCGCTCCTCGAGCGTGCGCAACTGCGCGTCGTCGAGCATCTCGGTCGCTTCCTTGCGGTAGCGGGCGATGAAGGGCACCGTCGAACCGCCGTCGAGCAGTTCGACGGCAGCCCTGACCTGCCGCTCCCGTACGCCGAGCTCTTCGGCGATCCTGCCTTCGATGGACCCTGCGAGGGGTGTCGTCACGTTCCCGTACCGCCTTCTCCACTGAGGTTGCGCGGCAATTGTGGCAGGTGACGCCGACAATCGGGGATCAGGGCGGCGACTCGCCCGGGGACCTGTGACGGGGCGGGACAGTGGTCACCTGGGCGCGACGCCTGTCCCTGAGCATCCGGGAGCCCGGTACCGGTGGCGACGACGCCTGTCCTGTCGTACTGAAGCTGTCGGATTCCCGCTGTGTCGCATGCGGCGCGTGTCGGTTCTCGTCCCATCGGGGCAGGGGAGCCGCTGAGCGGCAGGGGCCGGGTGGCCGGTTTCGATATGGCCCGGTCCAGGACGGTGCCGAGGTACGTGGATTGCCGGCGGCCGTGACGGATGCGGCCTTCGAGGAGGCCGCCCCGGTGCGGAGTTCCCTTCGTGCCGGAGGCATGCGAGGTCCGAAGACGCCGAGGGTCTCCTCCCTACCGGTTCTTCCGCACCCGGGTGGTGTCGGCGTCCAGGAGGGTGCCGTCGGAGTCGGCCACCACGATTTCCGGCACAGGGGTGCCGTGCTGGTCGACAAGGGTGGAGTGAGTCTCGCCGGGGGCGAAGGCATGCCGTTCTCCCCACTGCCGCAGGGTGAGGACGACGGGGAAGAGAGCGCGGCCGGCGTGGGTGAGCACGTATTCCTGGCGGCGGCCCGATGGCATGGTGCGCTGGGCGAGGAGCCCGTGCGCGGTGAGCCTGCGGAGGCGGTCGGTGAGGATGTTGCGGGCGATGCCGGTGCGTCGCTGGAACTCGGTGAACGATCGTGCCCCGTCCATCGCGTCGCGGATGACGAGAAGGCTCCACCTGTCGCCGACGAGGTCGAGCGTGCGGGCGACGGGGCAGTCGGGATCGGTCCAGCCGGGGTCCGGGGCGCGCATGGTGATGCGTGACATGACACCTCCCAATGAGTTGCGGATTGAAACCATCATGCCCTACGGTCAAATCAGTTGCGATCTGCTACTGATTTGACGGGAGTGCCATGGACGTACGGCGGCGGTTACTGCTCGCGGTGGTGTGCGGTGTCGCTGTGGCGGGCATCTATGCCGCGCAGCCGGTTCTGGAGCCGATGGGGCGCGATCTCGGTGTGCCGGCGGAACTCACGGGGTGGATCGTCGCGACCGGCCAGGTCGGCTATCTGGCAGGGCTGGTGCTGCTGGTGCCGCTCGGTGACGTGCTCGACAGGCGCCGACTCATCGCCGTGCATCTGGCGATCACCGCGGCGGGCATGAGCCTGGCGGCCTCGGCGTCAGCCGCATGGGTGGCGTTCGTGGGGCTCGCGGCGGCCGGGGCGTTCGCGGTCGTGGTGCAGACCACGGTGGCCTACGCCGCCTCGGTCTCGCCGCCCGCCGAACGCGGGCGGAACATCGGTGTCGTGACCTCGGGCGTCGTGGTCGGCATCCTGGGCGCGCGGGTCGTCACCGGCACGCTCGCCGCGGTGTGGGGCTGGCGGAGCGCCTATGGCGTACTCGCGGTGCTGTCACTCGGACTCGCGGTCCTCGTCCTCGTGGTACTGCCGTCGGACGAGCGCCCCCACCCGCCTGCGGGGTACAGGCAGGTCGTCGTCTCACTCGGCGGACTGTTCGGACAGCGCCTCTTCCTGACGCGCGGGCTCATCGCGTTCTTCTTGTTCGCATCGTTCGGAACGCTGTGGAGCGGACTGTCCCTGCCGCTGGCGGATCCGCCGTGGCAGCTGAGCGAGAGCCGGATCGGGCTGTTCGGCATCGCCGGACTCGCCGGCGCACTCGGTGCGGCACGCGCGGGACGGTGGGCGGACGCGGGGCGGGCGGTCCCGGTCACCGGTCTCGCGCTCACCCTCCTCATCCTCTCGTGGGCGGCGATCGCGCAGCTGCCACGATCCCTGTGGCTCCTCCTCGTCGGAATCGTGGTTCTCGACTTCGCGGTCCAGGCCGTCCATGTGACCAACCAGCACCTGCTCACCGCCGCGCATCCGGACCGCGTCAGCAGCGTCATCGGCAGCTACATGATCTTCTACTCACTCGGCTCCGCCCTCGGCGCAACCGCGACCACCGCCGTCTTCACCGCCTACGGCTGGGCCGGTTCCGGTCTTCTCGGGGCCGGATTCGCGGCTTGCGCGCTGGCCGTCTGGGCGACCGGCAGCCGGCGACCCCGCGACAGCGCGAACCTCCGATCCGAGGAAGCAGGCACGCACCGGGCACGGGAGGAAAAGCAAGGCACCGACCGAGCCGGACGGGTGAGGGACAACCCCGAAGTTCTTTGAGTGCCCCTGGTCTCTGCAGCCCCAGGGCACTCCGCGAGCCTCAGCTCGAACCGAAGCGGCTCACAAACGGCGGCCCGGGACGGTGACCGTCTTCTCGTCGTCACGTGAACACGCGTATCGGAGCGGACCGACACGACCCGCACCGGAGCGACTCCTCGACCGGCCGCGTCAGCTCTTCGCTGGTGGTTCGCCGCGTCACCGACCACCGCGACTCCCACCCCGGGGCCCGACCGGGCCCGGCCCCGGCCGCCGGCGGCATCGACCGGGGCGAGCAGGTCGGCCCATGAACACCGGTGCGACCACAGCGCGTCAACAGGAGGCGGCAACCTCACCGTCGTACCCGAACGACCCGCTTCCCGTGTCCACATCACCGGGCAACCGCGCCGTCGACGTACGCCGACCCTGACGATCGCAGTCGGTGACAACTGGAGTGGGACACTTCAGGTGGTGACAACCGGAATGCCCGGACGGTGACAGGCGCCGCGCTCAGCTCGCCGACTCACCTTGGCGTCACCTGACGTCGCCCCGTCACAGGAACGCACGGGCGACGTCAGGCGCGACGGCCCCGGGCGGTGGACGAGGCCCCGCCGAACAGCCGGGCGAGCGCCCGGAACGGCAGCGTCACGACGGTGGCGATGGCCCCGCCGATCTGGCGCAGGACGTCTGCGATGGCACGGAACACGTGTTTCCCCTTTCGTCGTTCCGGCCTCCCTGGCCGGAAGTACTGCGTATACCTCGTCAACGCTCCACCATGCATGCCGTCCGGTCATGGCAGAAAAGGTGGGGAGCTCGTCGTTGCGGCCATCACGGGTCCCGCCGAGAATCGACGGCATGGCGCAGCGAACCGTTCTCGTCGTCCTCTTCGACGACGTGCAGAGCCTCGATGTCACCGGCCCTGTGGAGGTCTTCGCGGGCGCCGAGAGGCACACTCCGGGGACGTACCGGCTGTGCACCGCCTCCCTGGACGGCGCTCCCGTACGCACGACCAGCGGGCTGACCGTCGTACCGGACCGGACGCTGGCCGACGCTCCGGAACCGCACACGCTGCTCGTGCCCGGCGGACAGGGCACCCGCCGGCCCGACCCGCGGCTGACCGACTGGCTGCGGCGGCACGGGCCGCGCGCCGAGCGGCTGGTCTCCGTCTGCACGGGAGCGGCCCTGCTCGCCGGGGCCGGGCTCCTGGACGGCCGTCGCGCCACCACGCACTGGGCCTACTGCGACACGCTGGCCCGCGACCACCCGGCCGTCGAGGTCGACCCGGACCCCATCTACGTCCGGGACGGCCGTGTCGCCACCTCCGCCGGGGTCACCTCGGGCATCGACCTCGCGCTCGCCCTGGTCGAGGACGACCTCGGCCGGGAGGTCGCGCTCACGGTGGCCCGGCATCTGGTGGTGTTCCTGCGCCGGCCCGGCAACCAGGCCCAGTTCAGTGCCCAGCTCGCCGCCCAGACCGCGCGGCGCGAACCGCTGCGCGAGGTCCAGCAGTGGGTCACCGAGCACCCCGACGCCGATCTGACCGTCGAGGCGCTCGCCGCCCGCGCGGCCCTCTCACCGCGCCACTTCGCCCGCGCCTTCCACACCGAGACCGGCACGACACCGGGCCGCTACGTCGACCGGGTACGGCTCGAACACGCCCGGCGCCTGCTGGAGGACACCGGTGACGGCGTCGAGGAGATCTCCCGCGCCAGCGGCTACGGCACCCCCGAGGCGATGCGCCGCGCCTTCGTCCGGACCCTCGGGACGTCACCGGCGGAGTACCGCCGCCGCTTCCGGCCCGCCCCCGCACCCGACCGCACCTGAAAGGCCGCCGATGCAGATCGCCATCGTCCTCTTCGACCGCTTCACCGCCCTCGACGCGGTGGGCCCCTACGAGACCCTCGGCCGGCTCCCGGACGCGGAGACCGTCTTCGTCGCCGAACGGACCGGGCCCGTGCGCACCGACACCGGCGTCCTCGCGATCACCGCCGACAAGACCCTGGAAGAGGTACCGCGCCCGGACATCGTCGTCGTCCCCGGCGGCCCCGGTCAGACGCCCCAGATGGAGAACGGCACCCTGCTGGACTGGCTGCGCACCGCCGACGCGTCCAGCACCTGGACGACGTCCGTGTGCACCGGGTCCCTGCTGCTGGCCGCCGCCGGACTCCTGCGGGGGCGCCGGGCCACCTCCCACTGGCTCGCGCTCGACCACCTGAAGCGGTACGGCGCCGAGCCGACCGGGGAGCGGGTGGTGACCGACGGCAAGTACGTCACCGCGGCCGGTGTCTCCTCCGGCATCGACATGGGGCTCACCCTGCTCGGTCGGATCGCCGGCGACGAACACGCCCAGGCGGTCCAGCTGCTCACCGAGTACGACCCGCAGCCGCCCTACGACGCCGGCTCCCCGCAGAAGGCGCCCGCGCACCTCGTCGAGGAGTTCCGGTCGAAGAGCCGCTTCATCCTGACGTAGACACGCTCCAGGTGAAGCGCGGCGGCCGGCGCTCCAGGAACGCGGCGACGCCCTCCGCGGTGTCGCCGCTCTCCTCGGCCCGCTCGCCCCAGTAGGCGTCCCGGTCGGTGCGGCCGTTCGCGAACTCCTTCGCCGCGGCCTGCGTCAGCTGCGACCGGGACGCCAGGATCCGGGTGAACCCGGCCACCCGCTCCTCCAGTTCCCCCTCGGGCAGCACCTCGTCCACCAGACCGGTGCGCAACGCCCGCCCGGCCTCGATCAACTCGCCCGAGAAGAGCAGGTACTTGGCGGTCGCCGGACCCACCAGCGACACCAGCCGCCGGGTCGCGGAGGCCGGGTAGACGATGCCGAGCCTGGCCGGGGTCACCCCGAACCACGCTCCCTCCTCGGCGAACCGCAGATCGCAGGCGGCCGCCAGCTGTGCACCGCCGCCCACACAGTGCCCGCGGACCGCCGCCAGGGTCGGCTTGGGGAAGGCGGCGAGCGCCTCCTCCGCCGCCACGGCCAGCCGCTGCGCCTCGAGCGGCGACCCCCGGAGCGTGGAGATGTCGGCGCCGGCGCAGAACGTCCCGCCCTCACCGGTGAGCACCAGCATCCGTACGTCCGGGTCGGCCGCCAGCGTTTCCAGCAGCGGCGGCAGGGAACCCCACATCGCGGCCGTCATGGCGTTGCGCTTCGCCGGATTGCGGATGACGACCGTGGCGACGTGCTCGGTGACGCCGTGCAGCAACTGGGGCTCCATGCGCCGGATGCTATCCGCCCCGGTCGGCTGGGACTCCGCCGGGCGGGGACTCCACCCGGCGGGGGACGGGCGGACGGCGGGGACTGGAAGAGGGAAACGGGAGCGAGGAGGCAGCCATGGCCAAGTCCGCCAAGCCCCAGGGCGAGACCGCGAAACTGAGCCGCGGCTTCAGCTGGCTCGCCGTGCTCGGCGTGGTCCTGGTCGTCGCGGGCCTGGTCGGCCTGATCTACACCGGTCTCGCCACCCTGACCTCGATGGTGCTGTTCGGCTGGCTGCTGCTGATCGGCGGCCTGGTCGGACTGCTGCACGCCGTCCAGGCCCGGCACACCAACTTCTTCTGGCTCGGCGTGGTCGTCGCGGCCCTGAACATCGCGGCCGGCGTGGTCGTCCTGAAGACACCGGAGGCGGCGGCCGAGGCGCTCACCATGTTCGCCGCGCTGCTGTTCCTCACCGGCGGGGTGTTCCGACTCGTCGGCAGCCTGGTGGTGCGCGGGCCGCAGTTCGGCTGGACGCTGGTGCAGGGCGCCTTCGGACTGCTCCTCGGCATCCTGGTGCTGGCCACCTGGCCCAGCAGCAGCCAGTACGTCATCGGTACGTTCTTCTCCCTCTCCCTGCTCTTCGACGGGCTCGGCCTGATCGCCACCGGCTACGGCGGACGCCGGATCGTCGGCATGGTCTCCGACCGGCTGGCCGCCGAGGAGACCGCGCGGGCCTCGGAGGAGGGGCCGTACGGCGGCGATCACCGGGCCGCCAAACCCGTACAACCCGAATAGTTCGCCGATCCGGCACAGGGTGGACCGAAACGATCCTGCAAGCGACCGGGTCATGCGCAGGCGGTCGGAAACGTTCGATATCCGCTGACTTCTGTTCAGGGCCGAGGTGTGGAGCCGATCGGACCAACACTCGACGTGTGGTGACAATCGAGCGTGAGAACGGCGATCCGCTGCCGTACGAAGGTGTCTGGCGGTTCACCGCCCCGGCCGTCGACGCCTCGGTCCCGCAGGCCCGCCACGCCGTGCGGGACCTGCTGCTGCGCCAGGGGGTACCGGTCGCGGACGACGTCGTTCAGGGACTGCTGCTGATCGTCTCCGAGCTGGTCACCAATGCCGTACGGCACGCGGCGCTGCTGTCCCCGACGCTCGCCGTCGAGGTCGCCGTCGGCGCCGAGTGGGTCCGGGTGTCCGTGGAGGACAACCACCCCTACCGGCCCACCGCCCTGGAGACCGACCACGGCCGCACCGGCGGCCGCGGACTGCTCCTGGTGCGGGAGATCACCCGCGAGGCGGGCGGGGCGTGCGACGTCGAGCACACCGCCACCGGCGGCAAGGTGATCTGGGCCGCCCTGCCGCTCAAGCCCTCGCGGATCGTCTAGGTCACCAGCCCGCCGGCGGCCCGGTCAGTTCGCGGACCGCCGGGCGGGCCGCGTCCAGGACGGTCGGGAACCAGGCCGAGAAGGTGTCCTTCGCGTGCCGCTCCGCCAGCTCCGCCGGGGTCACGAACGCCGTGGACGCCACCTCCTGCGGATCCGGCCGCGGCGGCGACTGCACCATGCCGACGAAGAGGTGGTTGTACTCCTGCTCCACCAGGCCCGAGGCGGGGTCCGGGTGGTTGTAGCGGACCGTGCCGGCCTCGGCGAGCAGCGACGGGGACACGCCCAACTCCTCGAAGGTCCGCCGGGCCGCCGCCGCGAACGGCGCCTCACCGGGGTAGGGGTGACCGCAGCAGGTGTTGGACCACACACCGGGGGAGTGGTACTTGCCCAGCGCCCGCTGCTGCAGCAGCAGCCGTCCCCGCTCGTCGAACAGGAACACCGAGAACGCCCGGTGCAGCCGCCCCGGCGGCTGATGGGCGGCGAGCTTCTCCGCCGTGCCGGTCGTCACGCCGTCCTCGTCGACCAGTTCCAGCAAAATCGGCTCGGCGGCGCCGTTCGACGGGCTGTTCGTCGCGGTGGCAGGTGTGATCGGCATACCCATCCTTCACTCGGTCTTCGCGCCCCAAGTCTGCCGCACGAATCCGGCACTCCCGGCACTCCCTGACGCACCCGCATGTCCCGGGACGCCCCCACGGGGGCGGCGGGCCGTGTTCCCCGGCGCGTCGGCGTGCGGCGGCCCCGTCCTAGTGGCAGAGGCGCGCCTCGTGCTCCGCGTGCCCGCCGGGCTCCAGCTGGAAGGTGCAGTGCTCCACGTCGAAGTGGGCGCCCAGACAGTTCTGCAGCTCGTGCAGCATCTTCTCGTGCCCGATGGCGCTCAGGACGTCGGAGCTGACGACCACGTGCGCGGAGAGCACCGGCATCCCCGAGGTGATCGTCCAGGCGTGCAGGTCGTGCACGTCCTCCACGCCGTCGGTGGCCAGGATGTGCGCCCGTACCTGCCGCATGTCGACGCCCTTGGGTGCGGCCTCCAGCAGCACGTCCAGGGTCTCGCGCAGCAGCTTCCACGTCCGGGGCACGATCATCACCGCGATCACCAGGGAGGCGACCGGGTCGGCGGCCGTCCAGCCGGTGGTCAGGATCACCAGCGCGGCGAGGATCACCGCGAGTGAGCCGAGCGCGTCCGCCGCCACCTCCAGGAAGGCGCCGCGCACGTTCAGGCTCTCCTTCTGCCCGCGCATCAGCAGGGCCAGCGACACCAGGTTGGCGGCCAGGCCGATCACACCGAACAACATCGCCAGGCCGCCGTCGGTGCCGGCCGGGGTGACGAACCGCTCGACCGCCTCGTACAGCACGTAGCCGCCGACGCCGAGCAGCAGCAGACAGTTGGCCAGCGCGGCCAGGATCTCCGCGCGGGCGTAGCCGAAGGTGCGGTGCTCGTTCGCCGGGCGGTTCGCGAAATGGATCGCGAGCAGCGCCATGCCCAGGCCCACGGCGTCCGTCGCCATGTGGGCCGCGTCCGCGACCAGGGCGAGCGAGTCCGCCAGCAGGCCGCCGACGATCTGGATCACCATGACCCCGAGCGTGATCGCCAGCGCCACCCGCAGCCTGCCGCGGTACGCCGCGCTCGCGGTACCGCCGGCGGGCGCGCCGTGCGCATGCCCGTGATCGTGCCCAGCCCCCATCGAAAGGCCCCTTCCCGTGTCCCCGTCCGGATCACAGTGAACTACGGGGAGGGGGTATCCGCAACGCGGCACTGAACACCGTTGTCATCTGCCCTGACCTGCGTAAACGATTCGCAGGTCAGGTGATGGCCGACGTCGTTCGCCGCTCAGCCGCCGTGGTGCAGCCGCCATCCCCGCCATGCCGAGTCGATCATCTCGGGCACCGAGTGCCGGGCGGTCCAGCCGAGCCGCTCGGCCGCGCGGGCGGCCGACGCCACCGCGCGGGGCGCGTCGCCGGGGCGGCGGCCCTCGACGAGCGGGGCCCGCCTGTCGCCGGTGACCTCGCCGATGACCGTGATCAGCTCGCGCACCGAGACGCCCTCGCCGCGGCCGATGTTCACCGTCAGGTCTCCGGTGAGGTTCCCCTCGGACAGCACCCGGGCCGCCGCCAGGTGCGCCTCCGCCAGATCGGCCACGTGGATGTAGTCACGGACGCACGTGCCGTCCGGCGTCGGATAGTCGTCGCCGAAGACGCGCGGGGCCTCGTCGCGGGTGAGCCGGTCGAAGACCATCGGCACGATGTTGAAGACACCGGTGTCGGCCAGCTCCGGCGCCGCCGCCCCCGCCACGTTGAAATAGCGCAGGCACACCGTGTCGATGCCGTGCGCCCGGCCCGCCGCCCGGACCAGCCACTCACCGGCGAGCTTGGTCTCGCCGTAGGGGTTCACCGGGGCGCAGGGCGCGTCCTCCGTGATGAGATCCACACCGGGGTCGCCGTACACGGCCGCGGACGAGGAGAAGACGAAGCGCTCGATCCCGGCGCCGGCGACGGCGTCCAGGAGCGTCGCGAGGCCGCCCACGTTCTCCCGGTAGTACCGGGTCGGCCGCGCCACGGACTCGCCGGCCTGCTTGCGCGCGGCGAGGTGCACCACCCCCGTCACCCCGTGCTCAGCGCACACCCGCTTCAGCAGCTCGCCGTCCAGCGACGAGCCCCTGACCAGCGGGACGTCGGCGGGCAGTCGCGCCGGCACCCCGGCCGAGAGGTCGTCCAGCGCCACGACCCGCTCCCCGGCACCGGTCATGGCCCGCGCCACATGTGCCCCGATGTAACCGGCCCCGCCGGTGATCAGCCATGTCATGGTCGCCCACCCTATGCCGAGCGGACTCGACGGCCCCAGATATGTGGACTCGGACCAAATGCCCGTTCTGGTGCGGCGGTTTGTGGGCCGGGCCCCGCATCACCGATGATGATCGCGGCAGGGGCGCGCGGGCGAACCGTGCCGATCCAATCGCCGAACGGGCGGTGAACGCGGGCTTCCGGACATCCGATAACCTCTGCCGACATGCCGCCCGGGGATCCGAACGGGCGCCTCATCGTGTACATGACCGGCGTCGACGCGTCGGTATCCAGGGAGTGAGATTCGGTTGTCGACCGCCATCCTCACCGGTCAGCCGGTCCCCGGTTCGTCACTCGAGGGCGATCTGCGCTCCCTCGGCTTCGACGTACGGATCGCGTCCGGCACCGCCGAGGCCGAGACCCTGCTCGCCGGGGTGCCCGCCGGGCAGCGGGTCGCCGTGGTCGACGCCCGCTTCGTGGGCCATGTGCACGCACTGCGCCTCGGCCTCACCGACCCCCGCTTCCCGCTCGCCGCCGTCCCCGGCGCCGTCACCGCCCAGCCGGCCGGCCGCCAGGCCCTGAACCGCGCGCTGGCCCGCGAGAACTCCGCGGCCACCGCCGAGCCGGCCGGCGGCACCACCTCGGCCGACAGCCTCGCCGATCGCGTCGTCGCGGCCCTCGGCACCGACGGTGCCGACGTGCACCGCCCCGAGCTCGGCAGCCTCGTCGCCACCGTCCCCGGCGACCCCCAGGCCCGCAACGAGGCCCGGCAGGCCGTCGCCGCCGTCGACGACGAGGCCGTACGCCTGAAGTCGGCCGTCAAGGCCCGCGACGGCTTCTTCACCACCTACTTCATCAGCCCGTACTCGCGCTACATCGCCCGCTGGTGCGCCCGCCGCGGACTGACCCCCAACCAGGTCACCACCGCCTCCCTGCTCACCGCGCTCATAGCCGCCGGCTGCGCCGCCACCGGCACCCGCGGCGGCTTCGTCGCCGCCGGCGTGCTGCTCATCGCCTCCTTCGTGCTGGACTGCACCGACGGCCAGCTCGCCCGCTACTCCCTGCAGTACTCCACCCTCGGCGCCTGGCTCGACGCCACCTTCGACCGCGCCAAGGAGTACGCCTACTACGCGGGCCTCGCCCTCGGAGCCGCCCGCGGCGGTGACGACGTATGGGCCCTCGCGCTCGGCGCGATGGTCCTGCAGACCTGCCGGCACGTGGTCGACTTCTCCTTCAACGAGGCCAACCACGACGCCACCGCCAACACGAGCCCCACCGCCGCCCTCTCCGACAAGCTCGACAGCGTCGGCTGGACGGTCTGGCTGCGCCGCATGATCGTCCTGCCCATCGGTGAACGCTGGGCGATGATCGCCGTTCTCACGGCCGTCACCACCCCCCGGATCACCTTCTACGCCCTGCTCATCGGCTGCGCCTTCGCCGCGACGTACACCACGGCGGGCCGGGTCCTGCGCTCGCTGACCCGCAAGGCCCGCCGGACCGACCGGGCGGCGCAGGCGCTGGCGGACCTCGCCGACTCCGGCCCGCTCGCCCAGGCGCTCACCGGCCCGCTGAAGAACCCCGCGCGGCGCCTGCCCGGCTTCACCGCCCCCGCCGTCGCCCTGCTCGGCGGTCTCGCGGTCGTCGCCACGGCCGTGCTCACCGGCTTCGGCGGGCCCTGGACGACCGTCGCCGCCTGCGGCTACGTCCTGACCTCCGCCCTCGCCGTCGCCCGCCCCCTCAAGGGCGCCCTCGACTGGCTGGTCCCGCCGTTCCTCCGCGCCGCCGAGTACGGCACCGTCCTGGCACTGGCGGCCGACGCGGACGTGAACGGGGCCCTTCCGGCGGCCTACGGGCTGGTGGCCGCGGTCGCCTACCATCACTACGACACGGTCTACCGCATCCGCGGCAACGCGGGCGCGTCCCCGCGCTGGCTGGTGCGGGCGATCGGGGGGCACGAGGGCCGCACGCTCGCGGTCGCCGTCCTGGCGGCGCTGCTCACGGCCTCGCAGTTCACCGTCGCGCTCACGGTCCTCGCCGTGGCCGTGGCCCTGCTGGTGCTCGTCGAGAGCATCCGCTTCTGGGTGTCCGCAGGGGCGCCCGCCGTACACGATGAAGGAGAACCCGCATGATCGGCCTCGTGCTGGCGGCCGGCGCCGGACGGCGTCTGCGCCCCTACACCGACAGCCTTCCCAAGGCGCTGGTGCCGGTGGGGCCCGCGGGCATAGAGGGCGAACCGACGGTTCTGGACCTCACCCTCGCCAACTTCGCCGAGATCGGTCTGACCGAGGTCGGGATCATCGTCGGCTACCGCAAGGAAGCCGTGTACGAGCGCAAGGCGGCCCTGGAGGCGAAGTACGGCCTCGAGCTCACCCTCATCGACAACGACAAGGCCGAGGAGTGGAACAACGCCTACTCCCTGTGGTGCGGCCGTGACGCCCTCCGGGACGGCGTGATCCTCGCCAACGGCGACACCGTGCACCCGGTCTCCGTCGAGAAGACCCTGCTCGCCGCCCGCGGCGAGGGCAGGCGGATCATCCTCGCCCTCGACACGGTCAAGCAGCTCGCCGACGAGGAGATGAAGGTCGTCGTCGACCCCGCCAAGGGCATGACGAAGATCACCAAGCTGATGGATCCCGCTGAGGCCACCGGCGAGTACATCGGCGTCACCCTCATCGAGGGCGACGCCGCCGCCGAACTCGCCGACGCGCTGAAGACCGTCTGGGAGACCGACCCGCAGCAGTTCTACGAGCACGGCTACCAGGAACTGGTGAACCGCGGCTTCCGGATCGACGTGGCGCCGATCGGCGACGTCAAGTGGGTGGAGATCGACAACCACGACGATCTCGCCCGCGGACGGGAGATCGCGTGCCAGTACTGACTCGGCTCATCCCCTCGCCGGTCGTCGTGGACATCCGCCCGGGTGCCCTCGACGACCTGGCCTGCGTCCTCGCCGACGAGCGCATCTCGCAGTCGGGCCGGCTGGCCATCGCCGTCAGCGGCGGCTCGGGCGCCCGGCTGCGCGAGCGGATCGCCCCCTCGCTGCCCGGCGCCAGCTGGTACGAGGTCGGCGGCGGCACCATCGACGACGCGATCCGGCTGGCGGGCGACATAAAGGCCGGCCACTACGACGCGGTCGTCGGCCTCGGCGGCGGGAAGATCATCGACTGCGCCAAGTTCGCGGCGGCGCGCGTCGGCCTGCCCCTGGTCGCCGTCGCCACCAACCTGGCGCACGACGGTCTCTGCTCGCCGGTCGCGACCCTCGACAACGACGCGGGCCGCGGCTCGTACGGCGTACCGAACCCGATCGCGGTCGTCATCGACCTCAACGTCATCCGCGAGGCCCCGGTCCGTTTCGTGCGGTCCGGCATCGGCGACGCCATCTCCAACATCTCCGCGGTCGCCGACTGGGAACTGGCCCACCGCGTCAACGGGGAGAAGATCGACGGCCTGGCCGCCGCCATGGCCCGGCAGGCCGGCGAGGCGGTGCTGCGGCACCCGGGCGGGGTCGGCGACGACGGCTTCCTCCAGGTGCTGGCCGAGGCGCTGGTCCTCACCGGCATCGCCATGTCCGTGTCGGGCGACTCCCGCCCCTCCTCCGGCGCCTGCCACGAGATCAACCACGCCTTCGACCTGCTCTACCCCAAGCGGGCCGCCGCCCACGGCGAGCAGTGCGGACTGGGCGCCGCCTTCGCGATGTACCTGCGCGGCGCCCACGAGGAATCGGCCCACATGGCCGAGGTGCTGCGCCGGCACGGGCTCCCGGTGCTGCCGGAGGAGATCGGGTTCACGCCGGACGAATTCGTCCGGGTCGTCGAGTTCGCCCCGGAGACCCGCCCCGGACGCTTCACCATCCTCGAACATCTCGACCTGAAGACCGAACAGATCAAGGACGTCTACGCCGACTATGTCAAGGCCATCAGTAGCTGAACTCCGTCCGGTCGTGCACCCCGCTGGGGTCAAGGACCGGCGCAGCGGTGAGCACTGGATGGGACGCCTCTACATGCGCGAGGTGTCCCTGCGGGTGGACCGCTACCTGGTGAACACCAGGGTCACCCCCAACCAGCTCACGTACCTGATGACCGTCTTCGGAGTCCTCGCGGCCCCGGCGCTGCTGGTGCCGGGGATCACGGGGGCCGTCCTCGGCGTGGTCATGGTCCAGATGTACCTCCTGCTGGACTGTGTCGACGGCGAGATCGCCCGCTGGAAGAAGCAGTACTCGCTCGGCGGGGTCTACCTCGACCGGGTCGGCGCCTACCTCACCGACGCGGCCGTCCTGGTCGGCCTCGGCCTGCGCGCCGCCGACCCGTGGGGCCCCGGCCGGATCGACTGGCTCTGGGCCTTCCTCGGCACCCTGGCCGCCCTCGGCGCGATCCTGGTCAAGGCCGAGACCGACCTCGTCGGCGTCGCCCGCCACCAGAACGGGCTGCCGCCGGTGAAGGAGGCCGCCTCCGAGATGCGCTCCTCCGGCATGGCGCTGGCCCGCCGGGCCGCCGCCGCGTTCAAGTTCCACCGCCTCATCCTCGGCATCGAGGCGTCCCTGCTGATCCTGGTCCTCGCGATCGCGGACGCGGTCCAGGGCGACCTGTTCTTCACCCGCCTGGGCACCGCCGTCCTCGCCGGTATCGCCCTGCTGCAGACCCTGCTGCACCTGGTGTCCGTCCTCGCCTCCAGCAGGCTGAAGTGAGCGCCGGCATGAAGGTCGGCGCGGTGATCATCACCATGGGCAACCGCCCCGACGAGCTGCGCGCCCTGCTGGACTCGGTCGCGAAGCAGGACGGCGACCCGGTCCAGGTCGTCGTCGTCGGCAACGGCTCGCCCGTCCCGGAGGTCCCCGAGGGCGTACGCACCGTCGAACTGCCGGAGAACCTCGGCATCCCCGGCGGCCGCAACGTCGGCATCGAGGCCTTCGGCCCCGGCGGTACCGACGTCGACATCCTGCTGTTCCTCGACGACGACGGCCTGCTCGCCGGCCACGACACCGCCGAACTCTGCCGCGAGGCCTTCGGGGCCGACCCGGCGCTCGGCATCATCAGCTTCCGCATCGCCGACCCCGAGACCGGGGTCACCCAGCGCCGCCACGTGCCCCGGCTGCGCGCCTCCGACCCGATGCGCTCCTCCCGCGTGACCACCTTCCTCGGCGGCGCCAACGCCGTACGCACCAAGGTCCTCGCCGAGGTCGGCGGGCTGCCGGACGCGTTCTTCTACGCCCACGAGGAGACCGATCTGGCCTGGCGGGCCCTCGACGCCGGCTGGATGATCGACTACCGGTCCGACATGGTGCTGTACCACCCGACCACCGCCCCGTCGCGGCACGCGGTCTACCACCGCATGGTCGCCCGTAACCGGGTCTGGCTGGCCCGCCGCAACCTTCCCGCGTTCCTGGTCCCGGTCTACCTGGGCGTCTGGATGCTCCTCACCCTCCTGCGCCGGCCCTCGCGCCCCGCGCTGAAGGCGTGGTTCGGCGGATTCCGGGAGGGCTGGACCACCCCCTGCGGCCCCCGCCGGCCCATGAAGTGGCGTACGGTGTGGCGGCTGACCCGACTGGGCCGGCCTCCCGTCATCTGACAAGCTCGTATCCGGGAACATCGGGGCCGTACCCAGGCTCCCCGGCTCATGCCAGGCCCTTTGCGGGCCGCGCATCTCGAGGACGAAAGTTTTTCCACCAGTGAGTGAGACCACGCACGACGGCACGGCCGCGGCCACCGCGACCGTGCCGCCCGACGAGGGCCTGACGGCGGACCGGCTCGCCGCCAAGTACGGGCTGTCCGTCAGCGGCGCCCGGCCGTCCCTCAGGGAGTACGTCTGTCAGCTCTGGGACCGGCGGCACTTCATCCTCGCCTTCTCCCGGGCGAAGCTGACCGCGCAGTACAGCCAGGCCAAGCTCGGCCAGCTGTGGCAG